>NZ_JBDTKA010000069.1:0-51765 GCF_039935575.1 Lapillicoccus sp.
GTAGGCGACGACGGCGCGTGCTGATGGCGTCAGCCACCTCTGCGCGACCGCCCGCACCTGCTCGGGGCTCACGGCCGCCACCCGGTCGAGGAAGGTGTTGACGTAGTGGGGGTCGTCGAGCAGCAGTGTGTAGTGGCAGATCGCGTCGGCCCGTTCGTCCATGCTGGCGAGCGCGCTCAGCCAGGCCCGCTCGGTCTCGGCGGTGGAGGCCTCCTGCTCTACGGCGGTCGGCCCCTCGACGGCGAAGCGCTCGAGCTCCTCGACGACCGCCGCCTCGACCGCGTCAGGGTCGGCACCGCCAGCGACGTCGACCGAGATCAGACCGAGCGAGACGCCGTCGACCAGACCCATGGTGTGGGCGCTCAGGCCGGTGGCCACCTGCTCCTCGCGCACGAGACGGCGCACGAGGCGCGAGGTGGCGAGACCACCGATCGCGTCCATGGCCAGGCAGCAGGCGTAGTAGTCGTCGGTGCCGTCGGGCGGCAGCCGGAAGGCGAGATAGAGGCGGTCGTTGGGCACGGCCTCGCGACGCTCGACGCGCACCGGAGCCGCCAGTGGCTCGAGGGTGTGGGGCGGCTTCGGCACCGCGTGCGAGGTCGCCGCGAGCACGCCGAAGTAGCGCTCGACCGCCGCGAACGCCTCCTCGGGCTCGACGTCACCGACGACGGTGAGCACGGTGTTGCCCGGCCCGTAGTGCATGCGGAAGAAGGCGTGCACGTCGTCGAGGCTGGCTGCGTCGAGGTCCTCCATCGACCCGATCGTCGGGTGGTGGTAGGGGTGGTCGTCCGGGAAGACGGTGGCGTAGACGTCGAGCAGCGCGCTGCCATAGGGCACGTTGTCATAGCGTTGGCGCTTCTCCTCCTTCACCACGTCGCGCTGGTTGTCGAGGTTGTCCTGCGTGAGGGCCTCGAGCAGGTGACCGTGGCGGTCGGCCTCGAGCCACAGCGCCAGCTCGAAGGCACCCTTGGGCACCGTCTCGAAGTAGTTGGTGCGGTCGAACCACGTGGTCGCGTTGAGCCGACCACCCTCGGCCATGAGCGCCGAGAAGTGCTCACCCGAGGCGACGTTGCGCGACCCCTGGAACATCAGGTGCTCGAACAGGTGCGCGAACCCGGTCCGCCCCGCCCGTTCGTGCCGGGAGCCGACGTTGACCCACAGGTTCACGGTGACGGTCGGGACCGTGTGGTCCTCGGAGACGACGACCCGCAGCCCGTTGGGCAGCGTGCGGTCGGCGATGGGGTATGCGATGTCAGCCACGCGCTGACGATAACCGACGGGTCCGAGGCTGCTGCGACGCATACCGGACGGTGGGGTCAGGGCAGGTGCGGCTGGTGGTCCGGACCGAGGCGCTCGATCGCCGCGCGCGCGAAGACCTGCTGCTCGGTGATGACGCGCTCGGCCCGGCCGCGGCCGAGGAAGGAGATCCCCCAGTGCAGCAGCGTGGTGATCCGGGACTTGAACCCGATGAGGTAAAAAAGGTGGATCACCAGCCAGGTCACCCAGGCGATGAACCCGCCGAACCGCAGCTTCCCGACACTGGCGACGGCCGAGAACCGCGACACGGTGGCCATCGAGCCCTTGTCGAAGTAGCTGAACGGCTTGTCCGCAGGCGATCCGGCCAGGCGGTGCTTGATGGTGGTGGCGACGTACTTGCCGCCCTGGATGGCGACTTGTGCCACACCCGGCAGGTTGTCGAGGGCGATCATGTCGCCGACGACGAAGATCTCGGGATGCCCGGGCACGGTCAGGTCCGGCTCGACCTGCAGTCGGCCGGCACGGTCGACCTGGGCATCGGTCTGGTCGGCGATGGCCTTGCCGAGTGGGCTGGCCTGCACACCGGCCGCCCAGACCTTGCAGATCGCCTCGATGCGGCGCACATCGCCGGCGCGGTCCTGGACCTCGATGCCCGTGGCGTCGACGTCGACGACCTTGGCGCCGAGCTGGACGTCGACACCCATCTTCTCCAGCCGACGCTGGGCGATCACGCCGAGCCGGTCACCGAAGGCCGACAGCACCTGTGAGGCTGCGTCGAGGAGGGTGATCGTCGTCATCGTCGGGTCGATGTGCCGGAAGTCGGACTTAAGGGTCCGCCGCGACAGCTCGGCGATCTGGCCGGCCATCTCCACGCCGGTCGGGCCCGCCCCGACGACGACGAACGACATCAGCCGGGCCACCTCCTGCTTGTCGCCGCGGATCGCCGCCAGCTCGGCCTGCTCGAAGCTGCCGAGGATGAGGCCGCGCAGCTCGAGGGCGTCGTCGATGTCCTTCATGCCGGGGGCGTGCTTCGCGAACTGGTCGTTCCCGAAGTAGGACTGTCCGGCGCCGGCCGCGACGACAAGGGTGTCGTAGGGCGTCACAGCGCGCCGCCCCAGGCTCTGCGACGTGACGGTCCGGGCAGCGACGTCGATCTGCGTCACCTCACCGAGCACGGTGGTCACGTTGGCCTGGCGGCGCAGGATCTCGCGCGTTGCGGGGGCGATCTCGCCCTCGGAAAGGATGCCCGTGGCCACCTGGTAGAGCAGCGGCTGGAACAGGTGGCTCGTCGTGCGCGAGATCAGCGTGATGTCGACGTCGGCCCGCTTGAGGGAACGGGTCGCGAACAACCCGCCGAACCCACTGCCGACGACGACGACGCGGTGTCTGCCGCCGGCCTTGCCGGACGGGCTGGTGGTCTGCTCGAGAGCGCTCACACTCAAGCCAACCACGGTTGACCGGGGGCTGTTCCAGTCAAGAGCCGGTCGGGGGTGCGAGATGAGTCACTGCTTCGGTGACCGGTTCACGCACCACGAAACGGCATACGGTTCGCGCAACGACCGACCCCGGAGTCGAATGTTGCGGCGGTATGCCCCGATCGGGCACCACTGATGACCCCGGAGTCGACTGTTGCGGCGCGCAGGCATCGCACCTCCCTGGGCGCAACCGGGCCGGTCACCGGCGAAGGCCCGGACCAGATGGTCCGGGCCTTCGTGCGTTTCCGAATGGTAGCGGGGGCAGGATTTGAACCTGCGACCTCCGGGTTATGAGCCCGGCGAGCTACCGAGCTGCTCCACCCCGCGTCGGTAGGTCCCAGTCTACGGATCCCCAGCGCCAGCACCAAATCGGTGAGCCGCCGGCTCGACGACGCCTCAGCCGGTGGGTGTCGCTGTCGAGGTCGCCGTCCCGCCGGGCGTCAGCGTCGCCGTTCCCGTCGGAGCGGCCTGGGTGGCGGCCAGGATGGCGGCCTTGAGGCGGGCCTGGGCCTCCCCGTACTTGGTGAAGTCACCCGACTTGAGCGCCGCGTCCGCATCGTTGAGCGCCGTCTGCGCCTCGGCGAGCGCCTTCGTGAGGGCAGGGTTGTCCCCCGTCTGGCCCGGACCCGGCGGCGGCGGCGGCGTGACCGTCGGGTTCCCGGTGGTCGGTGTCGTATCACCGGCTGTGGCGCCGGAGCTGCCGCCGAACAACGCGTCCAGGGCCCCGTTGAGGGTCGACGACCAGGCGAGCTTGTCGCCGAACGTGGCGATGACGGCCCGGTTCAGGGGGTAGGCCGAGTCGGCCTTGGCCTGCACGTAGATCGGCTCGACGTAGAGCAGACCGCCGCCGACCGGGAGGGTGAGCAGGTTGCCGAGCACGACCGTGGAGCCTTGTTGTCGCTGGATGTTGAGGAACTGCGACAGACCGAGGGAGTAGTCCGAGGACTGCACGCTGGAGGAGGCGATGTCATTCTGGACCTGCCCCGGCCCTCGGACGTTGCTGTCCTTGGGCAGCTGCAGCAGCCGCAGCTGCCCATAGCCCGCCCGTTTCTGCCCAGCCGTGGACCCCGCGTTGGAGTCGACTGCGAGGAACCCAGACAGCACCTCCCGGGTGCCGTAGGGCTTGAAGGTTGTCGTCAGCGAGAACTCCGGGGAGGTCTGGCCGGGCATGGCGATGCTCAGGTAGTAGGGCGGCTGGTCGACGCTGCGGGCGTCCTTGGTCGGGTCGGCCGGGATGTCCCACAGGTCGTTGCTGCCGAAGAAGGTGCCCGCGTCGGTGACGTGATAGCGAGCCAGGATCTTTCGCTGGACCTTGAACAGGTCCTCGGGGTAGCGCAGGTGCGCCATCAACGACGCGCTGATGTCGGACTGCGGCTGGACCGTGCCGGGGAACGCGGCCGACCAGGCCTTGAGCATCGGGTCGGTGGCGTCCCAGTTGTAGAGGTGCACGGACCCGTCGTATGCGTCGACAGTCGCCTTCACCGAGTTGCGGATGTAGTTCACCTGGCCGGCGTTGATCGCCTGGACCGAGGTCCGGGTCGTCGTGATCGAGTCCGAGGTAGCCGTGTCGATGGAGGTCAAACGCGAGTTCGGGTAGTCCGCCGTGGTCGTGTAGCCGTCGATGATCCACAGCACCCGCCCGTCGACGACGGCTGGGTAGGCGTTGCCGTCCAGCGTCAGCCAGGGCGCGGCCCGCTGGACCCGCTCGCGTGGAGTGCGGTGGTCCAGCAGCCGCGAGTCGGCGTTGACGGCGTCAGAGAGCAGGAAGTTGGCCTCGCGGTAGTCGATCGCATAGGCGATGCGGCGAGCCATGTTGCCGATCTCGACACCGCCGCGGCCGGTATACGTCGTGTTGGCCTGTCCGGCGGCCGAACCGTCGGGATAGTCGAACTCGCGCGGCGACGAGCCGGACGAGGCTCCGACGACGGAGTACTCGGGCGACTGCTCGCCGAAGTAGATCCGTGGTTCGAACTTGCCCAGGTCGCCGGCCGACGGGATGCTCTGCTCGAAGAAGACCGGCTTGCCGTCGGCGTCTTTGCGGTTGCCATAGGCAGCGACGATGCCGTAGCCGTGGGTGTAGACGGTGTGGTCGTTCAGCCAGTTGCGCTGGCCGGCGGGCACACCATCGAGGTCGAGCTCGCGAGCGGCGATGACGGTGTCGCTCAGGGTGCCCTTGACGTCGTAGCGGTCCACGTCGAGGGTGTCGGGGAACTGGTAGTAGCTCTTACCCGCCTGCAGCTGCTTGTAGGTCGCCGCCACCACATTGGGGTCCAGGATGCGGATACCGGGGACGGTCGCGGTGTCGTTGCGCAGCTGGCCTTGGGTCGCCGTAGTGGCGGCGTTGTAGGCGGTGGTCTCGATGCTGGACAGGCCGAATGCGTCACGCGTCGCGTTGATGTTGTTCTGGATGTACTGCGCCTCCAGCGACTTCTCGCTCGGCTTGACCTTGATGGACTGGACCAGTGCAGGGAAGATCCCGCCGACGACGATCGAGACGATCAGCAGGCCGACGACGCCGACGATCGGGATGCGCCAGGACTTGGTCCAGATGACGGACAGGAACATCAGGGCGCACATGACCGACGCGATCGCGAGGATCGCCTTGGTCGGCAGCACCGCGTTGGCGTCGGTGTACTGGATGCCGGTCATCAGGTCGCTGCTCTTGATGGTCAACGAGTAGCGGTCCAGCCAGTAGCTCGCGGCCCGCATCAGGACGATCGCGGCCAGCAGGACCGACAGGTGGAGCCGCGCGGCACTGGTGGTGTGCCGGTTGCGCCCCTGGAACTGCAGCCCGCCGAAGATGTAGTGGGTGAACGCGGCAAGAAGGGTGCCGATGATCAGCGCCATGCTGAAGAAGGCGACCACGAAGCTGAGCCAGGGCAGGGTGAAGACGTAGAAGCCCACGTCCAGACCGAACTGCGGGTCGGTCTTGCCGAAGTCGACGCCGTTGCGCCACAGCAGGAACGTGTCCCATTGGCCCGAGGCGCCCAGGCCGGCCAGCAGCCCGATCACCAGCGGCACCCCGAGCATCGCCACCCGCCGTAGCGGCTCGATGGCCGCCCGGTAACGCTCCAGAGCGTCCTGGTTCGTGGCGGTCGGGGCATAGATCGGCCGGGTCCGGTAGGCGATCACCATGCTCGAGCCCACGATCGCCGCCGTGATCACACCAGCGACCACGCCGAGCAGCACCTTGGCGCCGAGCTCGGTGAGGAACACCGACCGGAAACCCACGGAGTCGAACCAGAGGATGTCGGTCCAGAACTGCGCGATCAGCGACGCCACGATGGCGACAGCGACCAGCGCCACGATCGTCGTGACGAAAGGCCCTCGGCGCCTCTCCCGGGTCGCCGTGGCCGACCCGCCCGCTTCGGCCGATCCATTGCCGGAGCCCGCGTCCTCGCCCGTCCAGTCGCGATCACTCACTACATGCCTGTCTGTCGACCCGCGCCCTGCGCCCGGGGTGTGCCAAGGATACGTACCCAGCAACGACCCACCCGGCCCCCTTGTCCCCGCCGTACACAGCAGCGTTGCCGAATCGTTGTGCGGGGCTGTGAGTCAGCGGTGAACCGGTCGTGGACCAGAGGCATACGCTCCGCACAGCCACCACCCAGCCTGAATGCGGGCTGTGGCCGGATGCCCTCACACCTGCGAGAAGATGGGGAGGTGACGTCGCCCGTACGCCCCGTCTTCGATCCTTTGTCGGTCGCCGCGCTTGACGCCGAGCGGCACGTCGCCGCGGCCGGCTGGGACCAACCGCCGCGGTTGTTCGCCCTGGTGCGGACGGCCGACCTGCTGCAGCGCGAGCCCCAGCTGAGAGTGGGTCTCGGGCCGGGCGACCTGGCGCCCGGCGCCCTCACCGCGATCGAGCAGGAGGGGCTGCACCAGTCCACCGGCCTCGAGTCCGTGCTCGGCCGGATCGCCTGGCCGCCGGACGTGGACGGCTGCGCGTTCGTGGTCGAACGGGTCGTGGTTCCGCCGGACGCGGAGCGGGACCTCCCCAGCGACCCCGAGGCTGCGGTCGATGCGCTCGCCGGCCATCCCGACCGCAAGGACGTGCGGCTGCTCGCCGCGGTGCTGCGGGACGGCACGTCCGTATGCCTGCTGCGTCAGCGCGAGCACGACTCCGACGACGCGGTGGCAACCGGTCGCGACCTGGCCCCAGGGCTGGTAGCCGCGCTACGGGCGACCTTCGAGGACTGACCCGGCAGCGTCAGCAGGTCGGGAGTGAGGCGGTGTCGCCCGTACCGATCTTCTTCACCGCGGCCTCGCCCTCGTCGAAGGTCGCCACCTTGACGATCTGCAGGCCGTCCGGGACGTGGCCGCGGACCTCGGTGCAGTTGTCGGCGGGGGCGAGGAAGAATGTGGCGCCGCCCCGCTGGGCCCCCACCATCTTCTGCCGGATGCCGCCGATCGGGCCGACGGCACCGCTGTCGGCGATCGTGCCCGTCCCGGCGATGTTCTTGCCGCCGGTGAGCGAACCGTCGGTCAGCTTGTCGTAGACCCCCAGGGAGAACATCAGGCCGGCGGACGGGCCGCCGACCGCGCCAGCGTCGATGGTGACCTTGAACGGGAACTCGAAGTCGACCTTGAGCAGGACCCCGAGCACCGTGCGCCCGTCGGCGCTGGTGCCGGTCTTGGCGGCGACCGCGACCTGGGCGCCCTTGCGGTCGACCACGAGGTTGGCCGTCCCGCCCGGGGTCGTCTTCTGGATCGCGGCGCGTGCCGTTGCAGCGCTGTCGATGGCAGTGCCGCCGACCGAGACCAGGACGTCACCTGCTTGCAGCGCCGAACCAGACGCCGCGTCCGACGTCACAGACGCCACGGAGACCTTCTCCGGCACGGCGATGCCGGCCTTGCGCAGCGCGACCGCCGTCGCCTCCTGCTGGGAGTCGACCATCTCGGCGGTGTTCTCCTGCTGCACCTGGTCCTGGGTCTGCTGAGGAGGAAAGAGCGCATCGACCGGGTAGACCTCCTCGGTCGCGTCGACCCAGGCCGACAGCACCGACCAGACGTTGACGGGGTAGCCCGGTCCGCCGCTGACGCGGACCGTCGTGAAGTCGAGCGAACCGGTGGTCGGGAAGGTGGGGTGGCCGTCGATGACGATCAGCGCGCTCGCGGTGCCGTCCGCGTGCGTGGTCTGACCGAGTACGTTCGAGATCGGCCCGGGCATCATGACCGCGTAGGGGAGATGCACCAGGGTGCCGGCCACCCCGACGAGCAGCCCGAGGAACACGAATACGAGGACCGCGGCCGACCGGCGAGACACCCGGTCGGTCGCCGGCGGTGGGTCGGAACCCCGCGCCGGCGCCGGGGGGTAGGTGACCTGTCCCTCGCTCATGGCAGTCCCACCCACTCGTCGGCGCCGTCGGCAAAGGTCTGGTGCTTCCAGATCGGGACGGATGCCTTGAACTCGTCGATCAGCCGGCGGCACACGTCGAAGGCCTCACGCCGGTGCGCCGCGCTCACCGCGGCCACGACCGCGATATCTCCGACCTCGAGCCGCCCGACCCGGTGGACGACGCCCAGCCGGACGACGGTGCCCTCCTCGGCCAGCCGCTCCACGAGCTGGTTCGCGACGTCGACCGCGCTGGGATGGCAGCTGTACTCGAGCACCTCGACCGCCAGACCGTGGTCGTGGTCACGCACAAAGCCGACAAACGTCACGACGGCACCTGCCTGCGGGTCGCGTACCGCCGCGACGAGCTCGTCGAGCGACAGCGGGGTGTCCCGGATGTCGGCGAGGACGACCTGCGCCGAACGGCCGCTGCGACTGGTCGCGGTCATCGCTGCCTGCTCTCTATGGTGGTCAGCTGCTGGTTGGCTGCTGGTTGGCTGCTGGTCGGCTGCTGGTCGGCTGGACGGTGCCTCCCGGGTCGGGCTCAGTGACGCCGGGCCCGCCGGAGCAGGGCCGCCGTCGCGACGAGCGCCACACCGGCGCTCGCTGCCCCGAGCGCGGCGTCCCGTCGGTCGGGCCTGTCGAACCGGTGTCCGGGACGAGCATGCCGGTCGGCGATTGCCTCGAGCAGGACGCCGAGACACGTCTCATTGTCGTATGCCGGCTGCCAACCGTACGCGCGCAGGGTGGACGAACCGACCGCCCAAGGATGCATCACGTAGGCCAGCTCGCTCGCCGGGTTCCGCAGAACCCCGACCCGGTAGAGCTGCGCTGCCGTGGCGGTGGCGGTGGTCTCACCCACCTCGATGCGCCGCATCGCCGTGAGCTGCTCGACCTGTCCGAGGTCGAGGTGACCCTGACAACCGACGGTGGCGACCGGCATACTCGGGCCGGCCTTCAGAGTGACGACTCGTCGGACCGCCGACGCGAGGTCGTCGAGGTGGCAGAACTGCCAGGTCGGGCGAGCGCCCCGGACTGCGAGCAGCCGCGGCGCCTCGAAGTAGCGCGTCAACGCCGTGTCCACGCCCTCGCCGACGAGGACGGCAGGCCGCAGCACGGTGAACCGGACGTTGTGATGGTTGACCCGGGACTCCTCGACGAAGGCCTCGACCGCTAGCAGGTCCCCCACCGCGCCCTCATCGACCACAGCCGACAACGGCGCGTCGTCCGGCAGCGGGACGGGGTTGTCAGGCAGCGCGCCGAAGACCTCAGCCGACGTCACGACAACCACGTGGCCCACGCCGAGCGCGGCAGCGGAGACCACCAGGGCACGACCGGTACGCAGCAGAGCCGCGCGGCGGTCGGTCGGCCGGCCGTGCGCCTGGGCCTGGAGGTCGGTCCGGGCAGCGACCCAGACCAGGACATCCGACCCGGTGAGCGCGGCGGCGACCTCGGGGCTGCCGACATCGGTGAGCCGCCAGCGCACACCGGGGAGCCGGCCACGCCCACCGGCGAGCAGGCGCACCTCGGCGATAGCGTGCGAATCGGCAGCTGGCCCGCTGCCGGGAGCGGCCGCGGCCGCAGCAATCCCGGCGGCGAACAGCGAAGCGATCCGCACGGCGGGAGCACCCGGAACGGCGCCCGGCCCCGCGATCGAGACGACGAGGCCGGTGCGCGCTGGGCGAACGGGGGAACTCAGCGTGCCCTCCCCGTGGTTGTCTTGTCGTGCCGCTTCGTCGCGACCTTCGCGGCCCGGCATCTGGCGGCGCCGTCGGTTGTGCGGCGCACGCGAGGCACCATCCTCCCAGCAGCCGACGTAGCACCGCACCCAAGGAGCCACCCATGGCCGAGCGTCCCGAACCGACCGGCGAGCCCGTCGACCCCGACGAGCCCTCGACGTCGCAGGATCTCCCGGAGCCCGCTGCCTCGGACGGTCCGTTGGACCCCTGGTCCGACGCGGTGGACCGTCCTCGGATGGGCTTCTCCGGAGGTGCGTCAGGCGGTGGTTCGGACGCCGACCCGCCGAGCCCGCTCGATGACGACTCCGACGACGATGACGACGGCGACTTCGGAGAGCTGGGGGCGATGCTGCAGCAGCTGCTGGGTGGCGTGTCCGGCGGACAGGGCGGCCCCGACCTGGGCGCCCTGATCCGCCAGCTTGGGGGCTCGGGTGGACTGGGCGGCGGCGCCGGCATGCCCGACCTCGGTCAGCTGATGCGGCAGTTCGGCATGGAGCCCGGAGACAACCCCGGGGAGGCGATCGCGCAGATGTGGAAGCAGATGGGCATCGACCCGACCAACTCGTCGATGATGTCCATGCTGCAGAACCAGATGCAGCAGTTCTTCTCGGCCCAGAGCCCCGCGGACCGGATGGGGATGTCCACCGATGTCGCGCGCAAGACCGTTGCGGTGCAGGCGGATCCGACAGTCACCGCGGCGCAGCAGCGTGAGGTCGACGAGGCGGTCCGGGTCGCGCAGATGTGGGTCGACCCCGTGACTACGCTGGATGCCCCGACCGGTTCTGGACTGGCGTGGAGCCGGGCCGAGTGGGTCGAGGCGACGATGCCCACCTGGCACCGGTTGGTCGAGCCGGTCTCCGACGGCGTGACCGCAGCGATGACCGGAGCCATCGACGAGCAGTTCGGCCGGTTGCGCGAGGAGGGCCTCGGCGACGCGGTGCCCGACCTGCCCGGCATCGACGTCGGGGGCCTGCTCGAGCACCTGCAGCCCGCGCTACGCAAGCTCGCCGGCAGCGTCTTCTCGGCGCAGCTCGGTCATGGCGTCGGCGCCCTCGCGGCTGACCTGCTGAGCGCGACGGAGGTCGGACTGCCCTTGCTCGCCAGCGAGGACGTCGCGCTCCTTCCGGCCAACATCTCCGCGTTCACCGAGGGTCTCGGGGTCGACGCGTCCGAGGTACGCCTCTACCTCGCGGTCCGCGAAGGCGTTCGCGTCCGGCTGTTCAGCCAGGTCCCCTGGCTCGGTCCGCAGCTCGAGGCGGCCGTTCGCGACTACGCGCGCAACATCCGGATCGACACCGACGCGATCGAGGAGCAGGTCCGCTCGATGGACCTGCAGAACCCCGGTGCCATCCAGGAGGCCCTGCAGCACAAGCTGTTCTCCCCGACACCGACCGCTGAGCAGAAGGCCGCGCTAGGTCGTCTCGAGACCGCCCTCGCCCTCGTCGAAGGCTGGGTCGACCTCGTCACGGACCAGGCCACCGAAGGCCACCTGCCCAACGCCGCGGCGCTCGGTGAGGCGCTGCGGCGGCGGCGGATCGGCGGCCCGGCCCAGAAGACGTTCAGCGGGCTGGTCGGCCTCGAGCTCAGCACCCGCCGGCTCAAGGACGCCCGCAACCTCTGGGCTGCGTTGGAGAGCTCGGGGGGCATCGAGCTCCGCGACGCTCCGTGGGAGCACCCGGACATCGCCCCGACCGGCGACGACCTGGACGACCCGTTGGGATACGTCGAGAAGCGCCGCGCGGCCGGCACCACCGACGACCTCGACTCCGCCCTCGAGTCGCTGCTCAGCGACCCGCGGGCCGATGACTCCCCCTCCGACGCGCCACCGGACGATCCGACCGACCCCAGCGACACCACCGACCCCAGCACCACCGACCCTGGTGCGCAGGACAACCCGGGGCCGCGTGCCTGACCCCTCGTACGCGGTGGCCGACACCGGTCCACGCTCGGTCCAGGCAGTCGACGCGCAACGCGTGCTGACGGCATACCGGGCCCGCGACGCCCAGCAGGAGCTGGTGCGGCTGGACCTGCTGGCCCACCTCGCAGCGCATCCAGACGCACTGTTCAAGTCGGGTCCGCCGGCGCACTTCACCGCGAGCTGCGTGGTCCTGGACGAAGACCTGGACCAGGTGCTGCTCACCCATCACCGCAAGGCGCGGCAGTGGTACCAGCTGGGCGGTCACCTCGAGCCCGGCGACCGCGGCGTCCGTGCCGCAGCCGAGCGCGAGGCCCGGGAGGAGTCGGGGATCGACGGGCTCCGCGTCTGGTGGCAACCCGTCGACCTGGATCGGCACCGGCTGGTCGGCGCCTTCGGACGCTGCGAGGAGCACCTCGACATCCGTTATGCCGCAACGGCCCCGGCCGGATCGTCACCACAGGTCAGCGAGGAGTCCCTAGACGTGCGCTGGTGGCCGGTGGACGACCTCCCGCCGGGAAGCCGCGATGAGCTGACCCCGTTGGTTGCCGCAGCCCGAGCGGCACTGACGGCCGTCTGAGCGTCATCGCAGGCCAGATCGACTCCGAAGCTCTCGCGCAGGCGCCATGCCTCAGAACAACGTCGTAGCGCCGTCCTCGTCGTCCTCGTTCTCGTCGTCCTCGTCGTCCGCCTCGTCGTCCGCCTTGTCGTCGTCGAGCGTCAGGCCCGTTGCCGCGCCGACCCCCTCGAGAAACCCACGCGCCCGCTCGACCCGCGGGTATCCCGCGAGCAGCGTCCAGAACTGCCTGTCGTGAGCCGGACGCAGGAGGTGGGCCAGCTCGTGCAGCAGCACGTAGTCGAGGACGTAACCAGGCATCCCCTTGAGCCGGTCCGAGATCCGGATCGTCCCGTCAGCAGGGGTGCAGGAACCCCAGCGCCCCCGCTGGTTGGCCACCCACCGCACCGATGTCGCCCGAGCACGGTCGTCGAGGTAGCGCGCGGACAGGTTTGCGGCGCGCTGCGCGAGGCTGTCGTCACTCGGTCGCCGACGGCGGTCGCCGGCAGCCAGCCGACCGAGCATGGTGTCGACCCACTGCCGTTCCTCGGCCTTGGTGAACCGCGCCGGGATCAGCACGATCGTGCGACCGCCCTCGCGGTAGGCGCTGACGGTGCGCCGTCGTCGGCCGCTTCGTCGGACCTCCACCGGACCGCGGTCCGAGGCGGCTACCGGCACGTCAGGCACACTGCGACACTAGCCCGAGCGGCAGCTGGAGAGACACGGGCCGCCGCGGCCTCCGCCCGGCACCTGAGCGGCTGTCGCCGTCGTCGCTGCGTGGTTTCGTGCTCAGGGAGGACTAGGGTGAGCGATGGTCAAGCGCCACCACGAGCGCTTCAGAGCGGCTACTGACCGCCACGGACAAGGAGACACACATGGCTGACAGCACAGCAGCGGCGACGGACGAGACCTATGCAGGCGAGTTCTACTGCGTGAAGTGCAAGGCGAAGCGCGAGGCGGAGGGCAAGGTCGTGGTGAGCGAGAACGGGCGCCGGATGGCCAAGGCCGTCTGCCCCGTCTGCGGCACCAACCTCAACCGCATCCTCGGCAAGGCCTGACCGCCGGGCACAACCATCGTGAGGGCGGGACCGCATCGTCGGTCCCGCCCTCACGCATGTCCGGACCGACCTGCTGACCGGGGCCTGTGGACGAGCGGGCGGCGACCACGCTCGAATGTGCGACGGTGCTCCGACCGCCCACCGGGAACCCGTCCCAGTGACCCGTCGATCCCCGTCTCGCCCCGCCAGGAGGTCCGCCGCATGGCCGCGCGACCCAGGATCAAGGCGTCGTTCCGGCCGCTGCGTCGGGGAACGGACGCGATGCAGCTCGGGCTGAGTGCCGAGTCGGGGGCCCTCATCCTGTCTGGGCTCACGCCGGCTGAGATGACGCTGCTGGAGCGGGTAGACGGGTCGCTCAGCGAGGCCCAGCTGTATGCGTCGGCCGTCGCCGACGGGGTGGACCGGCAGCGCGTCGAGGGCCTGCTGCAGCTCCTGAGGGAATACGGGGTGCTCACGGCGACGACGCTCGACCGGGTCGAGGTCGCCCGGCTCGACTGGCTGCGGGCCGGCGACCATCCGCTCCGGCTGCTGGAGCGGAGGGGACGACATGTCGTCATAGACGGTGTGGGGAGCCTGCCCTGGGCCGTCGCGAACCTGCTTCGCTCGGGTGGGACCGGACGCGTCGACGTCGGGACGTGGGCCGCCGACCTGCTCGACGCCGACCTGCGCCGCGGCGACGGGCGCACACCGGACGTCGTGGTCCTGGTCGCCCCGGCGGCCCTGGACGCCGGCGCGGGCGACCCGTGGAGCCGCAGAGGCATACCCCACCTGCCTGTCGTCACTGATGGCGACCGGGTGGTCGTGGGTCCCCTCGTCGGCCGCGACGCGGGCCTCCCGTGCCTGCGGTGTGTCCACCTGACGCGCGCCGAGCGCGACGCCGGGTGGCCGTCGCTCGCCGCCCAGGCCGCCTTTGCGGTTCACACCGGGGCCGACGCGGCGACCGGAGGCCGCGACCCCCAGATGGACGCGGCGCTGCTGGCCCTGGCTTCCGGGGTCGTGGCGATGTTCGTCAACGCCCTCCTGGACGGGGAGCAGCTCCCTGCAGGGGTGTCCGTCGAGGCGAGCCTGCCCTGGCCGCGCCTGGACCACCGCCGCTGGGTGCGGCACCCGGCGTGCGAGGGGCACGGCTCCGGCTCACCTGACGTTCGGGGGCAGGCGCCCGGGGGGTCGACCGGCGGACTGGTTGCGTCCCGGGTGACAATGACGAGGTGAGCGACATCCCCCGCAACGCGGTGACGAGGGCGGCGAAGCTCGCGGCGTTGCCGATGGGGATCGCCGGCCGGGCGGCGTGGGGACTGGGTAAGCGAGTCGGTGGCAAGCCGGCGGAGATCGTGGCCGCCGAGATGCAGGCCCGCACGGCCGAGCAGCTGTTCAGCGTGCTCGGTCAGCTCAAGGGCGGGGCGATGAAGTTCGGCCAGGCGATGTCGATCTTCGAGTCGGCCTTCCCCGAGGAGCTCGCCGCCCCCTACCGCAGCGTGCTCACCAAGCTCCAGGACAGCGCTCCCCCGCTGCCGGCCGCGACCGTGCACTCGGTTCTCGCCGCCGAGCTCGGTCCCCGCTGGCGCCGTGGCTTCGCCGAGTTCGACGACACGCCCGTCGCGGCCGCGTCGATCGGCCAGGTCCACCGCGGCGTCTGGCGCGACGGTCGCGATGTGGCGGTCAAGATCCAGTACCCCGGGGCCGGGCCCGCCCTGCTCAGCGACATCGCGCAGATCTCCCGGGTCGCCCGGATGGCGACCATGTGGGTCCCCGGCATCGAGATCAAGCCGATCCTCGACGAGCTGCGCAGCCGGATGGCCGAGGAGCTCGACTACAACCTCGAGGCGAAGTCGCAGGAGAAGTTCGCCAAGGGCTTCGACGACGACCCCCACTTCGCCATCCCGCACGTGATCAAGTTCAGCGAGCACGTCATCGTCAGCGAATGGCTCGACGGCACGCCGCTGTCCCGGGTCATCGCCGACGGCACACCCGAGGAGCGGGACGCCGCGGCAGGCCGCTATATGGAGTTCCTGCTCGTCGGCCCCGGTCGCGTGGGGTTGCTCCATGCCGACCCCCACCCCGGAAACTTCCGGATGCTCCAAGACGGGCGCCTCGGCGTCATCGACTTCGGCGCGGTGAACCGGCTCCCAAAGGGGCTCCCACCCGAGATGGGCCAGTTCCTCACGGTCGCCATCCGCGGCGACGCCGAGGGGACGCTCGCCGGACTGCGGGAGACGGGGTTTGTCCGGCCCGGCATGGACGTCGACGCCGAGCGCCTGCTGGAGTACCTCGAGCCGTTCATCGACCCGCTACGCACCGACACGTTCCGGTTCTCCAGGCCGTGGCTGCGTGACGTGTTCGCCCACATCAACGACCCCAGGCGTCCCAACTACACCGTCGGTATGCGTCTGAACCTCCCTCCCGAGTACCTCCTGATCCACCGGGTCTGGCTCGGTGGGATCGGGGTGCTCTGCCAGATCAACGGCGAGGTGCGCGGCCGGGAGATCGTCGCCGCCCACATGCCTGGCGCCGTCCTGCCGCCGCTCGCCGACCCCGTCTCCTGAGGACATTTCTGGCTCCCGTGGTCGAGTGTTGCGGCGGAACCGGCTCAGACGCCCGTCGGCGCTGCGGGGCGAACGTCAGGCCCGCGAAGCAGCCTTCTGCTCCTTCTTGAACGCGCGGACCTTGTCGAGCGAGTCCTGGTCCACCACGTCGGCGACCGAGCGGAACGAGCCCGGCTCGGCATACGGGCCGACCGCCTCGGCCCATCCCGTGGGTCGAACCCCCAGCTGCTTGCCGACGAGCGCCGCGAAGATGCGCGCCTTCTGGTCCCCGAACCCGGGCAGCGCCTTGACCCGCGCCACGAGGTCGGCGCCGTCCGAGGCGCCGGCCCAGATCTGCTCGGCGTCCCCGTCGTAGTCGGACACGACCGCCGCCGCGACCTGCTGGACCCGTCCGGCCATGGCGCGTCCGTAACGGTGTATCGCCGGCGGTGTCGCGCAGAGAGTGGCGAAGTCCTCGGGTTCAGCGGCAGCGATGCCGGCAGGGTCGAGCGAGCCGAACCGTTCGAGGATCTTGGCCGGGCCGGCGAAGGCCCGCTCCATCGGGAACTGCTGGTCGAGCAGCATGCCGACGAGCAGAGCGAACGGGTCCGAGCCGAGGACCTCGTCGGCCGTCTCGTCCTGGGCGATGTGCAGTGACACCTTCACATGGCCAGCCTAGGACCGTCGGTTCCAGGCCGTCCGCTCAGAGCAGGTAGACGAACCCCGGCCCCTCGTCCCGGTAGGGCACGCCGAGACCGTCGAGCGCCGGTCGCCAGGAACCGGTCACCGACGGGTCGGAACCCTCGAAGCCGTGGTCGGCAGTCAGGACGAACGCCACCTCGTCGAGCACCCCGAGGCCCTCGAGCTGGTCGAGGAAGACGCCGAGCCGGGCGTCGGCCTGGCGCAGCGAGTCGCGGGCCATCTCAGAACGCGGGCCGCCGCCGTGGTGGCCCGCGTCGGTGACGACGTTCGCCCACCAGGTCAGCCGCGGCAGGCTGGTCGCGTCCGAGAACAGCTCCCGCGCCTGGGCCAGCCCGAGGTCGTCGACGCTGACGCCCCACCGGAAGTACGCGTCGGCGAGGTGGCTGCGCTGGGTCACGAACGGTGAGTCGTCGGCCGAGGGCAACCGGTCCCCCAACCCGCCCGCGCCCGATGCGGCACCGCTCGCCCGGATGACCGCCATCGTCGAGTAGTCCGCGCCGCGGTCGATGGCCTCGTCGATGCTGGCGGTGCGCGGGAACCCTTGCGGCACAACGTGGTCGGCTACCATCTCGAAAACGGTGCGCACCGCCGGGCGCAGCCACTCCGACGACCGGTGCCACGTGGTCGCGTCGTTGGGAACGACCCGCTCGGTCGTCTCGCGGTCGTAGAAGACGTTGCCCAGCACCCCGTGCCGACCCGGCCCGAGCCCGGTCAGGATCGAGGTGTGGTTGGTCAGGGTGACACTCGGGAACTGCGCGACCGCACCTCCGCGCAGCGCGACGCCACCGCCGATCAGACGGGCGACGTTCGGCAGGTCGCCGCTCTCCGCGAGGTGCAGGAGGTCGCCGCAGTGGGCACCGTCCCACAGGATGCCCACCACGGCGCGCGGCAGCTCATCGGGCAGCAGGTATGCCTGGAGCGGGCTCCCGTCGAGGGGCTCGCCCACGGCATCGCGCAGGTCCTGCGTTGGTACGCCGGCCAGCGCGGCCATGGTGGGTCCGACGTCGACCAGCCGGGCGTGGTCGTCGACATAACCGGCGGTGCGGACCCCGGCGCCGGACAGGACCAGTGGCGCCCGGGACTGGACGACGTCGAGCGATCCGTGCTCGCCCACATGGCCGTTCTCGTCGGGGAAGAAGTGCCGGGGCGTGTGGACGACGGCCAGGTCGGGGCTACGGCTCGGGTCGTCGAAGAGCGACAGGATGCGCTCGGCGGCATAAGGGTAGGCGTTGTCGCTGCTCCGCCGCGGACCCGCCTGCTCGACCTCGAGGGCATACGGGAGGAATGCCATCGGGTCCTCGTTGCTGACCGGATCGGTGCCCGCCAGCAGCTCGTGCCGGCCACCGGGGCGCAACCGGACCCGGCCGAGGTGGTTGGCGGCATGGGCCACCCGGACATCGTCGACCACCTCGACCCAGACCACGAGGTCCACGATCGCTGCCAGGTCGGCCGAGACCAATGCCTGGACGGCACGCTCGCGAGCCTCGGTCCGGGTCTCGGGTCGCGGTTCGGTTTCGGTTCGGAGTTCCGGGCCGCTCATGTCAGTGGACGCTACTAGGGAGCGGCGTAGCTCACTCGGGCACACCCGGGCACACCCGGGCGCAGCTGGGCGCAGCTGGGCGCAGCTGGGTATAGCTGGGAATACGGAAGGGCGGGGAGCTCGGCGCCTCCCCGCCCTCCGGCGGTGCTGATCCTGCTGGTCGTGCTGGTCGTGCTGGTCGTGCTGGTCGTGCTGGTCGTGCTGGTCGTGCTGATCGTGCGGTTCCGGTTGGTCCTCGTGGTGGTCGGTGTGACGGGTCACCGGCGGGTTACTCGCCGTGGTTGGCTCGACGCGATCGACGGATCTCGATCGAGATCAACCGAGCGCTGCGTCGGATGCCGGTCACCGGGCGAGGCCGGATGCGCTGCTCCACAGCCGCCTGGACGACCGAGAAGTGCAATGACTGGTACATGCTGGTTCTCCTTGCTGGTGTGGCGCAGGGCGCCACGAGTCTGCTGTCGGTCCGGGCCTGAAAACTCCGGGCCTGAAAACAGGGAGGCGTCCCGGTGATGAGGACCCGGCAGGGCCGGGCCTCGGTGCGAGCGCGAGGTCCGTTGTCACAGTCGGACATCAGGCGGCGACGTCGGTCTTGCGCGGCCGACCCCTCGGCCGCTTCCGTGCGACGACGACACCCTGGATGAACAGCTGCCCACCCCAGACCCCCCATGGCTCGGCCCGCTCCAGGGCGCCGGCCAGGCAGGCCTCGAGGGCCGGGCAGCTCCCGCAGAGCGACTTGGCGAACTCGACGTCGGCAGGGCTCTCCGCGAACCACAGCTCGGCGTCGAACTCCCGGCAGGGGATCGCCTCGCCCTGACTCTCGGCTCTGGCTTTGAGGTCGAGCAGCTCGCTGAGCTGCGTCATCTGGGTACTCATCTGTCCGGTCACCTCCCTCGTGTCCGGAGCGGTCCCGTGCTGGTGGTGCGGGGCGCTCCGCTGGTTCTGACTTCGCTGGGTCGTCGGTCTCATCGGGTGTCGCTGTGTCGGTGGGTGTTGATGCGGCTTTCGTGCGGTGGTGGTCATGTCGGTTCCTGGTGCTAGTCGTGCGTGGCCTGGTTGCGGTCCTGCTGGCGGCCGACAAAGAAAAGCCGCGGATCCCGATGTCGGGTTCCGCGGCCTGAGGTGAGACCAGTGTCTAGATGTCAGACGGGTGGTCTCGTGGTGCGGAACTGGAGTGCATCGAGGCTGGTGGTGATGAACGGGTTGGTGGTCGAGACGCCGACGGGGGCCCGGTATCCGGCGACCTGACCGAGCTGTCCGAAACCGGTAGCGGACAGAGTCGTCCCCTGAATCGCCCGGTCGACGGATGCGAGGCGGCGGATGCCCAGACGCACACGCGCGGCACGCTTGTCCGACGTGTCACAGACGTGCGGGAAGGCGCAGGTCGTCTCGACCGCGCCCTTCATCGTCATGTTCGTCTCCATCAGGGTCATCCCTCCTTCGTTTCCTCGGTGGTCCCAGCCGGCCACCTGAACCGCTGGGTCTGCCTGACGAGAGTAGCCGCCGCCCGGATCGGCGGACAACCTATTTAGCGGATGTGCGCGGGATTTTTTTTTCGTCGAGGCTCGGCGGGGGCGGAGTCTGTTGTGGCAGAGGCCTTCTCGGCACCAGCCCTCTCCGCCACAGCATCAGGGTCGCCGCCGGCCAGGATCTCGAGGACGGCGCCCCCGTGCTGGTCCAGCTTGCGGGCGCCGACACCCGAGATCCGGGACAGGTCGGCGAGCGAACCGGGACGGGCCTCCGCGATGGCGGTCAGCGTGGCGTCGGTGAAGACGACGTAGGCGGGCACGGCGGTCGCCCGCGCCACTGCCAGCCGCCAGGAGCGCAGCGCCTCGTAGGTCGCGTCGTCGTAGGTCGGGGGACACGTGTCGCAACGGCCCACCTTGCGCTGTGCCGCAGTGGCGAGGTCGGTGCCGCAGGTACGACAGACGGCCGGTACGCGACGTGCCGGTGCCGATGCGGCAGCCCGCCCGCGGGCCGATCCGGCCGGTGCCGAGCGGGCGCCGGGGCCGAGGACCGAGGCAGTCGCGTCGAGGAACCGCGAGGGACGGCGGGAAGCACGACCGCCGGGGTTGCGCGCGGCGGCCCACGAGATGCGCAGCTCTCGGCGCGCGCGGGTGACCCCGACGTAGAGCAGTCGACGCTCCTCCTCGATGGCCTCGGCGCCTTCGGCCATCGAGATCGGGACGAGGCCGTCACTGCACCCGGCCAGGAATACCGTGTCCCACTCGAGCCCCTTGGCCGCGTGCAGCGAGGCGATCGTGACCCCCTGCACCGCCGGCGCGTGCTGCGACGCCGCCCGCTCGGCCAGCTCGCGGACGAGCTCCGGCAGGCGCGCCTCGGGCGCCGCGGCCACCAACCCGTCGGCGAGCGTGGCGAGCGCGTTGAGCGACTCCCAGCGTTCTCGCACCGCTCCCCCGCTGCGCGGCGCCACGGGGGTCCACCCGGCCCCGCCGAGGACGTCGCGCACCAGGTCGGGCAATGGCACCGTGCCGTCGTCGCTGCGTGCCGCCCCACGCAGCAGCAGCACGCCCTGGCGTACCTCCGAGCGCGAGAAGAACCGCTCTCCGCCGCGGACGAGATAGGGGACGTCGGCGGCCGCGAGCGCGGACTCGAACGCCTCCGACTGCGAGTTCGTGCGGACCAGGATCGCGATCTCGGCCGCCGGGTGGCCGCCAGCCACCAACCGGGAGATGTCGGCGGCCACGGCCTGGGCCTCCGCCGGGTCGTCGGCATGCTGGCTGAGGGTGGGCGCCGCACCCGGCGCCCCTTGCGCGCTGAGCTCGACGTAACCCGCACCGGTGCCGGCGGCCCAGGACGACGTCGGGGTGGTCGCCGCCCTGCCGGCGGATCGCACCACGAGGTTGGCCAGCCCAACGATCTCCGGGCTCGAGCGGTAGTTGCGCACCAGACGCACCACGCTGGCCTGGGGAAACCGGCGTGGGAAGCCGAGCAGGTGGGCCGGTGTCGCCCCCGTGAACGAGTAGATCGTCTGGGCCGGGTCGCCGACGACGCACACGTCGTCGCGCCCGCCCAGCCAGAGGTCGAGCAGCCGCTGTTGCAGGGCGTTGACGTCCTGGTACTCGTCGACCACGAAGTGGCGGTACTGGCCGCGGACCGTCCGGGCGACGTCGTCCCGGTCGGCGAGGATGCCCGCTGTGAGCAGCAGGACGTCTTCGAAGTCGATGACGCCCCGCTGCGCCTTGCACTCCTCGTAGGTCTCGAACAGCCGCGCCATCTCGCGCAGGTCGATGCCGGCCGGCTCGCGCCCCTGGGACCGGGCGTGCGCGGCATACGACTCGGGGGTGAGGAGGCTGACCTTGGCCCACTCGACCTCGGCAGCGAGGTCGCGGATCGCCGTGCGGTCGAACTGCATGCGCAGCCGGCTCGCTGCCTCGGCGACCACCGTGGCCTTGTAGGGGAGCAGCTCAGGCGCCGCTCCGCCGACGGCATGCGGCCAGAAGAAGTGCAGCTGACGCAGCGCGGCCGCGTGGAAGGTGCGGGCCTGGACCCCGGAGACACCGAGAGAGCGCAGCCGGGTCCGCATCTCCCCGGCCGCGCGTGCGGTGAAGGTGACGGCCAGGACGCGCTGCGGTTGGTAGGCGCCGGAGTGGACGCCGTAGGCGATCCGGTGGGTGATCGCCCGGGTCTTACCCGTGCCGGCGCCGGCCAGGACACACATCGGGCCAAGCGGGCTGGCCGCCACCTCGCGCTGCTCGGGGTCGAGCGCCGCGAGCACCTCGTCGGAGGTTGGGGTGACTGGGGGCGCGGTCATGACGCGCCCGAGTCTAGGTCGGCCGGCAGACACGCTTTCGACTCCCAGCCGACCCCAACTCGACCCCACTCGACGCAGCGGGACCAGGGTGGGTCAGCCGCGGACGGTCCCGTAGACGTGGCTGACGACCAGCCGGACAACGAGACGCCGGTCGTCGACCATGGCGCGGCGGTACTCGTCCCAGTCGGGGTGCTCGCTGCCGCTGGCGTCGCGGTAGACGCGGACCAGCTCGTCCACCACGTCGTCGTGCTCGTCGGCGGCGGTTCGGGACAGCCCGACATCTCCCTCGAGCACGGCGTATGACCACCCGCTGTCGTCGGTGACGACGAGAGAGGCTCGCGGGTCACGCCGCAGGTTCGCGACTTTGGCCCGGCCGTCGGTCGTGGAGATGCGGACGACGGCCCGGCCATCGTCGTTCGGATACCACGCGTACGTGACGACCGACAGCTGGGGGCGGCCGTCTCGTTTCGTGGTCGCGAGGACGGCATTGCGGCGGGAGGCAACCAGGGCCGCGACACCGGCTGGGACGTCGGAAGGCTGGAGAGGCATACGGGCCATCACACCACCGTCCCTAGGCTGGTCGTCCATGACCCTCGAGTACGTCGCGCTCGGCAGCTCGTATGCGGCGGGGCCGGGCCTCGGCGACCGGGTCCGGACGCGCCCCCGTCAGGCGGGCCAGTCGCGGCACAACTACGCGCACCTGGTGGCGGCACGGCTGGCCGCCGAGCTCACCGACGTGACGAGCTCGGGTGCGACGACCCTTGATCTGCTGGAGACCTCGCAGTTCGGCCAGCCACCTCAGGTCGAGGCGCTGACGCCTTCGACCGGTCTCGTGACGATCACGGCGGGGGGCAATGACGTCGGCTACCTCCCCGGAGTGATCATGGCGACGCTCCCGTCTCTCGTCCGACGGCTTCCTCGGTTACGTGCCGTGGCGGACGCCACCCTCGACCCCCAGGGGTTCGACGACCGGCTCGCAGAGGTCGGACCGCGGCTGGTCCGTCTCGTCGAGGAGGTCCACCGGCGCTCGCCCGAGGCCCGGGTGCTCCTCGTCGACTACCTCACTCTGCTGCCACCCGAACCGATGAGCGCGGTGCGAGGCCTGTCCTCAGACGAGCAACGGCTGCTGCGCGCGGTGGGCGACCGGCTGGCGGCAGCGACCGCCGAGGCATCGACCCGCTCGGACGCCGAGCTGGTCACCGCGTCTCGCGCGAGCCTCGACCACCACGCGTGGTCGGCCGATCCGTGGACGACGTCGGTGGCCGCCATCGCGCCCTGGCGGGCAGGAGTTCCTTTCCACCCCAACCGGACCGGTATGCGGGTGGTTGCCGGCCTGGTCGTCGACGCCATCACGTCGGGTCGGTGATCCGGGGGGGTCGGGAAGGTTCTGACCCGGCCACCGGTTGACCGAGTCATCTGCCGAGTCAGTCGTTGTCGAGTCCTACCCGTGTCCGCCCGAGGAGCGCCCCCCGTGTCCGTCCAGTCTCCGACCGCCCCCGAGGCGGGAACGATCACGCTGTTCAGCACGAGCTGGTGCGGCTACTGCGCCCGGCTGAAGGCCCAGCTGAAGCGAGAGGGGATCTCGTTCACCGAGGTCGACATCGAGCAGGACCCGCTGAGCGCGAGGTTCGTCGAGCAGGTCAACCGCGGCAACCAGACGGTGCCCACCGTGCTCTTCCCCGACGGCAGCGCGGCCACCAACCCCAGTCTGATCGAGGTCCGGCAGCGCCTCGGCGGGTGATGTTGCACAGCCGGGAACGGCTTTGCGGCGGCGTAGGACCCGGTTTGGTAAGAACACCGACTATCCGGACAGGTTCGTGGACGCGGGTCGAATGTTCAGCCCAGCCAGCCCGGCGGGGGTCATCCGGCCCTGTTCCACCAACGCAACCGCGAGTCGCCGGTTGCGCTCCGAGGTCGTGCCTCGGGTTCGCCTCGGGGTGAACCGTTGCAGGTACGAGTCGTCGTCCCACGGATGGCGAGTGCTCTCGCTCCAGCCGAAGCACAGCCCCTCCTCGAGCAGGTCTGTGAAGGTGGCCGACGGCACCTGGGACCCGGCCCGCCGAAGGCGCACCCAGACACCTGCATGCTCGGCGTGGTTGTCGACGAGCCATTCGTGAAGCTCGGTGAGGGTCGAGAAGGCCTGTACCGGCATGCCCTCGTAGATCATCGGGCGGCGCTCTGCAGAAACTCGGCCGCGACGTCGGGGACGTAGCGTTGCGTGTCCTTGGGTGGACGGTGCTCGTGCTTGGCCTTGGGGCGGTGCGGGATCTGGACCTTCGGGGGGTCCAGCTCGGCGTAGGGTAACGACCCGAGCAGGTGGCTGATGACATTGATCCGGGCCGCCTTCTTGTCCTCGGACTCGACCACCCACCACGGCGACATCTCCACGTCGGTGCGGGCCATCATGGCGTCCTTGGCACGCGAGTAGTCCTCCCAGCGGGTGATGGACTCGAGGTCCATCGGTGAGAGCTTCCACCGGCGCATGGGGTCTTTCGCGCGCGAGCGGAACCTCGCCTCCTGCTCCACGTCGGAGACCGAGAACCAGTATTTGCGCAGCATGATCCCGTCCTCGATGAGCATCTGCTCGAACAGCGGGGCCTGTCGCATGAACCGGTCGTACTCCGCGTCGGAGCAGAACCCCATGACGCGTTCGACGCCGGCCCGGTTGTACCAGGACCGGTCGAACAGCACGATCTCCCCGGCGGCCGGCAGGAGCGGGACGTAGCGCTGGAAGTACCACTGCGACCTCTCGCGGTCGGTGGGTGACGGCAGGGCTGCGACTCTGACGACGCGTGGGTTGAGCACCTCGGTGATGCGTTTGATGGCGCCGCCCTTGCCTGCCGCGTCACGGCCCTCGAACAGCACCACCACGCGGGAACCGCTCGTCTTGACCCATTCCTGCAGGACGACGAGCTCGGACTGCAGGGCGGCCAGCCGCTCGTCGTAGGCTTTCGTGGGGATCTTGGCCAGACCCGAGGCGGTCTTCTTGGACATGACGTGATCCAACCATGCTCGTCATCGATCGCCCCGGGACGTCGAGGTGAGTTCGAGCGGGGTCAGCCGATGACGTCGACGACCTTGTGGCCCAGCCAGTGCTCGATCAGGCGCTGCGCGATCGAGATCCCGCTAGGCGTGCGAATCTCGTTGCTGCGCAAAGCTTCCACGTAAGCATCACGGGTGAACCAGCGCGCCTCCACCATCTCGACGAGGTCCGGATGCAGGTCCGTGGTGAGGGCTCGGGCCCGGAAGCCGATCATCGCCGACTGCGGAAACGGCCACGGCTGGTTCCCGAGGTAGGTCACGTCCGTGACGGGCACACCCACTTCCTCCATGACCTCGCGGGCAACCGCGGCCTCGAACGACTCCCCCGGTTCGACGAACCCGGCCAGGACCGAGAACCTGCCTTCCGGCCACTGGCTGCCCCGGCCGAGGAGCAGCCGGTCGTCGTCGTCGACCACGGCCATGATGACCGCCGGGTCGGTGCGCGGGTAGTGCTCGCTGCCGTCGCGCTCGCACCGCCGGGTCCAGCCCGCGTTGTCCGACTGCGTCGCAGCGCCGCAGCGGGGACAGCAGGGGTGGGACAGGTGCCAGTTCACCAGGGCGAGGCTGGTGGTGAAGAGGCCCGCGTCACGGTCACCCAGCGCTTCGCCCGCCTGGCGCAGGGTCTGCCAGTCGCCATGTCCGGCCAGCGTAGGCTCGCCGATGACGGCCACGTAGGCCGCGCGCTCGCCGCCGCTGTCGACCCCCTCACCGAGGAACATCGCCGGGCGTCGACGGTCCTCCGGGACGGGAGCCCGCAGAGCGAGGGTGACGCCCGCCCCGCCCGAGTCGGTGTCCCCCCTCGTGTCGTCGACCTCCATGGTGTCCCCCACGACGACCGCGACGACCGTGTCAGGGTCGGCGAGCAGGGTGTCGAGCAGATCGGGCTGGTTCCTGCGATGGGCCGCGCGGTCGAGCGTCCCCCGGCACAGCGGTAGCTCGCCGAGGAGGTCAGAGCCGGGCACGACGCCACCCTACGCAGTCGACGCAGGCGCGCCCGACGCACGTCCCGGGCTGCGCGGTCTCGGGTGCCCCACGGCATACGGTGTGGGCGTGAGCAGGACGCCCACCTACCTTGCCGCGCTCGCGAGCGGCGCCGTGCCCGGTCTCGACCCCGTTGCCGTCCGCGCCGCGCGCAGCCGTCCCGGCGACGCGTACGATCTCGCGTTCGTCACCGACACGCAGCGGCGCGCCTGGGCGGTCCGGGCTCCGCGCTCGGCCGCGGCCGGTGCCGAGCTGGACGTTGTCGTCACCTTGCTGGGGCTCCTGGTGCGGCGCGTGCCGTTCGGGGTCCCGGTGCCGAGGGGCTTCGCGGCCGTCGCGGAGGGACGCGCCGTCGTCTATCCCTACCTGCACGGGCGCTCCGTGGTCCTGGAAGCCGTCGACCCGGGGCCTGGGGTGGCCGCCGAGATCGGTCGGACGCTGGCCGCGCTGCACAACGTCGACCGGGCAGTGTTCGACGAGGCCGGGGTACCGGCCTATGACGCGGAGTCATGGCGCACCCGCCGGCTCGCGGACCTGGACCGCGGCGCGGCGACCGGTCATGTCCCCACGGCGCTGCTGTCACGGTGGGAGCGAGCGCTCGAGGATGTCTCGGCGTGGCGGTTCGCGCCGACGCCGGTGCACGGCGACCTGGTGGGCGACCGGATGCTGGTGAGCTTCTCTGACGAGGGCGACCCGGCGACGGCCTCGATGCGCGGCGTCACCGGGTGGGACCAGGCCCGGATCGGCGACCCCGCCGACGACCTCGCGCCCGTGCTGGACCGGTGCCGGGAGGAGACGGTCGACAGTGTCTTCGAGTCCTACGCCCTGGCCCGGATCGAACGTCCGGATGCCCACCTGCGCCGCCGAGCCCGGCTCGCGGGAGAGCTGCGGCACCTGGCACGGCTGCTCATCGCGGTGAGCGCAGGTGACCCGGGGCTAATCAGTGCGAGCGCCTCGGGGCTGCGCGCGCTCGACGAGCGGACGGCCGCCGGTCCCGGCCTCGACGCGCCCGAACCTGCACTGCCCGTACGCCCGCGGCCGGCTCCCACGAGCCCGTCTGCTCCGGGGCCGAGCGCGGTGACCGACAGCGGGGAGAGCGGTGCGGGCGGGGACGGGAGTGAGACGTCCGAGACGCAGGAGGAGGACACCCAGCTGCTGCAGACCGGGGACGACGCCGAGGCGACCACGGTGATCCCCCACGAGGAGCTCCTCCGCCTGCGTGCCGCCGAGGCCGTGGCTGACGACGACGAGTTCGGCGACCTGCCCGCCCTGGCCGACCTGCCCGCCGAGGGGGAACCGGTCGCCGACGAGCCCGTCCCCGACAAGACCGTGCCCGACGAGGACGAACCCGACAAGACCGTGCCCGACGAGGACGAACCCGACGAGCCCGTGCCCGTGCCCGACGAGGACGAACCCGCTCACTGAGCTCACGTTCTTATCGACCGAACTTGGATGTTTGCGGGTTTTGGACGGTTCGCCGCGCCAGAACCGGCAAAGGTGTGAGTTCGGTCGAGGAGTCAGAGGTGGGCGCCACAGCGGCGCACGGCCAGCACCGTCAGGGCCCGTGCCACCCCGATGACCTCGTCGAGGTCGACCCTCTCGTGCGGAGAGTGGGCGTCGCGCACGTCGCCGGGCCCGAAGTGCAGCGTCGGGATACCGCCGATTCCGGCATAGAGGCGCAGGTCGCTGCCGTAGGGGGCGGCCGCGGTCTGCGGCACAGCGCCACCGGTGTCGCCGACCGCGCGTTGCACCTGCTCGACCAGCACGTGTCCGGGGGCGAGCTCACCGCTGGCGAACTGGCCGCCCGGCCACGTCACCACGGGAGCGTGCCCGCGCAGCCACGGGTCCGCGGAGGCCGCCTGCGCGACCGCTTCGTGGAGGTCCGCCCTGGCCTCGAGGACGTCTTCGCCGAGCCGCACCCCGAACCGCCCCTGGGCGACGAGCCGGTCGGGCACGGTGCTTGCCCAGTCACCGGACCGCAGGACCCCGACCGAGATCGGGTAGGGAAGCCGGTTGTTTCCGAACCGCGGGTCGGGCTGGGCGTTGCGTCGCCGTTCAAGGTCAGCGAGTGCGAGATGCAACGGCAGGTAGGCGTCGACCGCCGAGTACCCCTCGTAGCGGGTGCTGCCGTGCGCGGCGAGGCCTGACACGGTGATCTCGAAGGTGAGCGCACCTGCCGTCGCGGTGACAAGCTGCCCCGAGGTGGGTTCGGTGATGACGGCGACCTCGCCGGCGTGGCCGCGCAGCATGGTCGCGAACGCGCCCAGGCCGCCGTCCTCCTCGCTGACGACGCTGTGCACGGCAAACGGTTTCTCGAGCCGTAGGCCGCTGCGCCGCAGGGCACGGACGACGGCGAGGTTGACGGCCACGCCGGCCTTCATGTCGCAGGCACCACGTCCGTGCAGCGTCCGTCCCTCGATGTGCCCGGCGAACGGGTCGACGGCCCACGAACCAGGGTCGCCCACCGGCACCACGTCGATGTGGCCCTGCAGCACCAGCCCAGGGGTTGTGACACCGTCCCGCCCGGGCAGCACCCCCACCAGCCCGGATGCCTCCGACCGGTCCGCCTCCGACCCGGGGAACCGTGAGTCTGCTTGCAGCGCTTGCAGATCCACCGACCACGCATCGACGTCGAGCCCCTCGCACTCCAGCAGTCGACCGTGCAGGTGCTGCAGCTCCGACTCCGCGGCGCTGCCCGTGATGCTGGGGACACGCAGCAGGTCGACCAGTGTCCCCACCAGGTCGTCCTCGTCGAGGGCGGTCAACGCGCGGGTCTCGGCGTCGGTCAGCGGCATACGAGCAGCGTAGGCATGCGAGCCGCGCCGGCCGCTGTGACGTCGAAGCGACCGAGAGGGCTCAGGCGGGCAGCACGGGCGTCCCGGGTTCAGGGCTCAGGCGGGCAGATCTGCCAACAGGGTGCGCAGCGCGCGTTCTCCGGGGATGGACGGCCGCACCGTCCGACCACTCTGGGCGTAGTAGAACGCCGCGTCGACCATCCGAGCCCGTATGCCCCGCAGCCGCGAGTAGGCGACGGCGTAGGCACCCAGCTGGATCGCGCGGGTGCGGGCCTGCTTGCCGGTGGGCTCGGCCCCGGTCTTCCAGTCGACGATGGTGAACCCCCCGTCGTCTCGCGAGAAGACCCCGTCGATGCGTCCTCGGATGGCAAACCCCTCGAGCACGGTCTCGACCGAGATCTCGATGGCCTCGGGGGTTCGGGACGCCCACTCGCTGGCCAGGAAGAGGTCCTTCATCCGCGCCAGGTCCGCCGCGCTCGCATCGTCCGGCGCTGTCTCGTCGGCGCTCCCCGGCAGGTCGAGCACGTCGACGAAGGCGGCTTTGGCGTAGTGCTGCTCGACCCACGCGTGGAACGCCGTCCCTCGCCGCGCCGCTAGCGCGGGCTCGGCGGGCATGGGGCGCCGCAGCGACATCGCGAACCGGTCGCGGTCGGTCGCGAGCTGCACGACCGCCGACGCCGACAGATGACGCGGCACCTCGACGACAACCTCTCGACGCGTGCGACCGGCGTCCCGCTCGGCCAGCAGGAGATCGAGGTCCGCGGCGGTGGCCGGGTCGACCGGAGCAGCCCGCTTCGCCCCCTCGAGGTCGTTCACTGCCGCGGCCACGCTGGCGACCGCCCCGGCGAGTGCCGCTCGGCGGTGCTCCATCGGGTCGAACGGCCACGGGTGGGCGACCGGTTCGGCGAGGCGCGGGTTGCTCGCCTTGGCGCCGTCCGGGGGGACGGGCATCTGCGCCCACGTACCGACCTCGACCAGCCTGCTGGTCGCGCTGGTGGTGCTGGCCGTGGGCGCCACGAGCTCCTCGAGGAAGAGCGAGGTCACCCTCGGGGTCGACCCGTCACCCCAGACCGGGGCGGACAGGAGCAGGTGCGAACGGGCCCGGGTGAAGGCGACGTAGGCCAGCCGTCGTTCCTCGGCGATCGCATGCTCACCGCCTCGGATCGCGAACTCCTCGTAGGCGGCGAGCAGCGACTCCCAGTCGGCGGCCGCCCGCCAGCGGAACTGCGGCAGCCCGTCGGCGTCTCCGCGCAGCTCGTAGGGAACGCCGTCGGCTCCGCTGCACCAGCCTTTGTCCTTGAGCTCGGAGACCTCCCAGTGGTCGCCCTTCCACGCGCTGGGCGCACCGCTCTCGCGGGCCGGGAACGACGCGTCGACCAGTCCGGGGACCGCCACGCAGTCCCATTCCAGACCCTTCGCTGCGTGCACCGTGAGGACCTGGACCGCATCCAGAGACGTCTCGATCGTCGGAGCGTCGAGACCCCGCTCCTGCTCGAGGGCGGCGTCGAGCCAGACCAGGAAACCGCCCAACGTCGGCCGGTCCGCGGACGCGGAGAACGTCGCCGCCACCTCGGCGAAGGCGTCGAGGTGTGCGCGCGCGGTCGACATCGTGTGCTCCGGGCGGGCCAGCACCTCGATGTCGAGACCGAGCGCCCGCTCCCCCTCCCCGACCAGCTCGGCGAGCGGCAGACCGGTCAGCCGTCGGAGTTCGTCGACGACCAGACGCAGGGCGTGCAACCGGGCCAGGGCGGCCTCCGAAACGCGCTGCCCCTTGGAGCCTCGCCATCCAGCGCTGGGCAGGTCGTCGAGCGCCTCGACGATGCTGGCCCGGTCGGAGCTCTCGGGCGCCTGGTCGCGCACCTGGCCAGGCGTGGGGTGACGCAGCAGTCCGGACTCGTCGGCCCCCCGCTGCTCCACGTCGATCTCGTCCGCGTCCTCGAACACCTCGTCGGGGTCTGCCTCGAGACCCGGCAACGCGACCACGTGCGGTAAGCCCCCGGAGGGCGCGCCCTGCCGCGACCGCGCCCAGGTGGCCAGACCGTCGAGGTCCGCTGGTCCGAGCCGGCAGAACGGACCGGTCAGCAGCCGCATCAACCGGTCGCCGCGGGTGGGGTCCTGGACGACCCAGAGCAGGCATACGAGGTCGTTGATCTCCGGGGTGAGGAGCAGGCCGCCGAGACCGACCACCTCGACGGGCAGGTCGAGCTTCTTGAGCGCGTCCACCACGAGCCCGAACTGGGACCGTTTGCGGCACAGGACCGCTGCGCTGAGCGTGCTTCGTCGGCCGCTCGGGCTGCGCCAGCGGCTCGCGACCCACTGGGCGACGTAGGCCGCCTCCTGCTCGGTCGTCTCCAGCCGGACCGCCTCCACCCGTCCGGGACCGGCCTCGGGGCGGGCTCGTAGCGGGGCGACGACGGCCGAGGGCAGCGGCCCGGAGGTGACGTTGGCGACGGCGAGGATCGCGTGGTCGTTGCGCCAGCTGGTGCTGAGGGGGAGTACCGGCGCCGCGCCCTGGTCGTCTCCGAACTCGATGGGGTAGCGCAGCAGCGTCGTGGCGCTGGCACCCCGCCAGCCGTAGATCGACTGGTGCGGGTCGCCGACCGCTGTCACCACGACCGGCTCGCCGGCGCAGACGAACAGCGAGCGCAGCATGACGAGCTGCGCCTCGGAGGTGTCCTGGAACTCGTCGAGCAGCACCGCCCGGAACCGGGCCCGCTCGACCTGCCCGATCTGCGGCACCTCCTGGGCGAGCCGCGCGGCGAGGGCGATCTGGTCGCCGAAGTCCAACGCGTCGCGCCGGCGCTTGAGGTCGAGGTAGGCCCGCACCATCGGCAGGATCGCCCGCCGGTTGCGCAGCGCAGGAAGCACCTTCTCCTTCTCCATGGGGTTGATGCGCTTGCGGGTGACTCCCTTGGGGACGAGGTCCATCGCCGCCACGAAGTCGTCGATGTAGGCCGCGACCTCCTCCGGCTCCCTCAGGTGCTCGGCCAGCTCACCGGCCAGCGACACCACGGCGGCGGTGACGGTCGACTCGGCGGAGACCAGGTCATCGACGTCACCCGCGTAGTGGCTGACCACCTCGTCGGCGTACTGCCAGGCGGCCGCCTCGGAGAGCAGCCGCGACTCCGGTTCGTACCCGAGCCGCAGAGCGTGCTCGCGAACCAGCCGACCGGCGTACGCGTGGTAGGTCGAGACGACCGGTATGCCACCGAGCGGCTCGGCGCCGTCCTCGTCGAGCCCCCGAGGGGTCCAGATCTGCTCACGGACCAGCCGGCGCAGCCGACGGCCGATCCGCTCGGCCAGCTCGGTGGCGGCCTTGCGGGTGAAGGTCAGGCCGAGCACCTGGTCGGGTTCGACGTGCCCGTTGGCAACCAGCCACACCACCCGCGAGGCCATCGTCTCGGTCTTGCCCGAACCAGCCCCCGCGACGACGAGCAAGGGACGGGCTGGGTCCGCCTCGATGACGGACCGCTGCTCGTCGGTCGGCGGCGGGAGTCCGAGTGCGGTGGCGAGGCTGACGGCCGTATGCCTGGGCGGCGCAGGTGGCTGGGACGAGGTGGCGGTCGCCGGCGAGGAGGGCGGGCGAGTGGCAGCGGTCATCGCCGGCTGTTCCCCTCAGGCTGGGCCGGGCAGGAGGTGCGTACGGGGCAGAACTTGCACCACGTCCCGGGGGTGGCCGGGAAGCTGGCGCCACCCATACCGTCGGCCGTCTGCGCGACCAGGTCGGCCGCCCAGCGCGGGTCGGGCTGGCCGACCAGCGGCGGCTGGTCCTGGAGGAGCGGCTTCGGCGAGGAGAGGCCGGCAGCCTTGCCGAGGTGCAGGAGCGCTGCACCGCCGGAGACGGTGCCGTCGCCGGGAAACGCTCCGTGCTCGACGGCCAGCTGGTAGGTCCCGAGCTGGGGATGGGTCGGGAGGTCGTTGGGGGAGGGCTTGCTGCTGCCCGTCTTGAGGTCCACCACGCGCAACGTCCCGTCCGGCCCGCGCTCCAGCCGGTCGACCCGACCGCTGATCGTCGCCCGGCCGACGTCCACCCGGACCGGAGCCTCGGTCCGCAGCTTCTCCCACTCACCGGGGTCGCCGAAGTAGGCGGCCAGTCGGCTCGCCATCAGGTGGGCCAGGTCCCGTTGCCGGTCCGTCGCCCATCCGGGCGGCAGTCCCAGCCGGCCCCAGCGTCGCTCGACCTCGGCGATCAACACATCTGGGTCGGTCTCGTCACCGAGCTCGTCGGCGATGTCGTGGATCAGGGTCCCGAGGTTGGCCGAGCCCTGGCTCGGAGAGTCCCCACCCGCACTCGTCAGCGCCCACCGGAGCCGGCAGTCCCCGAAGCTCTCCACCTTCGACGGCGACAGGCGTACCTGCTGGTCGGGGTGTCGGAGGGGCCGCTCGTCGGTGAGCGTCCGCTGCACCCACCACTGCGCCGGGTCGGCACCGGGCACACCCTCGACCGTCAGTCGGGCCAAGGCCGTCGCCGCGGCGCTCGCGGACGACGCGTCGCCCAGTATGAGCCGACGACGCAGCTGGGCGACGAGGCTCGGCAGCGAGAAGACGACATCGAGTTCGGTGAAGGCGCGCAGCTCGAGGGCTGCCCTGCTGGGGCCGCCGGGGCCGTCGGCCTGACCGTCGGATGGGTCCTGCGGGTCCTGCGGGTCCTGCGGGTCCTGCGGGTCGACGAGGGGGTCGACGAGGTCGAGGTAGACCGACGGCTGGTCGTCCTCGCTGCGTACGGCGGTGACCAGCAGCCGATCGCTGGCGCGTGAGACGGCAACGAGGAACAGTCGCGTCTCGTCGTAGCGGACGGCTGTCTGGGCGGCCCGGAAGCTGCGGTCCCTCCCGGTGAGGACCGCGACCAGCTCCTCCGAGCCGAGCAGCGACCCGCGCAGGCGTAGGTCGGGCCAGACACCTTCCTGGACGCCGGCCACCGCGACGTGTCGCCACTCGCGACCCGCAGCACCCGCCGGTGTCAGCAGCGCCACGCCGTCACCGGACTGGGCCCGAGCCGCCAAGGTGTCGCCGGGGACGTCCTGCCCCTGGATGTGCTCGAGGAAGGCGTCGGGGCCGGACGCCGGCAGCCGGTCGACGAACCGGGCCGCGGCGTCGAACAGCGCCAGGACCGCGTCGAGGTCGCGGTCGGCGCGCGCACCACGCCTGCCCCCGCGCAGCGCCAGCCGGCGCCACCGCTCGGCCACGCCGAGCGAGTCCCAGACGGCCCAGAGCACGGACTCGGCCGTCACATCCGGAGCCCAGGAGCGGACCTGGTCGACCTCGACGACCCGGGCCGCCTTGACCCCCACCGCGACGGCCGTCGCGAGCCGGGCCAGCGGCTGGGCGTCGTGTCCCAGGGCGGTCGCGTGCCCGGGTTCGACGAGCACGTCCGCGAGCAGCCGGTCGCTGGTCCGCTCCCCGCCTGCCTCGAGCTCCTCGCGGCGTAGCAGCCGTCGAAGGCGGCGCAGGCCGACGGCGTCGCTTTCCCCGAGCGGGGACAGCAGCAGGTCGACGGCGCGAGCCGGCTCGACCTCGTGGTCGCGATCGAGCGCGAGCGCGAGCACGGTCTCCAGCAGAGCGAGCAGCGGCTGGACGGCGACCTCGTCGCGCACCGGGGTCTCGCTCGGCGAGGGCAGCATCGGCACGCCTTGGGCCATCAGGATCCGGCGCAGCGTGCCCTCTCGGCCCTCGCTGCGCACGATGACCGCCATCTCCCCCCACGGCACCCCCTCCAGCAGGTGGGCCCGACGCAGCCACGCGGCGATGTGGGCCGCCTCCTGAGCCGGCGACCGCAGCAGGGCGACGGTGGCTTCACCCCCGTCGCGCAGGGGGCGGGGCGTGCGCTGACGGCCGCCGCCCAGTGCCCCGATCCGCGTGCTGAGCGTGGCGCTCACCCCCGCGAGGGTCGACGGGAGCCGGTATGCCGTCCGCAGGACGATGGTGGGCGGCTCACCATCGCCGGGGATGCGGCGCCCGAGATCGGTCCAGGCGGCGGCGAGGATTCTCGGGTCAGCGCCCCGGAAGGTCTGGACCGCCGTGTCCGGGTCCCCGATGAGAACCACGTCGGAGCCCGCCCGGGCAACCACTGAGACCAGCCGGGCCGCGGCGGACGTCAGCTCCTGTGCGTCGTCGACGACCACGAGCCGCACTTGTGCGGCGACCCGCGCGAGCGCCTCGGGGTCGTCCTCGACCAGGTCGGCGGCCGCCGTGAGGATCCAGGCCGGGTCGTAGGCACCCGGCCGCGAGAAGGCGGTCACCTGGTCGTACTCCTCGAGCACCTGCGCCGCGGCTGCCCATTCGGGCCGGCCGTGCTCGGCGCCGAGCCGGGCCAGCTGCCCCGCCTCGACCCCGTGCTCCACGGCACGCATCAGCAGGTCGCGCAGCTCGGCCCGGAAGCCACGCTTGTCCAAGGCGACCTGCACGTGCTCGGGCCACGCAGGCGCGGGGCTGTCGCCGTGGGCATGGCCGTCGAGCAGCTCACGCAGCACGACGTCCTGCTCGGGCCCGCTGATCAGCCGAGGGGCCTCGTCTCCGCGCAGCGCGGCGGCCTGCCGGAGGATCCCGAAACCGAACGCCTGGTGCGTCCGGGCCAGGGCCTCGGTCGAGGTGCGGTCGAGCCTGGCGGTGACCCGCTCGCGCAGGCTGGCGGCGGCCACCCGTGTCGAGGTCAGCAGCAGGCACTGGTCCGGGGTGAGTCGCCCCGACGCAACGCGGTCGACGACCAGCTCGACGGCGGTCGTGGTCTTGCCGGTGCCGGGCGCCCCGAGGACCCGGACCAGGGGCTGGCCGTACGTGGCGAGCACGGACAGCTGCTCGTCGTCGAGGCGGGGAGTCTCGACGACGAGGGCCGGAGCTCGTCGCAGCTGAACCATTGCCTCATCCCACCACGCGCAGCCGACACCGGTCAGGGTGGCGGACCAGCCCAGCGAGCCCGCGACAGGTCGACCCGAACGCCGTCCAGGGTTCCACGCACCAGGGGCGTCGACTCCTCCCGGTAGTGCTCCAGCGCTCGCTCCTCCAACCCGCGCGGTGGCCACCCGCCGGCCCGCACCACCCGCCACCACGGCATATCTGACCCGTAGCGGCTCATCACGTTGCCGACGAATCGCGGCCCCCGGCCTCCGACCAGCTCGGCGATATCACCGTAGGTGAGGACGTAGCCCTCCGGGATCTGCTCCACCACCTCCAGGACGTCCTCGACCTTCTCCGGCAGGGACTCCACCGGTTCATCTTCCCAGCCCCCGGCCCGGATCCATTGCTGGACGCGGATCCCACGTTCTTGTCCGTGCGGGGGGTTCATCACGGCCCAGCGGGGTCGGAAACCCGGCAGCACTAGGCTGGCCCGGACACCATGGATACTCCACTGATCGCAGGCGGTTTGCTACCTTTGCGCACCGAACGCGGTCTGGGTCGCCTCGTGACGTTCCTGGACGCGGTGGTCGCCATTGCCATCACGCTGCTGGTGCTGCCGCTGGTCAACCTACTCGGGGACGGCTCGCAGGACCACGACCTTGGTGCCCTGCTCGCAGCGCATCAAGCCCAGTTCGGTTCGTTTCTGCTGAGCTTCGTCGTCATCGCCACCGCCTGGCTGTCCCACCACCGACTGATCGAGCGGGTTGGCGCCTACGACGAAGCATTCCTGCTGCTCAACCTGGCCTGGGTGCTGACCGTCGTCGTGCTGCCATTCAGCGCGCAAGTCATCGCCGACTTCCAAACCCAGCGACTGTCCGTCGGCATCTACGTCGGCACCATCGCGCTCAACTCGGCACTGGGCACGGCGCTGGCGCTGCTTGTCCATCGCCGTCCTACGTTGCGACGCGGGGGCGACGCGGGCCACGGATCGAACCCGTTGGCCCCGCTGGTGACTACCGGTCTGGCCTTCCTGGCCCTGGTCGTGGGCGTCGCCCTACCTGCCGTCAACTTCTACGCGCTCCTCCTACTGCTCCTTAGCCGACCACTCACATGGTTGATCCGACACGTTCATCCACAAGACCTGATCCGGCGCGTTCATCCCAAAACTGAGCGGTAGGGCCCACGCGAGACCGGACGAAGCGTAGGCATGATGAGCCCCACCGAGAGGCTCCGTATGGTTGCGAGCAAGGCTGTGCCGCCGACCACTCCCGCCATTCCCCTACGGAACGGTCTCCGCGCTCGCCGAGGGCTGGCGTAGGTCGTCCGGTCGTCGTTGTCGCCTGCGCGCCGGCTCCATGGCGAGTCGCGGCACTGGCGCGTTCTAACCTTGGGGCATGGACGAAGAGCACGATCGCCCCAGACGGCGGGTTGCGCAGCGTTGGGTGCCGTCCGCGCTGGTCGTAGTCGTAGCCGTCATCACCATCGCTCCGGGCAGGCTGAACGCCGTGGCGCTCGCCGCGGCCGGCGTGCTGATGGTCCTGGCGTGGGCGCTCTCGCCGTGGTTCTTCCCGCGGTCACGGACCGATAAGGCCGCCCGCGAGCTGGCAAGCACACGCAACGTGCCGTTGATCTACTGGCGACCCGGTTGCAGCTACTGCCTGCGACTACGGATCGCTCTGGGGTTGGCTGGGAACCGGGCGGTGTGGGTGGACGTGTCGCGCAGCGATGCCGCCTCCGCCCGGGTCCGGGAGGTCAACGAAGGAGACGAGACCGTGCCGACGGTGTTTGTGGGCTCGTCCCCGCAGGTGAACCCGAGCCCCCAGTGGGTCCGGGACCGCCTCAACGCCTAGCCAACGGTGCAGTATCCACCGCTGGGGCGCGGCAACGTCTAGCGCCTGTCAACGGCGCCGCCGGTGAACCTGATCTCCGAGGTCGAGATGCTGGACGAGTCCCGGGACCAGCGATACCGGGACCGCGCAGGGGCTTCGACTCGGCTTGGGACGGCTTTCTGGAGCAGCCTTAGCTGATCGTTCGCAGCGCTGGCCAGATGGTTGACCAGGGCGCGCGCGTCCCCGTGCATACCGACACGGCCTTTCCTTGCTCACTGTTGTGAATGCCGTGGCGGTTGTCGATGTGGGCGACGTCGTTGTGACCAGGGAAGACTGGAGGCAGCCCGACGCCCAGCAGCACCAGCGGGCTGGCCTCGCTGTAGTCGTTGGTCAGGATCACCGCGTGGGCCCGCTGCGCCGGGGGCAGCGTCGCCACAACCTCGTCCACGATGGCGACGAACTGCGGCCAACCGACCTGGTTGGCCGTCTCCGGATAGGAGGCGGGCAGCGAGGTCTTCGCATAGGCAGCGACGGGCAGGATCGGCAGGGTCAGGTACGTGATGAGCGGGCCCGAGATCGCGGCGGCCGCGGCGAAGCCACCGGCGTGCGGTGCCGATCGCGTAGTAGGCCTTGCCTCCGCTGACGACGACGAGGGCCAACGCGACCAGGGTGCGGCTGCGTTCGCGGCCAGGACCCCACCCGTATAAGGGGGTCGGGATGCTGGTGACTGCTCGGGCTGCGGAGGTCGCGGCTGGGACCGCCGGCAACAGCTCACGTCATCCCTGCACGACCGCGAACCATGGGTGAGCGGCTCCGCTGGCGTTCAGACGTCGACTCATCCGTTCGATGACCTCGATCCAACGCGCCTCACCAGGCAGGACGACTAGTCGAGGCAGAATTCGTTGCCCTCGACGTCCTGCATCACGAGGCACGATTCGTTTTCCTCATCGGCGAGCAGCAGACGCAGGCGCCGAGCTCCGAGCGATTCCAGGCGAGCCGCTTCAGCCTCAAGCGTAGAGACGCGCTCATCGCCAGTCAGCCCGACCCCGACTCGCACGTCGAGGTGTAGCCGGTTCTTCACCGTCTTGGTCTCGGGCACCCGCTGGAAGAACAACCGTGGTCCGACCCCGTCCGGATCCTGGCAAGCCCAGGTCGAGCCCTGGCTCTGAACGGGGAGCGAGGCATCAAACGCATCCCACGAAACAAACCCCGGCGGGATCGGAGGGTCGACGTACCCCAGCACGGCCTTCCAAAACTCGGCAACGCCTCGCGGATTCGCGCAGTCGAAAGTCACCTGCACCTGCTTCACCCTCGCCATCAACCCAGGGTAGTCAAGCACCATCCGGCCGTCTCGATCCGGCACCGGGTTTCGGGCGACGTTGGTGACGTCGTTGGCGCTCGTCCACCCGGCGACGTGGTCGAGCGTCTTAGCACCGGTGAGTCCTGGCCCTTGACCCGCCGACGAGGCGACGCCGGGCCATGTGCCAGGTCTGGATGGGCAGCAGGTGGTCGTTGATCGTTGCCTTGTGCGCGGTCCCGACCGTCGGACCAGTCTTGCCCAGCTCCCCCCGACCAACTCCACCCCGACCAGGTCCATACAGCGGACCGGAGATGCCCACCTACCCGCCACCCGGCTATCCGTACTCAGACCACAGCGGTCATGCCGCCGTCGACGTAGAGGATCTGGCCGTTGACGAAGTCCGAGGCGGGCGACGATAGGAACACCAGGGCACCGACGAGATCCTCGACCCGGCCCCAGCGCCCAGCCGGCGTCCGGGTTCGCACCCACTGTGTGAACTCCTCGTCCTCGACGAGGGCCTTGGTGAGCTCGGTGTCGAAGTACCCCGGGCACAGGGCGTTGCTCTGGATTCCGAGCGGAGCCAGGTCGGCGCACAGGCCGCGGGTCAGCATGACGATGCCACCCTTGGTGGCGCTGTAGGGGGCGATACCGGGCCGGGCCAGCTGACTTTGGACCGAGCCGATGTTGACGATCTTGCCGCTCCCCCGAGCGGCCATCCCCCGCCCGACGCGACGGGACATCAGGAACGCGCTGGTCAGGTTCGTCGCGAGCAGGTCGTTCCAGTCCTCGAGACTGAAGTCGAGAAACGGGCTGCGCCGCTGGATGCCGGCGTTGTTGACGAGGATGTCAGGCGTGCCCCACTCTCCTTCGATCTCGGCTACCCCCTCGTCGACCTGGGTAGCGTCGGTGACGTCGAAGGTTCTGGCCAGAGTCTCACCACCGGTCGAGGTCGCCAGCATGCGTGCCGAGTCCTCGGCGAGCTCCCTGTTCCTGCCGTGCACGACGACCCGCGCGCCCGCCTCGAGCAGCCCCTTCGCCAGGGCGAGCCCAATGCCGCGGCTGGACCCGCTGACCAGGGCGGTGCGTCCGCTCAGGTCGAAGGTGCTCACCGTGTCAGGGCCCCGGCGGCCTGCACCTCGTCGACCGCGTCAGGGACGGCCGTCAGGTCGCGACGTAGGGTCTCCGGGGTGACGAAGGTCGTCGCGAAGGTGATCGCGGCGAGCCCGAAGGTGTAGATACCGAGCGGGACCCATGACCCGTCATAGATCTTGATGAGGATCGCACCGAGGATTCCCGCCAGCCCGCCGGCCAACACGGCACTGAACTCTCGGGCGATCGCAACCCCGAGGTAGCGATGCCGGGAACCGAAGAGCTCGGGCAGCAGGGCACACTGCGCGCCGAGCATCGTGTTGACCCCAAAACCAATCATCACGGCAATGAGGACAATGACGAGCCAGGGCTGGCCCAGCGAGATGAGATACCAGCTCGGGAACGCGAGGACAAGTAGGACAACGGACCCGAACCGGTAGACGGGTACTCGTCCGACCCGGTCGGAGATGTGCCCCGCCCACGGCACCGTGACCATCCCGATCAGCGACCCCACGGCGACGGCCACCGGCCCGATCGACTTGGCGACGCCTACGGTGCCGGTGGCGTAGGCCACGGCCAGCGTGTTGAACAGGTAAGAGCCGCCGTTCTCCGCCATGCGAAGACCGATCCCCCGCAGGACGGTGCCGAAGGAGTGTCCGAAGATCTCCTTCATAGGGTGCTCGGAGATCTGGTCGTGCTTCTCCAAGGCGACGAAGGTCGGGCTCTCTTGTAGCCGCATGCGGATGAACAGGGCGATGAGGATGAGCACGAAGGAGGCGAGGAACGGGATCCGCCACGCCCAGCCGAGGAGCACGTCATTCGGCAGGCCGCCGAGGTATACGAACACCATCGCGGCCAGGAGCGTGCCGCCCTGGATGCCGATGAACGGCAGAGCGGAATAGAATCCGCGCCGACGGACCGGTGAGTATTCCGCCATGAGCACGGTGGCGCCGGCCTGTTCGGCCCCGGCGCCGAAACCCTGGCACAGCCGCAGGAAAACCAGCAGAATCGGTGCCCACACGCCGATCTGGTCGTACGTCGGCAAAGCTCCGACCAGGGTGGACGACCCGCCCATGAGCAGGACGGTCACCACGAGGACCCACTTGCGTCCGAGCCGGTCTCCGATCGTGCCGAAGAACAGGCCACCGAGCGGGCGGGCGACGAAACCCACGCCGAACGTGGCGAAGCTGGCGATCAGGGCGGTGCTGGCGTCCAGCGACGTGAAGAAGACTTTGGAGAAGATCAGCGCCGACGCCAGGCCGTAGAGCGCAAAGTCGTAGTACTCCAGCGCGCTACCCGCGGTGCTGGCGAGAGTCGCTCGCCGCAGGTTCACAGCGTAGTCGGGGTCGTCGATGCCCTCGACCGGCGGCTGCAGCTTCTCACTCACGCAAGCACGTCTTCCTTGACAGGTCTCACCTCGGCGTCGACCGGTGCATTCGCGCTCACGGTCACTCGCTCACGGTCACTGCCGCCGCAGATGCGCAGCGAGATTAACAGTCTGGTGACCGTCCTACAAGGTACGAACGCACCAGACGTAGTGGCACCGTGGACGAGGGGGTTGGTCAGGTTGTTCTGGGCTTGCCGCAGCTCTCTGGCGATGGACTCGACGAAGACGGCACGAGAACAGCACCACAGAAGACCCCGGGGTGCAGACCGTTGTCTACCGCGGTCAAGGCGGCGGGAAACCGGCTGCCGATGCTCGCGGACTGGTTGAACCGCGAGGTAGGCCGCGCCCAGCTCGACCGTACGACGCCCGAGCAGATACCCCTGGGGTGCGGGTAATCATGCCGCTCTCCTCAAGGGTTGCGCCCAGGTTGACCGTCGAGGACGTGGCCGCCCCGATCCCTTGCGCGATGGTTCCGGTCCCTGGGCTGATCCGGGGGGTCAGTAGAAGTCAACGGTGTTCACCACGTTTCTTAAAGGCCTTCCATCCAACAGCCGGGAAGCGTTGTCGGCGAAGAGCTCCGCGATCAGCCGATCCTCGGCGGCGTTCAGGGCGGCAGTGTGCGGACTGACCAGAACGTTGGGATGCGACCACAGGCGACTCGTCGACGCCAGCGGTTCCTCGGCGAACACATCGAGGGCCGCGAACCCGATTCGACCATCGTCGAGGGCATCCAGGAGCGCTAGCTCGTCGACGACGGTGCCGCGGCCGACGTTGACAAGGATGGTCCCGGGCCGGCACGCGCCGAGGACGTCGACGCCGATGAGTCCGTCCGTCGAGGCCGTCCCAGGCAAAGTAAGGACGATGGCGTCGACCTCGGGTACCACAGCCACGATCTCGTCGACACGGATGACCCGGTCAACGTACTCAACCGGATGCGGGTGCAAGCTGCTGCCCACTACGACGGCGCCGAGCGCCGACAGCAGTCGCGCTACCTGAGAACCGATCCCCCCGAGACCGGCGACAAGCACCGTCATCTCGGACAGCTGTCGCATCTCCCACCGCCCAGGCCACACCTTGTCGCGCTGCTGGGTAAGCAGTCGCCCAAGGTCCTTAGCGCCGGCAAGGACTCCGAAGACCGCGAACTCAGCCAGAGGACCGCCGTGCACTCCCGCGGAGGTGGTGAAGACGACGCGATCCAGGTCGGCGCGCGAGAGTCCGGCGGCCTTGACTTGGGCGCCTCCACCCGCGGCCATCGTGTGCACCCACTTCAGCGCGCGGTTGCTTCCAACGGTCCGGGCCAGGACGTTCGGGTCGACGTCGGGTATGCCGTATAGGGCCTCGGCGGAGTCGAGCATCGCCTCGAAGACGTCCTGTTCCTTCAGGGTGCGCCGGAAGTTCGGGTCCCCCGAGAAGTCGGCGGGATGCCGCATAGGCGGATAGAGACTCTGGTCGCGCACCAGGTCCACTCGAGGTTCCATGGTCTCGATGACGGCGCAGTTGGTCTCGCTGAGCGGCGACGCCACAACAACCCGAAGTCTGTCCATATCCGTGCTCGCCCTCGCTCGATGAACGTCCCGGGACGAGGACGTCCTCAATCCGGTCAGTTCAGCGGAGTGAGCCAGACTCCACCAGGCTGACCCTGCCATGATTCCATCATGCCCCGCTGCCGAGATCGGTCGCCGAATCCATGCCCTCAGCCACTGGGGTCAACATGACCGGCGTCGGCATCATCGGCCTCGGGGCGATGGGACGACCCATGGCCAAGAACCTCATCGACCGAAGCTCCCACACAGTTCATGTCACCGGTCGGGGCGCAGCCCGATACGCCGATCTGGTCGCCGCCGGGGCGCAGTGGCACGACAACCCCCGCTCGCTGGCAGCCGCAGTGGACGTGGTCATCCTCATGCTGCCTGACCTGCCCGAGGTCGAGGCCGTGCTGGGCGGCCTCGACGGCCTCCTCGCCGCACAGCCGGACGACCTGCTGCTCGTCATCTCCTCAACGTCCTCGCCAAGTGGCGTCCGCGAGCTGGCCCAGCGACTCGAACAGGAGCACGCAGGTGCGGTTCGCGTCGTCGATGCCCCCGTCTCTGGCGGCGTCGACGGTGCTGAGGCGGCGACCCTCTCGGTCATGATCGGAGGACGAGACGAGGACGCGGCGACGGCCGCCGGCATCCTTGCCGCGGTGGGAAACCCAGTGCACCTCGGACCGCTCGGCGCCGGCCAGGTGGCGAAGGCCTGCAACCAGCTCATCGTCGCCTCCACGATCCTGGCCCTGGGGGAGGCTGCCGTCCTCGCGGAGCGCAGCGGGCTCGATCTGGCGAAGCTCTTCGATCTCTTGGCCGGTGGCTACGCCGACAGCCGAATATTGCGAACCCGGGGCCAGCGGATCGTCGAGGAGGACTACAGCCCGTCGGGGACCGCCCGGTACATGGTCAAGGACCTCGACTTCGCCACGAGCGTGGCCACCCTCACAGGCACACGTCCGGTCCTGCTGCCCGCCGTGAAGGCCGCGTTCGAGGAGCTCACCGAGCAAGGACTCGGCGACCGTGACATCTCGGTAACCCGCGCCTTCATCGAGGGACGAGTCGCCCCGGTGACGCCCGGGTGACACCGTCCACCCGAACACATACGGGGTAGGCATCCCGCGGAGCGCGCGCGTGGCAGCGTTTCTGGTCAGGCGACTCTGGTCAGGCGACGGGACCCTGGTCTACCGCGTCCCGCATGATGTCGAGGGTGCGAACCATCGCTGCCGTCATCCTGTGGCTGCTGGCCGGTGCGATCTCACTCAGGTGAGCGATGAGGGGGATGTCCGACTCAGGCATGGCGACCTTGGCCATCGACCAGTGCGCGAACGTCCGAGTATCCGTTAGCCCCTCGAACAGCAGCTCAACCCCGTCATGGCGTGGATCCCCCTGAATAGTGGCGAAGAGAGACCGCACGTCGGCTTCTTCGCCCTCCAGCACCTGGACGAACCACTGCCCGGAGAGCAGGAGAGCCCCGGTGATGTTCCGCCTCTCATTGTTGGACCGGGCCCGAGCGAAAAGGTCACCCAGCTCGTCCTCGCGTTCTTCTGCCGGTATGCAGTCGCGGCTGCGGTAGATCAACTGGAAGGTCTTTGCGACCGTCGTCCGGAGCGGCCCACCGTTCATCGCTGACCTCCTTGAATTCACTCCTTGCGAGACTCACCTGATCAGTTCCTCGTTCGCCAGCGCCGCGATACCAGAGCTGTTCCCCAAGGTCGCGTCGCCGAGCATACTCACCGCTCCCCTCCCCGAGGCGATCACGAGTTGTTGCCTGAGGGCATGTGCGTCGAACTGGATCCGGAGGCCAGCACCACCTCCCTGAGCTCTGGTGAGCGTGGACGTCGGTCGGACTCGCCCGGTTGAGCCCACGCAAGGACCCGCCTCAGTAATCCGGCTGAGTGGGGTCGACCTGCCGCACCCAGGCGACTACGCCGCCGTCCAGGCTGGCGACGTCCGTGTACTCGGCAGCCATCGCCAGACGTACCGCCTCAGCCGAGCGGCTCCCTGTCTTGCAGTGCACGACGACCCGCCGGTCCCGCGCCGCCAGCTCGTCGTGGCCGAACGCACTCCCGTCCCGGAACGCGTCGAGAGGGATGGCGATCGCGCCCGAGATCGACGCGATCGCGCGCTCCTGCGGACCGCGAACGTCCACCAGTAACGGCGGGGCGTCGGATGCGAGCTCGACGGCGAGCGCCGGGGGCGAGACGAGGGGGACGTCACCGCGTGAGACGGCGGGAGAGGAGCTCGCAGGCATACCGCACCAGGCGTCGTAGTCCACCAGGGCGGTGATGCTCGGCGCATCCCCGCACACCGGGCAGGCCGGGTTCTTGCGCAGCGCGACCGGGTCCCAGGTCATGGCGAGGGCGTCGTGGACAAGCAGCCGCCCGACCAGTGGTTCCCCGATGCCCAGCAGGAGCTTGACTGCCTCCGTCGCCTGAACCGAACCGATCGCCGCGCACAGCACCCCGAGCACGCCGCCCTCGGCACAGGACGGCACCGCCCCGGGTGGCGGGGGCTGGGGGAACACGCACCGGTAACACGGCCCGCGCGCTGCCCACCACACGGCGACCTGGCCGTCGAAGCGGTAGACCGAGCCCCACACAAGAGGGATCCCCAGCAGCACACACGCGTCGTTGACGAGATAACGCGTCGGGAAGTTGTCGGTGCCGTCGACGACCACGTCGTAGCCGCGCAGCACCTCGAGTGCGTTCGAGGAGTCCAGGCGCAGGTCGTGCCTGACCACCGTCAGGTGCGGGTTGACCCGGGTGACGGTCTCGGCGGCCGACTCTGTCTTCAGGCGCCCGACGTCCGCGTCGTCATGCACGACCTGGCGCTGCAGGTTGCTCGACTCCACGACGTCGTCGTCGACCACCCCGATCGTCCCGACGCCCGCCGCCGCGAGGTAGAGCAGCACGGGCGACCCGAGACCACCGGCGCCGACGACCAGCACCTTCGACGCCGCGAGCCGCTCCTGCCCGGCCAGCCCGACCTGAGGCAGCAGCACGTGCCGGGCATACCTCGCCACCTCGTCTCGCGCCAGGGTCACCCGCCGACCGTACGCCTCGGCACAGCGGGGCCGGTGAGGCTACCCGTGCGTAGGATGACCGGTGCTCCACCCGCGACGAGAGGACCACCGATGGCGGCCGAGGCCGACCTGCCTGTACGCGGGCAACGCCTCCCCCGCTCGGCGCGCCGAGCGCAGCTGCTCGAGGCGGCGCAAGCGGCCTTCGTCGAGTCGGGATACCACGCGGCCGCCATGGACGAGATCGCCGAGCGAGCCGGGGTGAGCAAACCGGTTCTCTATCAACACTTCCCCGGCAAGCTGGACCTCTATCTCGCCCTGCTGGACCACCACCGCGGTGAGATCGAGGACGCCGTTCGGAGGGCCCTGGCAAGCACCTCGGACAACAAGCAGCGGGTCATCGCCTGCGTCGGCGCCTACTTCGAGTTCGTCTCCCGGCAGGACGCTGCGTTCCGGTTGCTCTTCGAGTCGGACCTGACCAACGAGCCCGCCGTCAGCGAGCGCGTCGACGGGGTCGCGCTGACCTGTGGCGAGGCGCTGGCCGAGGTCATCGCCGCGGATACCGACCTGTCCGACGAGGACGCCCACCTGCTGGGGATGGCGCTGACCGGCATGGCGCAGGTCTCGGCGCGCTACTGGCTCTCGCAAGGCCCGGGCATCCCCCGCGAGGAGGCGGCCAGGATCGTCGGCCAGCTGGCCTGGCGCGGCATCGGCGGGTTCCCCAAGCGCGACAGCCAGCCTGACACCGAGCTGGACAGCGAGCCCGGCGCCGATACCGCTCAGAGCGAAACCGCCGTGGCCGCGGAACACGCAGCCAGGACCGCCGGTTAGTCCGGTCGAGTACACCTCAGATCCCCCAGCAGAAAGGCACCACCGTGGAGGTCAGGATCGGCGTGCAGAACGTCGCACGCGAGATTGGTTTCGAGTCGGGTCAGACCGTCGACGAGGTGTCGACCGCCGTCGCAGCTGCGCTGAAGAACGGCGGGACGCTCATGCTTGCCGACGACAAGGGCCGGCAGTACATCGTTCCCGTGGCCGCGCTGGGCTACATCCACATCGGCGAGACCGAGAAGAGCCGGGTCGGCTTTGGTACCACCTGAGGGTTGCGGCGGCAGCCTGCTGCGTACATCCTTTCGTGTGATCGTGTCCTTTTCGTAGCATAATCGACGTGGTCACATCTCCCACTTGCGTCACACAACGTGACACATTGGTGAGTGCTCGACCATCTATCTCGTCCGCGGCGACAGCCTCGACAACCGTCGCCTTGCGCGACACAAAGGAGCATGACCCATGATTGGGACCATCATCGTCGCCATTATCGTCGGAGCCATCATCGGGGCGCTCGGCCGACTCCTTGTCCCCGGCAAACAGAACATCTCCCTGGTCGTCACGATCCTCATCGGCATCGTGGCGAACCTCATCGTCGGCTGGGGCCTCGGCGCAATCTTCGGCTACAACAACGGCAACGGCGGAATCGCCTGGATTGGCATCATCGTCGGTGCCATCGTGGCCGCCCTGCTCATCGTGCTCTACGGCCGCATGTCCGGACGTCGCTCGGCGGTCTGAACCTGCGTGGTCCCACCCTGCTTCGTGATTGACGCAAAGGCCCCGGCCACATCGGTCGGGGCCTTTGCGCGCGCCGAGTGAAGCCGCATACGGGCGGTCAGGCGGACAGACCGAGGTTCCCCATCCGGCGGGTGTGCTCGTCGGTGAGGCGGGCAAACATCCGGCCCAGCTCGGCGAGATCGGCGCCGGGACGGCCCGGCGCCCCGACCAGCAGTGAGGCGAGCGCGTCACGCTCGACGCCCACCCGCTGGGCCTGAGTCAGGGCCTCCCCCACGAGCCGACGTCCCCACAGGGCGAGCCGCCCGGCGACCTTGGGGTCGGCCTTGATCGCCCCGCGGACGGCGGCGACGATGTAGGCGTCGCGGCCGAGGTCCGCCAGCACCGACAGGACGATGTCGCGGGTGTCCTCGTCGACATAGGCGGAGATCTCCCGGTAGAAGTCCTGGGCGATCCCGTCGCCGACGTAGGCCTTGACCAGGCCCTCGAGCCAGTCGTTGGGCGCCGTCCGCTCGTGGAAGTGGTCCACCGCGTCGACGAACGGGGCGATGGCGCCCTCCGGGTCGACGCCGAGCTGCTCCAGCCGCGCCACGATGGCCTCGTAGTGATGGAACTCCGCCACCGCCAACCGGGATACCTCAGCCCGGTCCGGGTGGCTGGGCGCCGACTCCGCGTCCCGGGCCAGCTGACTGAAGGCCATCAGCTCGCCGTAAGCGAGTGCACCCAGCAGGTCGACGACCGCCGCACGGAACTCCGGGCTCTGCTCGACCTGGTGGCTCAGGTCGAGCCCGTCGGTTGCCCCCACGGTGACTCCCTCGCTCATGGTCACACCGTAGCCGGGCGCAACGGTAGACTGTTGGTGTTATCTGGTGCCCGGTCGGCCCTGATCGCGCCCCGCCGAGTGACTCGGCCCTCGAACCTCGAGGTCATCGAAAAACTCCGATCGGCCCAGCCAGTGGCCAGCAGCCCGCCCTCATCGCGGAGCCGCGGCACGATCGAGAGAACCTCATGACCGACACCATCGTCGAGGGCGCCGTCGCTGCGCCGCCCGAGCCTACCTTCGCCGACTTCGACGTCCACCCGGACATCGTCGATGCGCTCGCGGGCCTGGGCATCGTGCACCCGTTCCCCATCCAGGCGATGACGTTGCCGGTGGCCCTCGGTGGTCACGACATCATCGGGCAGGCCAAGACGGGCACGGGAAAGACCCTCGGGTTCGGCATCCCGATCCTGCAGCGGGTCGTCTCCCCGACCGACGAGGGGTACGCCTCGCTCGCCCGGCCCGGTAAGCCCCAGGCCCTGGCCGTGACCCCGACCCGCGAGCTCGCCGTGCAGGTGGCCTCCGACCTCGAGCGTGCGGGCGCCCGGCGCGGGATCCGCGTCCTCACCGTCTACGGCGGACGCGCCTACGAGCCGCAGATCGAGGCGCTGCGCACCGGCGTCGAGGTGGTCGTGGGGACGCCGGGCCGGTTGATCGACCTGGCCAAGCAGGGTCATCTCGACCTCTCGCAGGCCAAGATCGTCGTGCTCGACGAGGCCGACGAGATGCTCGACCTGGGCTTCCTGCCCGACGTCGAGACGCTGATGGCCCAGACCCCGGCCACCCGACAGACGATGTTGTTCTCTGCGACCATGCCGGGTGCCATCGTGGCCCTGGCCCGGCGCTACATGCGCCAGCCGACGCACATCCGCGCGATGGGCGACGACACCGAGAACGCCCACACCGTCAAGGCGATCGAGCAGTTCGTCTACCGCGCCCATGCCCTCGACAAGGTCGAGATGCTCACGCGCATCCTGCAGGCCCGCGACCGGGGCCTCACGCTCGTCTTCAGCCGCACCAAGCGAACCGCCGCCAAGGTCGCCGAGGACCTGGCCGAGCGCGGTTTCGCCGCCGCTGCCATCCATGGCGACCTGGGGCAGGGGGCCCGCGAGCAGGCGCTCCGGGCCTTCCGCAGCGGGAAGGTCGACGTCCTCGTCGCGACCGACGTCGCCGCTCGGGGCATCGACGTCGAGCACGTCACCCACGTCGTGAACTACCAGTGCCCCGAGGACGAGAAGACCTACGTCCACCGGGTCGGACGCACCGCCCGGGCCGGCAACACCGGGATCGCCGTCACGTTCGTCGACTGGGACGACATGCCACGCTGGGGCCTGATCAACCGCCAGCTCGACCTCGGTATGCCCGACCCGGAGGAGACGTACTCCTCCTCGGACCACCTGTATGCGCAGCTGGACATCCCCACCGACGTCACCGGCCGGCTCGACCGGGCGCACCAGACCCGAGCCGGTCTCGGCGCAGAGGTGCTCGAGGACCTGGGCGAGACTGGCAAGTCGTCCGGCCGTCGCCCGCAGGATGACCGCCCGCGAGGTGACCGTCCGCGCAGTGACCGTCCGCGAGGTGACCGCCAACAGAGTGACCGCCAACAGAGTGACCGACCGCGCAGTGACCGACCGCGCGGTGAGCGGCGCACGGACGACCGGCACCCCGGGGACACAGCCGGACCGGACGGGGGCGGCCGCTCGAACCGCAGCCGCCAGCGCCGCCGAGTGACGCACGACGTGGCCGAGTCCGCCTCCCCTCAGGCCACTTCGTCGGACCCGGCCACCTCCTCGGACTCCGCGCAGACCTCGGGAAACGCAGACGCAGGCGCGTCCCGTCCGCGCCGTCGGCGTCGCCGCGGCGGCTCCGGATCCGGCGCGGACTCCGGTGGCGACTCCGGCTCGTCCGCGGCCTCGACGGAGTCCTGACCGCTACTCCGCAGGGATCGTCGCCACGTCGATGACGAACCGGTAGCGCACGTCGCCCTCGACCACCCGGTCATAGGCCTGGTCGACCTGGTCGGCAGAGATCACCTCGACGCTCGCGCCGATGCCATGCTGCCCGCAGAAGTCCAGCATCTCCTGCGTCGCCGGGATTCCGCCGATGTTGGAGCCGGCCAGCACCTTGCTCCCCCCGACCAGCGAACCGGGAGACACGGTCCAGGCCTCGCCCGGAATACCGACGTTCGCGAGGACGCCCATGGGTTTTAGGGTCGCGAGGTAGTCATTGATCGGGAGGCTCGCGCTGACGGTGTTGACCACGAGGTCGAACCGGCCCTTCGCCGACTCGAGCACCCCGTCATCGCCGGTCGCGAGGTAGTCCGTGGCTCCGAGCTGCGTCGCGTCGTCCTGCTTGGCGCTCGAGCGCGACAGGACCGTCACGTCGGCGCCCATCGCGGCGGCGAGCTTGACCGCCATATGTCCGAGGCCGCCGAGACCGACGACCGCCACGGACCGACCCGGACCGGCTCCCCAGCGGCGCAACGGCGTCCAGGTGGTGATGCCGGCGCAGAGCAGCGGGGCTGCCTCGTCCAGCCCGATCCCCTCCGGAATGCGCAAGGCGAACCGCTCCGAGACGACGACCTGCCGGCTGTAACCGCCCATGGTCTCCTCACCGTCATACCCGCGGCTGTTGTACGTCCCCACGGCGCCGCGTTCGCAGAACTGCTCCTCACCGTTCTTGCACTGCTCGCACTCGCCGCAGGAGTCGACCAGGCAGCCGATCCCGACGCGGTCGCCGACGGCGTGACGGGTGACGGCGGCGCCGACCTCGGCGACCGTCCCGGCGATCTCGTGCCCGGGGACCATCGGGAAGGACGCGGTCCCCCACTCTTCACGGGCCTGGTGGATGTCGCTGTGGCAGATGCCGGCATAGGCGATGTCGATCAGGATGTCGTCGTCGCGCAGCGCGCGTCGCTCGATGGTCGTGGCGCCGAACGGTGCGCTGGGGGACGGAGTGGCCAGGGCTCGCGTGGAGGTCATTCCAGCCAGCGTATGCGGCCCTGGTCACCGACGCGCGAGCAACCCCGCCGCGACCTCGCGGTATGCCTCGGCCCCGCGCGAGCGGCGCGACGTGGTCAGGATCGAACGCCCGACCGCCGGGGCTTCGGCGAACCGGACCGTGCGAGGGATCGGTGGGCTGAGCACGGGCAGGCCGTAGCGCTCACCCACGTCGGCGAGCACCGCCTGCGCGTGGTTGCTGCGGCCGTCGAAGAGGGTCGGGAGGATGCCCACGATCGCGAGGTCGCGGTTGAGGATCTTCCTGACGTCGGCGACGGTGTCGAGCAGCTGGCCCACCCCCCGATGGCTGAGCATCTCGCAGGGCATCGGGATGATCAGCCCCGCGGCTGCGGTGAGGGCGTTCAGGGTCAGGACTCCCAGGCTCGGTGAGCAGTCCAGCAGGACGACGTCGTAGTCGGTGAGCACCGGTTCGAGGGCGGTGCGCAGGACGTACTCCCGGGCCGGCCGACCCAGCAGCTGGGCCTCGGCGCCGGCCAGCTCGATGGTCGAGGGGATGAGGTCGACCCCGTCGGCACAGCGGATGACGGCGTCGGCGGCCGACGCCCCGCCGAGCAGCACCTCGTTGACCGATGTCTCGACGGCGTCCGGGTCGACGCCGAGGGAGAACGTGAGGCACGCCTGCGCGTCGAGGTCCACCAGCAGGACCCGCTTGCCGGACTCAGCGAACGCCGCCCCCAGGCTGGCCACCGAGG
>NZ_JBDTKA010000070.1:0-12679 GCF_039935575.1 Lapillicoccus sp.
TCCTGGTCCACTGGGCGTTCAACGCCTTCTGCGACCTGCACGCCCCCACCGCCTACCTCACCGCCGCCATCCTGGCCGCGGCTGCCGGCGCAGTGACTATCACCACCCGCGGCACCTCGGTCAGTCAGCAACGGGGTTCTTACCCAGACGCGATCGATGACAGGTACCCGGCCGGGACGAGAGTACTCGTTGCAGGGGAATGAGTTTCTGGTGTCACCGGCTGGTTGCGCGGCGGAGTAATGATCAGAATCTGTGGATGGCCCTCGGCCTGGTGACGTGATGGAGCGCACCTACCCTAGAATGATCTGAAGCCCAATTAACTCTGATCCAGGGCAGGCGTTGACGCGCTGGTTCGGGAGGGTACGCCCATGCTCAGGCTAGTCCTCAAGGACTCGCACTCCTACGTTCACGCCCCGGCTGGGGTGGGCGGGTCGCTGCTGGACGAGCTGGTCCGCGACGGCGCGCGGGCGAGGCTCGCGGAACCGTTGCAGGCCGAGGTCGCCGCCTACATCGACGCGCACGCCGATCAGCTTGACGAGGTCGGTCACCGGCTGGTGGTCCGCAACGGCTACCACCAGGTCCGGGAGGTGGCCACCGCGGCGGGGGTGGTGCCGGTGCGCGCGCCGCGGGTCAACGACAAGGGCCTCAATGAGGCGAGTGGGCAGCGGATGCGGTTCTCCTCGGCGATCCTACTGGCGTAGATGCGTAAGGACACGCGCTAAACATCCTAGGAATTACTGAGTGAGGCCCGCTTCGCCGCCCGGGAAGTGCTAGCCGCAACCCCACACCTCCGCGCCAGGCGTGCCGACACGACCGCGATCGCAGTGACTCAGGCGCCAGACCACTGCCACCGGACACCCATGAAGTCGCCATCTCACCAGCAAAACCCCCCCGCGCAACCTCGGGTTTACCCTGGTGTTGGCCTTAGGTCTGAGTCCGCGCCACGATGAGCCCGAGAACCCCGCGGCGATGGCCAGAACGCGCAGATGAAGTGCGGGACGGCTGTCGACCAGCCTAGCTCGTGCCCCTGATGGTCATGCCCTGGTCAGGTGGTCCTGGTCGACACCGTTGCCAGCGTTGCTCCCTCTCGCGTGTGCACCCGCAGCTCGGTGATGTCGTCGGGCTTCATCCAGCACGGTGCCGTCAGCGTCGTGCGTCCGGACGGGGTCCCCGACCAGCTCGCGATGTCGTAGGTGTACCCCGCGCCGTTGGTCACGGACAGCAGCAGCACCCCGGACGTCGGCAGACCCGAACCCCGCAGGTCGAGCTGCGTGCCCCAGGCGCGGGTCACGAGGTCGATCTCCACCTGGGTTCCTCCCGCGGCTGGTGCCGTGGCCACGTAATGCGTGGTCGGCGGTGCGTTGATGCGGGCGGCAACCGGGCCGACGCTGGCGCCGAGCCCGCCGGCGAGCACGGCGATCGCCGCAGCGACGGCAACCCAGCGCGACCGTCGACGCCGGCGGTCGGCACGGACGTGGGCGAGCAGGGGCAGGGGCAGGGCCACACCACCCCCTTGGATCGCGTGGCCATCGGGAACCAAGGCCGGTGCGGCCTCGGCTCCCACGACGCCGTCCAAGGTCACGGTGCCGGGGTCGACGAGGTCAAGCAGACCCGGCATGCCGGACAGCTGGGCGGCCTCGCGCTGACATACGGCGCAGGTCCGCAAGTGCGCCGTGAAGGCGTTCCGGTCCTCATCGTCGAGCCCGCCGAGCACGAACGCGCCGAGCAGCTCGTGCATCCTCTCGTTGTCCGCGTCGGGACGTGTCTGGTCGGTCATCGCGTCACCCCCATCTCGTCCAGGATCGCGCGCAGGGAGCGTACGGCGTAGAAGGCCCGGGACTTCACGGTCCCGACCGGCACGGCGAGCGCGTCAGCCGCCTCGGTGACGCTGAGCCGCCGGTAGTAGAGCGCGATGACGACCGCGCGGTGGTCGGGCTGCAGCCGGCTGAGGGCGTCCGCCACGAGGATCTGGTCCAGCGCCCGCTCGATCTCCACCTCGGGGTTGGTCGCCCGCGGGTCGACGCGGGCGCGGGAGTCGTCATCACGGTCGGCGGCGACCTCGATGACCCGCCGGCCCGCGGCCCGGTGCATGTCGATAAGGATGTTGCGCGTCGTCTGCAGCAGGTAGGCCCGCATGCTGGAGACCTCGGGCGCCTGCTTCCAGACCCGCAGGATCGCCTCCTGGACCACGTCCTCCGCACGAGCCGGGTCCAGGGAGCGGCCGACGTACCGGCGCAGCACCGGCGCGTGCTCGCGGTAGAGGGCGGCAACCACGGACTCGTCCAGCGGCATACCGACCTCCTTTGCGTCTCGATTATGCTCCACGGTCCACCTGCGGAGGGTCCCCAGCACCGGGGTAGACGTCCGCCCGGAGGGTTAGGTTCATCTGAACGACCGCGCCCGATCCGGCGTCTTCCCCGGTGGCCCTGAACGAAGTCGTCGCTCGGACCGGTAGGCGCGTGAAGCCCTGTCGCGCAACCACGAACCACCAGGAGAGTCATGACCAAAACCCGTTCCTTCGCCCTGTTCGGCACCGCACTGGCGACGGTTGCCCTCGCCGCCTGCGGCTCGACGCCGACGACGCCTACCCCCGCAGCTCCGGCTGCGGCCGCCGCGAGTACCACCGCCAGAGCCCCGTCGAGCGCGACCGCGGCCTCCGCCACGGTCAAGGTTGCGACAACCTCGCTCGGGAGCGTCGTCGTCGACGGCCAGAGCCGCACCCTCTACATGTTCACCAAGGACACCAAGGACTCCGGCAGGAGCTCGTGCGCCGGGCAGTGCCTGGTCGCGTGGCCACCACTGACCGTCGACGCGCCGCCAACCGCGGACGGGGTGACCGGAACCCTCGCCACCATCGCCACTGCTGACGGCAAGAAGCAAGTCACCTTGAACGGCTGGCCGCTCTACTACTACTCCAAGGACACCAAGGCCGGCGACACGACCGGTCAGGACGTCGGGAAGGTGTGGTTCGTCCTCGACCCGACCGGGACACCGGTCGGTATGCCGGCGGCCACCACTACGCGCCAGACAACCTCGCGCCCGGGTTACTGACCCAGAGCGGCTTCCCTTTGCCGACCGGACTCACATGTTGCCGGGTAGTTCGGACATCGGGGCGGTGAAAGTCGCAAACCTGTGAGTTCGGTTAGGTGTGGACGTGAACCCGGGTCCCGGTCGGGGTTGTCCCAGGCAGTGGACCGTGGACGGCGGTTCGGCTCGTGGAACCGTCGGCCGGTGTGCGTGCAATCCAGGACCGGGTAGCCGGCGTCTGCGAGGTGCCCGACGACAGCCTCACCGCACCTGGTCGCTGGACCCGCACGTCACCCTCGCCCTCGCCTGCGCGAGCGCAGGCCGCGTGGCCGCGGACGTGCTGGTCCGGGTACGCGCCGTGGTGGCGGGGGCCACCGGGCAGGACTCGGCCCGTGACGGGGATCCGGTCCTGGCCACCGCCGTACGGCGCTGGGACGGCGTCGCTCGACGGGAGTGGCCGGTCTGACCGACCTCGCTCACGTCACGGGGTGTCACCCTTCAGGGGGTGCGTCGAGTAGCTGGCTGAGGCGGTGGGAGAGCTCGCGCTTGGTGGCGTCGTTGCCCGACGTCGCCAGTGCTGCCCGAAATTGCGTGCGGGCCTCGTCGGTGCGTCCGGCGCGGGCGAGTAGCTCGGCGCGGGCCGCGACCAGCGGGAGGTAGCCGCGGACGTCTTCGAGGTCGCCGATTGCGTCGATCTCGGCGAGACCGGCCGCGGGGCCGGTTAGCTCCGCAACCGCGATCGCCCGGTTCAGCCGGACGACGGGAGTGTCGTGGACGGCGAGGAGCACGTCGTACCAGCTGACGATGGCGGCCCAGTTCGTCGCGTCCCAGGTGGGGGCCAGGTCGTGGCAGGCGGCGATCGCGGCCTGGACGACGTAGGGGTCGGGTCGGGTCGTGGACAGCCGCAACGCGATCCCGAGCAGCGACAAGCCACGCTGGATCTCGCCCCGGTCCCACCGGCTCCGGTCCTGGTCGGCGAGGAGGACCGGGTCACCGGCAGCGTCGAGTCGTGCCGGACTGCGCGCGTCATGCAGCCGCAACAGCGCCTCGAGACCGATCACCGGCATCTGGTCCGGGAGCAGCTCCCGCAGCAGCGCCGCCAGGCGGATGGCTTCGGCGGTGAGCTGACGGCGCATCGGGGTGGCCCCGGCGCTGGCGTAGTAGCCCTCGTTGAACAACAGGTAGACGGTCGCCAAGACCCCGTCCAGTCGTTCCGGGAGGTCGTCTGCGTTGGGGACACGGTAGGGGATGCCAGCGGTGGCGATCTTGCGGCGGACCCGGGTCAGCCGTTTGGCCATCGTCGGCTCGCTGACCAGCAGCGCGCTGGCGACTTCGGCGGTGGTCAGGCCGCAGAGGGTACGCAGCGCCAGCGCGATCTGCGCCTGCGTGGACAAGGCCGGGTGGCAGCAGGTGAACAGCAGCCTGAGGAGGTCGTCCCGCAGCACGCCATCCTCAGGCGACCGGTCTTCCGGGCACTCCGGGTCGAGCAGGTCCAGCAGCGCGGCTGTCGCGGCTTCCTTGCCTTCTCGTACTCGTTCGCGGCGGAGCAGGTCGATCGCCCGGCGTCGGGCGGTCAAGGTCAGCCACGCCCGTGGCTCGACCGGGACCCCCTCACGTGACCACACGTCGAGCGCCCGTATCACCGCGTCCTGGACGGCGTCCTCGGCGAGTTCCAGGGACCCCGTCGTGCGGACCAGCGTGGCAAGCACCCGCGAGCCCTCGTCCCGGACCAGCCGGGCGAGGGCCGCGTGCCCGGCGCCGGGGTCAGCCGTCGGAGTCACCGAACTCGATCACAGGCCGGACCTCGACCTTGCCTGTGCGCGCGGCCGGGATCTGCGCGGCCCACCGGACCGCGTCGTCAAGGTCGGTGCAGTCCAGCAGGTAGAACCCGGTCAGGACCTCCTTGCTCTCGGCAAACGGGCCATCGCTGGTTACCACGTCCCCACCCTTGCCACCCTCGACCCGGACCGTGGTCGCACTCGTCGTCGGGAACAGCGCCGCCCCACCCCGCATCACCGCAGCCGCGGTCGCACCGAAGGCGCCGTACTCACCCATCACCCGCTGCTTCTCCGGAGTATCCAGAATGCTCCAGTCGGGGTCACCCTGCTCGTAGATCAACGCTGCAAACTGCGGCATCGGAATCTCCTTCACCTCGATCGGCCGACACGGTGCCGGCTCCAATAGCAGAACGAACGACGACCCCAGAAATGGACAGACGACGGTAGACGTTCTTCTCCCGGACCTGGATCTGACCACGAACGTGGGCTGGGAGTATCACGCCCACAGAGTCGACCGGACCGACCGGGTCCGGCGTTTGGGCAGCGGGAGTCGGCCTCTATTCGTGTGTCGGGGGCTCATCCGGATGTTTGGCGGTTCAGCAAGCTAACGGCCTTGACCCCGGTAACGGTGGTGTCAGGCAAACCCGCCGACCGCGTCGGCCGCCGGATATGCGTGTACGCATCTTGTGAGCGAGTCAAGGATCGCCTCCGCCCTCCCCCTAACATTGGCCCGTCAACGGGTGTCCCGTGCCGCGTCCAATGGAGGCTCCGCCGAGGCTCCGCCCCGCGTCACTCCGCCGCGAAAGTGGCCGTCCCACACCGCCGCCTGCCGCCTAGTGCAGGGGACGGCCGTTCTGATTGACTCCGGTGAGCGACTTGCGGCCGGTGCACGGATCCTGCGGCCCTAAAGGCGTGGGTGGCGAGCCTGAGCAGGGACGAGCTCATGGCGTACCTGTACGACTTCGCGGACGGTTGGGAGCACCGGGTCACGCTGGAGTCGATCGCCCCCTTGGCGCCGGGGGCCCGGGAGCCGGTGTGTTTGGGCGGCGCGAGGGGCTGTCCGCCCGAGGACGTTGGCGGTATCCGCGGGCATCAGCTAGCCGACTGGCTGCGTGCCGGGGCCCCGGCCGGTGACGTGCCCGAGCCGTTCGAGGATGCTGAGCAGGCGCACGAATGGCTTCCGCTGGGTTACAACCCTGATGCGTTCGACGCCGCTGAGGCGACCGCGGCGATGCGGGCGTGGGCCAGTGGCGAGCGCCTGCCGTGGCACGGCCTTCCCGTGCCGCTGGTCGACTTGCTTCAGGGCATGCGAGGGCAGGGATGGTGGCGGGCGAGTGCTTGGCTGACAGCCCTGGGTGAGCGACTGGCGGTCGTTCTGGACGAGCAAGACCTGCGCCGCGCGTCGCGGCCCTGGTTGGCGGTGCTGGATGCCGTCGGGGCGGGCGCGCAGCTGACCGCGGCCGGCTACCTCCCCCCGCTGGTGGTCCAGCAGATCGCGCGGTCCTCCGGAATAGCGGAGTGGTGGATCGGCAAGGCCAACCGGGAGGACCTCACCCCGCCGGACGCTGGAGCACGGAGCGCGAACGCCGGGACGTACGTCGCCGCCGCCAAAGACTCCGTCATCGGCTTGTCCTGGACGCCGTTGCACGACCCGGCCTTCAAGGCGGCCAACGCCACCGGGTTTGGCCCGCCGGCGTCGCCGGGGGGATGGTGGTCGAGCCCGGGGTGGTGCGAACCGGCCCTCCTGTCGGGGTGAGGGGACCCGGGGGCGACGGCGAGGCCTACCCCTGGCGCTTCTGGCTCGACGGGGACCCGACGGTCTCGCCCTACCGACCCGCGAGCCCCGGGTCACGTCGGTGACGTCGGTGACGTCGAGGCCGACCCCGGGCCCCACCCTCCAGGAGCTGGTGCGCGGGCATCCGGGTCCATCGATGCATCTTCGTCAGGCTCGGTCACAATCCCCATGCACACGGACGCTCTGGACATGTCGGGCATCGAGGAGGATTGTCTCCCGTACCGGGGCAGGGCCGCGAACGGTGACGCTGACGCACCCTATGCGCCCGGGTCGATCAGCCGTCCACCTCTCGGGCAGGAGAGCGCCATGTCGTCGTTCCCATCCATCCCCTCCACACCGGCGCGACCGGATGCCGCCGCGCCTGGTCCGGCGGCCGACATCCGGCAGTCGGCTCAGGAGGGCCAGCCCCTCGACCCCGGCGTCCGCCGAGCGCTCGAGGCAGGATTCGACGTCGACCTGACGCGCGTGCGGGTCCATCACGACCGGCGGTCGGACCGCCTGGCCCGCAGCATGCACACCGACGCGCTCGCCAGTGGGGCCCACCTCTTCTTCCGATCGGGCGCCTACCAGCCCGCCACCGACGCCGGGTTCGAGCTGCTGGCCCACGAGGTCGCCCATACGGTGCAGCAGTCCCTCGAGTCACCGGCTGGGCCGTGGGCCGAGCGGGCGGCCGAGGTCGCGGCAATCCAGGTCACTCACGGTCGCTCGACGCGCCTCGGGCGGGGGCTGGCGGCCGTCCGGCCGGCCGCCGCGGGCGAGACTGTGCTCGTCCATCGCCACGAGTCCTTCGAGCACCGGGCCCTGGGTGACCTACCGACCGGCGACATCGTCTCGCTCACGAACCCGGGCACGCGTGCTGAGATCATCGCGCGAGAGAAGGAGCTGATGTGGCTCTGGCACCAGAGTCCCGAGCAGGTCACCGCGGAGCAGGTGGAGAAGAAGTGTCCGTGGATCAGGACCATCCGCCTCGAGCCGAGCGGCATGCTCGTCACCTACGGCGAACTGAACGCCCTGCCCGACTACATCGCCTCTGCCGTCGCGATCGACAGCTGTCCACCGGAGGTCCTGCTACCCATCCTCCAGGTCATCCGCCAGGAGACCTTCCACGCCCTCGGCAAGCTGGGCGGCTCGACGACCAACATCCAGTTCGCGAAGGCCCCCTTCCCTCCGTCGCAGTACCCCATCGAGCTGCTCGACAAGATCTTCGCGTCGTGGGACCTCGACGCGCTGACCCTCAACCTCGGTATCGACGGCATCGACCACTACACCGGCCTCCTGGCCCGCAACGCCTGCCACTTCTCGCCATTCACGTGGCACCGGTGGCAGGCGTCGTACCTGTCCGCGCGCGACTTCGCGGTGAAGGCCCACGCCGCGAGCGACTCGAACGAGCGCGCGAGGCTCGAACACCAGGCCTGGCTGCACCACGGGTACGCCGACCACTTCCTCCAGGACAGCTTCGCCGCTGGGCACCTCATCAACAAGACCCTTGCGATGCAGTGGTTCATCGAGTGGGCGGCCGGCTCCAACCTGCCGGTCGAGGACTGGGAGACGATCAAGAACATGACCGCGGCGACCCAGCCCACGTTCGCCGGACGCCACCTCTACGACCCGTCGTTCTCCGGTCCGTCCAACGACCCCCAGACGGTCGAGGAGGGTCCGACGATGGACGCCCGCCGGGCGGCGAGTGGCGTCGTGGCCTACACCGTCGACAAGACCACCACCGACGTCGGCACCGTCTACCAGCAGTACCTCACCTTCCTCTCGAGCGTCATCGCACAGACCACCTCCAACGCCATCCACGACTACTTCAACGAGAACTCACTGTGGGTCTCATCAGCGACCGACACCACGCCGTACGAGGTCTACGGCGACAACACCCTCTTCCGCGGGGCGGACGGCGGGCTCGGCGCCCAACGGACGAGCGAGGCCGCCACCCTCTCCCGCGCGTCGATCGCTGAGATCCTCGCCACGGGCTCCTCCGGGACGTCGACCAACACCCTGCGCGACCTTTTCCCCACCCGGGTGGGAGACACCCCGGGGGACGTCAAGCCGATCGAGCAGTGGGTCAATGGCAAGAAGGACTGGGCCATGAAGGAGATCATCGAGAGCGCCCCTTTCTGGATCAAGCGCGTCGCCACCCAGACCTTCCCGCGCATCGTCAACCTGTCCCAGGACCAAGAGTTCGCGAACCTCTGGTACGCCAGCCTGCCCAGCACCCAATACTGGCAGGTCGACGTCGCGGCCACCGGAGACCGCGTGCTCGCGGCCGCCTACGGCGCGGCCTTCGAACTGGACCCACACTCTGGGGTGATCCGCCATTCGCTCGACCTCGCCAAGGGCTACGACGCCAAGGTCGCGACCGACGGGAAGACCCTGTTCGTCGGGTGTCATGGCTACGTCTACGGGGTGAGCCTCGACGACTGGAGCAAGATCCGGTGGACCACCCCGATGAAGGGGGCGGCCTACTGCATGGTGAACCTCCTGTACGCGAACGGACGGCTCTTCGCGGGATCCAACGCCTATGCGCTCGAGCTGGACCCGGGTACGGGGGCGGTGAAGAACTCGACCTCCGTCTCCCGCGCGGTGGGGCCGGAGGTCCGTCTGGCGACCGATGGGTCACGCCTGTTCGTGGGCTGCCACGGCTTTGCCTACGGGGTGCAGCTGAGCGACTGGTCGACGACGTGGACCGCCGCGATGCCGCACGCCACGTACAGCGACGTCACGGTGTTGAGCGCAGGCGGGTTGCTCTTCGCCGGCTCGAACGGGAGCGCGGTGCAGCTCGACCCGGCCAACGGCGACCGCGTGCATGACTACACCGTCACCAGAGCGGTGGACGAGCCGGTGACCCTGGCGACGGACGGCGACACGCTGGCGGTGGGCTGCAACGGCTACGTCACCGGTATCGACCTCAGTGACTGGTCCACGGCCGCCTACACCACCGCTCTGTCGGGCATCGGGTGGAAGCCGGTCACCATCCGATACGCCAACCACGTCGTCTACGCCGGTTCGAACGGCTACGTCCACCGGCTCGACGCCACCTCGGGAAAGGTCCTCAACGCGGTCCAGATCGGCCACACCGCCGGGTCGGGGGACTACACCGAGGCCCTCGCGCTGGACGAGCGGGGACGGTTGTTCGTCGGGATGCACGGCTACGCGTACGCGATGAGCTGAGGCCGGTCGACCGTCTCAGGCCTTGAGGAACGCCGTCCAGCGCTCTTCGGGGTGGGCGGCGGCCGCGCGCATGACCTGCCCGACGGTGCCTCCTCGACGCGACGCCGGGACCGCGGCCCACCACGGGGGGGTCCACCGAAGGCTGCCCCAGCACGACGCCGGACGTGAGCCGCAAGCGGACGCGATCGGGCTCGCATCTCAGAGTCATCATCGCTCGCGGGTGACGTGCCCCCCTGGCGGCAGGTCCAGCGTCCAACACCCGTCCCTGCGTCCCGTTGACGCTGGGTGTTGCGGTGCAGGTTGCTACTTCCATCTGAAGTGGACGAAGACCCGGCCGAAGTTGTCGGAGTCCTTCTCGACCCGGTGGTAAAGGGCCTTGATGTCCTTGCGATCCAGGAAGCGCAGCACGCGCTTCTTGAGCTGACCAGAGCCCTTCCCCGGGATGATCTCCACCACGGGCGCCTTCTTGTCGATCGCCTCGTCGATAACCGCCTGAAGCGCTCCCTCAATCTTGTCACCTCGGTTGTAGATCTCGTGCAGGTCGAGTTTGAGCTTCACAACAGGGATCCTGCAGCACTGGCGCCGACGACGCCAGAGATCAGCAGCAGGGCGCCACACGTGGCACGGTGCCCGACGGGAACGCCTGGACTCTCGGGCAGGTCCGTGGACCCACCAAACCCACCTCACCCTGCGTCTCTCCGCCGCGAAAGTCGCGCGTATTAGTGATTCCGTTTGAGAGGTCGACTTTAGGGGACCAGGGTACGAGGGTTGGGGTGCGGGCTGGTTCGGGTCGACGTTAGCGCCAGGTGCGGTCCGCCGGAGTCCAGGTCAGGCCGAACACGTTCCCGGAGATGGCCGGGTCGGCGAACGTGAAGAGCTGCTCGAGAAGGTCGCTGAACTCGGGAGGCAGGTGTTCACGGCCCTGTCTGCGTTGCCAGGCCGCCCACTTCGCTTGGGCCAGCGCGGGGTAGCCCAGCAGGAGTGCGCGCAGAGGTGAGAGTTGGGCGTTGCGGTGGTCGGCGACGCGCGCGATCGCCGTCTGCAGCTGACCTCCGTTGACTGGGTGCCTGCCAGACAGAGTCCACACGTCGCCGAAGTCACGCCACCGTGTATTGACCGTGCCTCGTCGGACGGCGGTCACGATCTTCTCCGCGTGGACCATGGGTAACGAATACCCGGCGAGGGTAAGGGGCAGCCCGCCCAGGAGCCTGGGGACCTCCACCTGTTCTGGCGCGGGCCAGATCGGGTCCCCCACGTTGACGTCGACGTGGAATTGGGTCTGAGCGGTCGCCAGCGCGACACCCATCGACACCCGCACGCCGGAGTACTCCTCCTGGTCACGGATCACCTCCGCGACCGCGCCGGTTCCGTCGAAGACGAGACCGTCATCTTCCCCCAGCGGCTGAGCTGCGATCTCTTTCGTGACCTCGAGCACGTGCTCGGCATCGTTGTCAAGGTCGAGAGCGGCAAAGTCGATGTCCCGCGTGGGACGGCGGGTGCCGAACGCGGCCAGCAGCACCCCGCCCTTGAGAATCAGCCGTCCTGCGTGGTCGCTGACGACCAGCCGTGCCAGAAACCCCTCAAGGACGTATAGCTGAATCAACTCGTCGGTCAGTCGAGACTCAGCTGTGGCCACGGCCCTCAGGTCCAGGTAGGCACGACCGGCGGCGGTCGCCCGGGACACTGTGGTCACAGCAGAATCTCCAACGCCTGACGCAGGGCCGGCGCACCCTTACGGAAATGCGAGGCGGTCCGCATCAGTGTTGAGGGCTGGCCGCCCCGGCGGAGCCAGCGTCTTAGCGCCTCCTGGCCCAGTTCGGGTCCTTCGTCTTCGCGCAACCGAAAGGCGTCCACAATCGATCGCTCCGGGCCGTAGACGCCGATGCTCGTTGCCGCATCCAGGTGGATCGCTTCCCGGCCGACGTCAAAGGTCTTCAAGTCGAACTGATGCCAAGCGACCGGAGCCGAGCTGACGACCGGGCGCGTCCCGCGGGGCAGAGCGATGTCCAACTGCGTTGGAATCTCGTCGTTGAGGTCGTGCCGCGCCAACGCCGTACGCAGACACAGCGTCGCGCGAGGTCGTTTGCCGGCGATCTCGATCAGATCCTCATCGCCAGCGGCGTCAACTCGGCGGTACAAGCCGCGATTCAGCCGCACGATCAGACCCGCCGCCAGGAGGTCGCGGAACCTACGCTCATTCATCAAATTCCGAGCTTCGATGTACCGGAAGGTGGGGGGCAGCCGCCCAAGAGCCTGCTGATCAACTCCGCTCGCCATGACGCCTCCGCACCGCGTAGGAAACTGCAGTCACTTAAGGACCGTCTGCATGCTAATTCCTACAATGTCACGCCTACCCTCGTCCCGGTGCCCTGCTCCGTCAACCAGGGGTCTAGCGCCTTGGTCGCCCAAGCGCGTTCGGGGATCAAGAGCCACAGGGGGCTCAGGTCGCGTCGACCGTGAGGCCGATATTCACCCAGGCCCCCCCGTTGGATCAGGAGCGGCGTCGACCCGGCCGTCGCCGCATGGTTCCGCGGGCCAAGCAACCAGCGCACTGATGTAGCACCCAGGCTCCCCGCGGCGGCGACCCTGGGTGAGAGAGTTGGCGTCGTGCAGGCGCGCCACCGAGTCGCCTCGACCCAGCCAGTTAGTCCGCATTTAGTCCGCATGACAACGAGAAATGACCCTCAGGCACGGGAAGCGTTGCGAGGCGAAATTCGACAAACGTGCAGGTCAGAGTACGTTTTGGCGATCGACGGAAACTGTCGCGAAGTGGGCCGGGAAGACTCATAATCCGTCGGTCGTGGGTTCAAGCCCCACCTGCCCCACTACGTTTGTGCAGGTCAAGGCGCTTGACGGCTTGCCCTGCCAATGCAGCGCTGGAGGTCCAGACTTCTACCAGTCTTTCTAC
>NZ_JBDTKA010000071.1:0-19335 GCF_039935575.1 Lapillicoccus sp.
CCATGAAACAGGTCAGGCAGGTCAGGCAGGTCGGGGCCGCTGTCGCTCATCGCCGGTCAGCGTATCGGCGAGCACCAACACCCCAAGCCCACCCAGCCCGTACCCTGAACCGTGCACGAGGCCTCGACCGAGCGGCTCCCGACCAGCCGCCTGGGCAGGCTCGGTGCCACTACCGCACGCCACCCGTGGCGTTTCGTCGTCGGGTGGCTTCTCGTCACGGTGGCAGCGTTCGCTGTCGCGGTCGGCGGGGTCACGGGGCAGTCCCTGTTCCAGCGCCTTCAGTCCGGTGCTCCGAGCGTCCCGCGCGAGGCCCAGCAGGGCGCCGACCTGCTGGCCGCCCACCAGTCCCAAGGGACCAGCCTGCTGCTCCAGGTCAAGGGCGCTAGCTTCACCGACACCACCGCGGTCGCCGCCGCGTCGAAGGCCACTGCCGAGCTCGCGTCGATCCCCGGCATCAGCGCCGTGAAGTCTCCTCTCTTGCTGCCGCAGGGCGTCGCCAACCCTGCCGCCGCGCCATTGCTGGCCGGCGGAACGGCGTCCTCGGGCGGTTTCGTCACCAGCGCCGAGCTCGAGCGGGGCCTGACCTCCGAGCAGACGAACGCGGCGAACGCCGCGGTCCGGGTGGCCTACGACCGTATCGTCGCCGCCTTCCCCGGCGCCACGGGTCAGGTCGGTGGTGGAGGTCCGCTGCTCACCGCGATCACGTCGCAGATCGAGGTGGATCTGCGCAACGGCGAAGGCATCGCGCTTCCGCTGTCGTTCATCGTGATGTTCTTCGTGTTCGGCGGCTTCGTCGCAGCGGGTATGCCGGTGGTCGGGGCCGTCGTGTCCATCGGTGGCGGCCTCGCCACACTCTTCGGGTTCTCCTACCTGCTGGACCTCGACGCCAGCGTGGTCAACGTCGTCACGTTGCTCGGGCTCGGGCTCTCCATCGACTACGGGCTGCTCACCGTCAGCCGGTTCCGTGAGGAGCTGCGGACGATCTCGGACCGGCACGGACCGCGGCGTCGACGTCGGTTCAACCCGGACGACACCGTGCTGGCCACGGCGCGCACGATGGCGACTGCCGGGCGTACCGTCCTGTTCTCCGGGTTGACGGTCGCGATCGCCCTGGCCGGGCTGATGATCTTCGAAGCCCAGATCACCCGCGCCATCGGCGCCGCCGGGGTCGCCATCGTCCTCGTCGCCGTGCTGGTCGACCTGACCCTGCTGCCGGCGCTCTGCGCTCTCGGTGCCCGTCGACTGCTCTCCAAGGGCACCGAACGCGCGCCGGACACCGGAGTGTTCTCCCAATTGGCTCGGTTCGTCCAGCGACGGCCGATCCCGGTGATCGTCGCTTCGCTGATCGTGCTCCTGGCGCTGGCGGTACCCGCGGTCGGCATCAAGCTCACCTCGTCCGGCCCGGAGCTGCTCCCGGTGAGCTCGCCGGAGCGGGTCTTCTTCACGGACCTGGCCGCCGACTACCCGGCGCTCAGCGCGCCCGACGTGACCGTCGCCGCCGAGGCGCCGCTGGCCACGGTGCAGTCGTGGGTCTCGTCGAGCGTCACCACCCTGCCTGACGTCGAGTCCGCCCAGGTCCGGGAGGTGACCGGCTCGCTCAGCGCTGTCTCGATCCAGGTGCGCGGCCCAGCGCTCGGCACCGAGGCCGACGGCGTCGTCGACGCGCTCCGCAGCAACCGACCGGCTTTCACCACCTACGTGACCGGGCCGGCGGCCCAGCAGCTCGACTTCATCCAGGCCATGGTGCAACGCGCCCCGTACGCCGCCGGCCTGGTCGCGCTCGGGACCTTCGTCCTGCTGTTCCTCATGACCGGCTCGGTCGTCATCCCAATCAAGGCGCTCATCCTCAACGTCGTCTCCCTCGGGGCAGCGCTGGGAGTGCTCGTGTGGGTGTTCCAGGACGGCAACCTCGAGGGCCTGCTGCGGTTCAGCTCCGTCGGCGCCATCGAGTCCCTGATCCCGTTCCTGGTGCTGGCCTTCGGTTTCGGGCTTTCTATGGACTACGAGATGTTCCTCATCGCGCGGATCACCGAGCTCCACCGCAGTGACGTCCCCAACGACCAGGCCGTCTCTCTCGGGCTGCAGCGATCGGGACGGATCATCACCTCCGCGGCCCTTCTCGTGATCATCGTCTTCGCTGGATTCGCTGCCGGACAGCTCCTGATCATCAAGGAGGTCGGGGTCGCGCTGGTGGTGGCGGTCGCCCTCGACGCCACGGTGGTGCGGATGCTGCTCGTCCCGGCCACCATGACGCTGCTGGGCACCTGGAACTGGTGGGCGCCGGCACCGATGCGCCGCTGGCACGACCGACACGGCATCACCGAATAGCCCACCGCCTCCTTGTCTCTGACAACCATGGAGCGTCCATCGAACGTTTCCCACCCGGGGTAACGTCGTTCCTGCCACCGACCGCCGACGACGACGAAGGACCCCCCCGTGCCCGTTGTGAAGACCGCCGCCTTGCTCTCACTGCACTATGAGGACACCGGAGGTCACGGACGCCCGGTCGTCCTCATCCACGGCTGGCCGCTCAGTGAGAAGTCGTGGAGCCTGCAGGTACCTGCGCTTGAGGAGGCCGGCTACCGCGTCGTGACCTACGACCGGCGCGGGTTCGGCGAGTCCGACAAGCCTGGCGGCGGCCTGGACTACGACATGCTCGCCGACGACCTCGCCAGCGTGATCGACGGACTGGGACTGGACGACGTCACACTCGTCGGGTTCAGCATGGGCGGCGGTGAGGTGGCGCGCTACATCGGCCGTCACGGCGAGGTGAAGATCCACTCCGTGGTGTTCGCATCCGCCGTGCCTCCGTTCCTGGAGAAGACCAACGACAACCCCGACGGCGGGATGTCGAACGAGGACATCGAGGGCATGGTCGCCGGTGTGCACGACGACCGCGAGGGGTTCCTCGACCCGTTCACCACGGCGTTCTTCTCGGCGGGCGACGAGCTGATGGTCACCGAGGAACAGCGTCAGGAGGCACTGGACATGCAGGCCGTCGCGGAGCAGAGCGCCGTCGAGGACTGCGTGGAAGCGTTCTCGCGCACCGATTTTCGTGCCGACCTGGCCAAGATTGCAGCACCGACCTTGGTGATCCACGGCGACTCGGACGGCATCGTCCCGTTCGAGGTCTCGGGCAAGCGCACCCACGAGGCCATCGACGCTTGCCGCCTCGTCGTGATCGAGAAGGGGCCTCACGGGCTCAACGTCAGCCACGCCGACCAGTTCAACGCGGCGCTGCTGGAGTTCCTCGACGACTGAACCAGGCAGCCCGTTTCGGAGTTGTTCTCCGTGTGACGCCAGGTGAGTGGTCAGTCGGTCGGGGGGGTGGCGTCCACCCCGGCTTCCTTGCGCTGCTCCGGCGTGATCGGGGCGGGCGCACCGGTGAGCGGGTCGTAGCCGCCCCCCGACTTCGGGAACGCGATCACCTCGCGGATGGAGTCCATCTTCGACAGCAAGGCGCAGATCCGGTCCCACCCGAACGCGATACCTCCATGCGGGGGCGCGCCGAACTGGAACGCCTCGAGCAGGAAGCCGAACTTCCCCTGAGCCTGCTCCTGGCTGAGCCCCATGAGCGCGAAGACGCGTTCCTGGACGTCCCGACGGTGGATTCGGATCGACCCCCCGCCGATCTCGTTGCCGTTGCAGACCATGTCGTAGGCGTACGCCAGCGCGGACCCGGGGTCGGTGTCGAAGGTGTCCATGAACTGCGCCTTGGGCGACGTGAACGCGTGGTGCACCGCCGTCCAGGCTCCAGCGCCGACAGCGACGTCGCCAGCCGCGACCGCCTCGCTCGCGGGCTCGAAGAGCGGCGCGTCGTTGACCCACAGGAACGACCACGCGTCCTCGTCGACCAGTCCGCATCGGCGGCCGATCTCGATGCGGGCGGCTCCGAGCAGGGCCCGTGCGTTCTTGGTGGCGCCGGCCGCGAAGAAGATGCAGTCGCCGGGGACCGCGCCCACGTGGGCGGCCAACCCCGCACGCTCGGTGTCGGTGAGGTTCTTCGCGACCGGCCCGCCGAGCTCCCCGTCGTCGCCGACCAGCACGTAGGCGAGGCCCTTGTGCCCCCGTTGCCTGGCGAACTCCTGCCACCCGTCCAGCTGCTTGCGCGGTTGCGACGCACCACCAGGCATGACGACGGCGCCGACATACTTCTGCTGGAACACCCGGAACTCGGTCCGCAAGAACACCTCCCGGCAGTCCACCAGCTCCTGCCCGAACCGCATGTCGGGCTTGTCCGAGCCGAACCGGGCCATCGCTTCAGCGTAGGTCAGCCGGGGGAACGGCGTGACGAGGTCGACGCCGACCAGCTTCCAGAGCGCGACCACGATCTCCTCGCCGAGCGTGACGACGTCGTCCTCCTCGACGAAGCTCATCTCGATGTCGAGCTGGGTGAACTCCGGCTGCCGGTCGGCGCGGAAGTCCTCGTCGCGGTAGCAGCGTGCGATCTGGTAGTACCGCTCCATCCCGGCGACCATGAGCAGCTGCTTGAACAGCTGCGGGCTCTGCGGCAGCGCATACCAGGACCCCGGCGCCAGTCGCGCCGGGACGATGAAGTCCCGCGCCCCCTCCGGTGTCGAGCGCGTCATCGTCGGCGTCTCGATCTCGACAAAGTCGTGGGCCGCCAGGACCGACCGGGCTGCGGCGTTGACCTTGCTGCGCAACCGGATTGCCGCGCCCTGTGCCGGTCGGCGCAGGTCGAGGTAGCGGTAGCGCAGCCGCGCCTCCTCCCCCACCGTGACGCGTTCGTCGACCTGGAAGGGCAACGGCGCGCTTGGGTTGAGGACGTCGATCGCGGTCGCGACGACCTCGACCTCGCCCGTCGGCAGGTCGGAGTTCGCGTTGCCCTCCGGCCGACCCCGGACCTCGCCCGTCACCTGCACGCAGTACTCGTTGCGCACGTCGTGCGCGCCGCCCTGCGCCAGCACCTCGTCACGCGCGACCACCTGGACCACGCCCGACGCGTCACGCAGGTCCAGGAACGCCACCCCACCGTGATCGCGACGCCGGGCCACCCATCCCGCGAGGGTGACGGTCTGGCCGGTCTGGCCGGCGCGCAGCGTGCCGGCCTCGGTGGTGCGGAGCACTGGTGGTCCTTCGGTCGTTCGGAGCCTGTCGGTCTCGGGCGGGCGGCCCCATCCTACGAAGCCACGCCGACGGCATACGAATCCTTTGCCTGGCAGCGGCTCCGTGCCCCACAGGACCTCGACGTAGGTTGACGCGGTGAAGGCACCATGGCGCTGGGCCGTCTGCGTCGCACTCGTCGCGGCGTTCGTCGCCGTGCCCTTCGTCGTGCGCGCGCTCCCCGCCGGGTCACCTGGGCCCGGCGACACCACAGCAGCCCAGCTCCTCGAGCGGATGCGCAGCTCGTGGTCGAACCCGTACGCCGGGTACGCCGAGACCACCGGGTCGATCGCCCTACCGGCCTCCGACCAGCTCGACTCCGTCGCCACCCTGCTCGGTAGCCGCACCCAGATCCGCGTGTGGTGGCGCTCGGCGAAGGACTGGCGGGCAGACACGTTGAGCCAGTTCGGCGAGACGAGTACGCGCACCACGGACGCAGCCGTCTCGGTCTGGGACTACGAGGACAACCGGGTCGTCGTCACCCCCGCTCAGCTCCCGGGGACGGTCCGCCTCCCGCAGGACCGCGACACGGTCCCGCCACAGCTGGCCGAACGGATGCTTTCCGAGACCAGCGCCGGGGAGGTGTCCGGGCTGCCAGCCCGCCGGGTGGCTGGACGGGACGCCGACGGCCTGCGGATGCAGCCCTCCGAGAGCCTCAGCAGCATCGGCCATGTCGACGTCTGGGCCGACCGCGCCTCCGGAATCCCTGTGCTCGTCGAGGTGTTCGGGCGCAGCGGCGACGTCGCCGCCATGTCCAGCACCTTCCTCGACTTCACCGCCGCGGCCCCGTCAGACCAGGAGCTCGCCTTCACGCCCCCGCCCGGGGCGCGGGTCCGCAACGGTCAGCGGTTCGACCTCGCTCGTCAGCTGAGCCGCTCGGGCGGTGTCCCGTTGCCCGGTCAGCTGCTGGGCTTCACCCGCTCGACGCCGATCCCGGGTTTCACCGGTGTCGGAGAGTACGGCCGCGGCGTGACCCAGATCGTGGTCGGCCAGCTGCCTGGTGACCAGGCCGCCTCACTGCGGCAGCAGCTGAGCGTGGCCGTGGGAGCCCAGAAGATCCCCGAGGGGGTGGCCGTGTCGGTGGGCCCGGTCGGGCTGCTGCTTACCTCGGACCTGGCCAACGGGCGCGCGTGGCTCGTCACGGGCACCCTGACGACGGACGGCCTGGTGCGCGCCGCCGCCGAGCTCACCGGGCAGGCCACGTGAACAGCATCAGCAACCGGCCGGAGAGCGGTCCCGTCATCTGGACGAGCGGTCTCACCAAGCGGTACGGGTCGGTGACGGCCGTCGACCGCGTGGACCTGGGCGTGCAGCCCGGCGACATCTACGGGTTCCTCGGCGCCAACGGTTCCGGCAAGACGACGACCGTTCGCTGCCTGCTCGGGCTGGTGCTGGCGACCTCGGGAGAGATCGACGTGCTCGGCCGACGGATGCCGAAGTCGGGCGCAGACGTGCTGCCACGGGTGGGTGCGCTGGTCGAGGGGCCGGCGGCATACAGCCACCTGTCCGGGCTGGCGAACCTCGCGCTCTACGACGCCAGCGGGCGACGACCGGCCGGACCGTTGGGCGGCGGCCGACGCGACCGCAGAGACCGCGCCCGAGACGCGATGGAGATGGTCGGCCTCGGGAGCGTCGGGAAGCGTCGGGTCGGGGCCTACTCCCTGGGTATGCGTCAACGCCTCGGCCTGGCTGCCGCCCTGATGCGCCGTCCCGAGCTACTGGTCCTCGACGAGCCCACCAACGGGCTCGACCCGCAAGGAATCCGCGAGATCCGCGAGCTGCTCCTGCGCCTGCACTCCGACGGGACGACGATCTTCCTCTCCAGCCACCTGCTGGCCGAGGTCGAGCAGCTGTGCACCAGGATCGGCCTGCTCGACCGCGGCCGGCTCGTCCTGCAGGAGGATCTCGACGTCCTGCGTGCGCCCACCGGTCTGACCGCGGTGCGCACCCCCGACGGCAACCGCGCAACCGAGCTACTCGGCACCGCGGTCGAGTCCCGGGACGGTGATCGAGTTCTCGTTCGGGCTGAAGACCCCGCCAAGCTCAACGCGCTGCTCGTGGGCGCCGGCATACGAGTCGTCGAGCTCGGCCCCGAACGCCGGTCGCTCGAGGACGTCATCGCCGAGCGCACCAGCGCTCGAGCCGAGGGTGAGGTGCCGACGTGATCCGCGTCGAGCTGGTCAAGCTGTTCGGGCGCAAGCGCACCTGGCTGGCGATCCTGCTGCTCAACCTCCTACCGACCGTGGTCGCCGGGGTACTGGCCTGGACCAGGATCGCCCCCCGACCCGGCCAGGGGCCGGCCTTCCTGTCGGCGGTCATCGCCAACGGTTCGTTGTTCGCGATCGCCGCTCTGGCGATCGTCCTGCCGCTGTTCCTGCCGATCGCCGTCGCGGTCGTCGCGGGCGACTCGATCGCGGGCGAGGCGCAGGCCGGCACCCTGCGATACCTGCTCGTCAGACCCGTGGGCCGGACCCGGCTGCTCGTCAGCAAGCTGGTGGCCGTCAGTGCGTTCGTCCTGGTGGCGGTGCTCACGGTCACCGGCATCGGGTATGTCGTCGGGCGCCTGCTGCTCGGCGACGCACCTCTGTCGCAGGCGATGGTGAGCCTGTCGGGGACGCTGCTCACCCCGGGACAGATCGCTTGGCGCACCGCGTTGGCGATCCTGCTCGTCGCGTTCTCGATGCTCGGGGTCGCCGCCATGGCGCTGTTCCTGTCGACGCTGACCGACTCGCCGCAGAGCGCCAGCCTGGGCGCCTTGGCGTTCCTCATCGGTTCGTCCCTGCTGCTCACCATCGACGCAGCGCGGCCCCTGCAGCCCTACCTGCCGACGCGGTACTGGCTGACCTTCGTCGACGTCTACCGGGACCCGGTGCTCTGGAGCGGCATCGAACGCGGGGTAGCGCTGCAGGCGGTCTATGTCGTCGTGCTCCTGACCGCCGCGTGGGCCAACTTCACGACCCGCGACGTCACGAGCTGAGGCGGGCGCAGTCCTGCGGCCCCCAGGTCGGCAGCGCGCCGGACCCGAGCGCCTCCCCCACCAGCCCTTGGACGAGTCGGTCACCCGGTAGGCCGCTGTGCCGGACCGTGTCCGACGCGCAGATGCTCTGCAGCGACGGGCTCGGTACGCCGTCGATCACGGCCGAGCTCGGCGGCAGGACGACGTCGTCCTGGGTGGTCCAGAGCGACAGGACGACCAGACCGGCGGGCAGCGGCTCACGGTCCAGCCGGGCGAGAACGGGGCTGTCGGTCGCCAGCTGCTGGCAGGCGGTGGGACAGCTGCCCGAGACCAGTGACCCGAGACGGGCGAGATCGGTTCCCTGGTGCGGCGAGCCAAGAGTGACGAGCCGCCGGACATGCTCGCCCCCACCGTTCTCCGTGACCCACAACCGCGCGACAACGCCTCCGGCGGAGTAGCCCACCACGTCGAGCGACGCAGCCCCGGTGCGTGCGAGGACCGTGTCGGCGGTCGCCGCCAGCGACGCCGCCTGGTCGGCGAGGTCACCCAGCGCCTGGTCGGGGAGGTCGACGAGCGTGACGTCCCGGCCCGAGGTCCGCAGTGAGCTTGCCAGGGGCGCCAGGGACGCGACCGAACCGCCATACCCCGGCACCAGGAGCACCGGTCCGGGACGACTCTGGTCCGGAGCTGTTGCCGAGGTCGACCGGCTGCGCAGCGCCAACCCGGCGATGACGGCTACCAGCAGCACCAGCAAAGCAACGAGACCGAGCACGAACCTTCGGCGCGCCGGGGCGAGTCGGGAGGGCATCCCCCATCCTCGGTCACGCTGCTGTGACGCGCCGCCGTGCTTCGACAATGCACCGGGCCAACATCCACCGCGCCGCGAGAATCCGCGGCAGGCTGCGCCACCGTTCAGGCGTCTGGTTGGCGCCGTGCAGCCGGCGAGCGACGGACGGGCGCTCCAGGTGGGTCATCTCGCGGCAGGTGTTGGCCACGATGGCGACCCACAGGTCGTGCGACTCGACAAGGTACGCCGGGAACGGCAGCACCATCTCGAGCCCGTCGCGCCGGATCCCCATCGCACAACCGAAGTACCAGCGCACCCCCACGAGCGTGGCCACGAGGTTGGCCGCATACCGGTGCGAGTCCCTCGCCCGCAGCGGCCAGCGAGGCGGTTCGAGTGGTTCCCCGAGGACAGCGACGCTGGTGGCCACCACCGCGGTCTGGTCCAGCGCGGCGACCATGGCCTCCACTCGCCCCGGCACCCAGAGGTCGTCCTGGTCGCAAAGCAGCAAGTACGAACCCCGAGCAAGACCGAGGGCTCGCTCGAAGGTCCGCACGGAGCCGACGTTGGTCTCGTTGTGGGACAAGAGGACTCGCGGATCACCGGCGCCAGTGACCACCGCGAAGGTGTTGTCGGTGCTGGCGTCGTCGACGACGACGACCTCGTCGTCCGGACCGAGCTGAGCCAGCACCGACTGCAGCTGTTCCTCGATGTGCGCCGCGCCGTTGAAGGCGGCGAGACAGACGCTGACCCGGATCCGTCGATCTCTGAGATCTCTGACCTCGTCAGGCATGCCAAGGCCAGGGGGTGTCGCGCGGCCGCAACGTCTCCCAGCCCCGTTCGCGAGCGCCCCAGGCCGCCATGATCCCCACGACGGCACCGGGGTTGTGCAGCTGACCCGCGAGGACGGCGGTGTATGCCTCCTCGAGCGGGACCCAGGCGCCGGTGATCCCCGCCTCCTCACCCTCACGGGCAAATGCGGACAGGGTCTCGTCGACGTCGCGCGCCAGGAAGACCCGCAGTGCCTCGGACGACCCGCCGGGTGTGGAGAAGAAGTCGATGAGCACGTCCCATCGACCCGCTCGGAGGTCGACCTCCTCCGTGAGCTCTCGCACGGCTGTGCGCCAGGGTGGTTCCCCCTCGACGTCGAGCAGGCCGGCGGGCAGCTCCCACTCCAGCGTTCGGACCGGGTGGCGGTACTGCTGGATCAGCACGATGTGGTCGACCCCGTCGATCTCACGCAGCGCGACGACGGCGACCGCCCCGGTGTGGTCCATGAACTCACGCGTGACTGGCCCGGCCGCACCGAGGTCGACGGTCTCGCGCCGAATGCCCCAGATCATCCCGTCGAAGACGAGGTCGGAGGCGGTGACCGGATGGTCCACTCTGGTGTCACGCAGGTCGTGGCCCGACCTGACGGGCAGCTCCACGCCGGGCCGCTCAGCCGGCCGGGGCGGCGTACGCCGGTGTGGCCGAGGCGTTCTGGCGAGTCGAGTCAAAGCTGTCGTCGCCGCGTGGGACCTCGACCAGGCGCTCGCCGCGCTGCCGCTCGAGTGCGGCTTCGACCAGCCCGGCGAACAACGGGTGGGCGCGGTGTGGCCGGGACAGGAACTCTGGGTGGGCCTGTGTCGCGACGTAGTAGGGGTGTACGTCGGCGGGCAGCTCGACGAACTCGACGAGCTCCCCGTCCGGCGAGAGCCCCGAGTAGACAAGCCCGGCCTCCTCGAGCCGGACGCGGTAGCCGTTGTTGACTTCATAGCGGTGCCGGTGGCGTTCCTGGACGTCGGTCACGCCATAGGCCCTCGCCACGACGCTGCCCTCGGTCAGGCGTGCCGGGTAGAGACCGAGCCGCATGGTGCCGCCGAGGTCACCCGCCCCCTCGACGAACGCCTTCTGCTCCTCCATGGTCGCGATGACGGGGTCCGGCGTCTGAGGGTCGAACTCCGACGACGATGCGCCCTCGATGCCGGCCACGTTACGGGCGTACTCGATGACCATGCACTGCAGGCCGAGGCAGATCCCCAGGGTCGGGATCTGTCGCTCACGCGCCCAGCGCAGCGCGCCGAGCTTGCCCTCGATCCCCCGAACCCCGAACCCTCCGGGCACCAGGATCGCGTCGACCCCGCCGAGGGCGCGCTGCGCCCCCGCCTCGGTCTGACACTCGTCGGAGGGGACCCACCGGATCACGACCCGAGCGTCGTGCTGGAAGCCGCCGGCGCGCATCGCCTCCGTAACGGACAGGTATGCGTCGGGCAGGTCGATGTACTTGCCTACCAACGCGATCTCGACGAGATGCTCGGGGTCGTGGACCCGCTGGAGCATCCGGTCCCAGTCGTGCCAGTCCACGTCGTGGAACGGCAGTCCCAGCCTGCGGATGACGTAGGCATCGAGGCCTTCGCGGTGCAGCACCTTGGGGATGTCGTAGATGGAGGGCGCGTCCACCGCGGCAGCGCACGCCTCGACCTCGACGTCGCACATCAGCGAGATCTTCCGCTTGATGCCGTCCGGGATCTCACGGTCCGCGCGCAGCACGAGCCCGTCGGGCTGGATGCCGACCTGGCGCAGGGCAGCGACGGAGTGCTGGGTCGGCTTGGTCTTGAGCTCGCCGCTGGGGGCGAGGTAGGGGACCAGCGAGACGTGCAGGAAGAAGACGTGGTCGCGGCCGACGTCGTGGCGGACCTGCCGGGCCGCCTCGAGGAAGGGCAGCGACTCGATGTCGCCGACCGTGCCACCGATCTCGGTGATGATGACGTCGGGGGCGTCCTTCTGCCCCGTCGCCGTGGCCCGCATCCGGGCCTTGATCTCGTTGGTGATGTGGGGGATCACCTGCACCGTGTCACCGAGGTACTCGCCGCGGCGCTCCTTCGCGATGACCCGGTTGTAGATCTGACCCGTCGTGACGTTGGCGCTTCCGCGCAGGTTGACGTCGAGGAACCGTTCGTAGTGGCCGATGTCGAGGTCCGTCTCCGCCCCGTCGTCGGTCACGAAGACCTCGCCGTGCTGGAACGGGTTCATCGTCCCAGGGTCGACATTGAGATAGGGGTCCAGCTTCTGCATCGTGACGCTCAGACCTCTGGCGCGCAGCAGATGCCCGAGGCTGGAAGCGGTCAACCCCTTGCCGAGCGAGGAGGCGACGCCCCCGGTAACGAAGATGTGTTTCGTCTGCTCTGCCACGGGATTGCAGTCTATGCCACGGTTCCGCGTCGGCCGCGACCGCCGTTTGGTCGGCGCGCCCCAGGCGAGGGTGCCGTTCGCTGCACCGTCGCCTGGGCGAGCAGCTCCTGCGCGTGGGCCAACCCCGTCGCAGAAGCCGGGTCGCCACCCATCATCCGCGAGAGCTCGCCCAGCCGCTCGGACTCCTCGACCACCCGGACGGTGCTAGCGGTCACGGCGCCGCTCTCGTCCTTGGTGACGACCAGGTGCCGGTCCGCGAAGACGGCGACCTGGGCCAGGTGCGTGACGACCACCACCTGGGCGTGCCGTGCGAGGGAGGCCAGGCGGGCCCCCACGTCGAGTGCCGCTCGCCCTCCGACCCCAGCGTCGACCTCGTCGAACACGTAGGTGGGAACCGCTCGGCCGCGGCTCACGACCTCGATCGCCAGCATCACCCGGGAGAGCTCCCCACCCGAGGCGGCGCGAGCGACACTCCGGTGCGGGTTCCCCGGGCCGGAGGCGAGCTGGATCTCCACGTCGTCGGTGCCCGAGCGCGTGAACCTCACTGGCTCCACTCGCGTGCTCCCCACTCCAGCGAGCCCCTCGGGGTCGGAACGAGCAGACACCGAGACCGTCACCTCGGCCCGCCCCATCGCCAGGTGCCTGAGCTCGCCGGTCACCTGGTGGCCGAACTCGTCCGCCGACTGCCGTCGGACCGTCGTCAGCTCCAAGGCGCAGACAGCGAGCTGCTGACGCAGGCGTACCGTCTCGGCGTCGAGCTGGTCCACACGGTCGTCGGCGCCGGTCAGCTCGGCAAGGGTCAGCGCCGCCTGCGATCCCCAAGCCAGCACCTCGTCCACAGTGTCGCCGTAGACCCGCGTGAGACTCGCGAGATCTGCCCTGCGCTGCTGCACGAACGTTAACCGGGCGGGGTCGACGTCGACGCTCGCGGCGTAGGACGCCAGGTCGGCGGCGAGGTCGCTGCCAAGATAACCGAGCTCCGCCAGCCGCGTGTCCAGGTCGGCGAGCGCTGGGTCGTGGTCGGTCATCGGGGTGAGCGCCATACGAGCCGAGGCGAGCTCGTCGACGATCCCGGCCTGGTCGGCATACCCCGGGCCGGTGCCCGTGTCGCCGGTGAGCAGGGTGTGAGCCTGTGCTGCCGCGAGCCGCAACCCGTCCGCGTGGGCCAGCCGCTCGTCCTCCGACCGCAGCGCGAGGTCCTCGCCAGGCTGCGGGTCCACCGCCTCGATCCGGTCCAGCCCGGTCTGGAGCGCGTCGGTCTCCCTGGCTCGGTCGGCGGCCAGCGCGCGCAACCGGTCGCGCTCGCGGGTCGCGTCCGCGAGAGCATCGAACGTGCGTTGGTATGTTTCGAGCGCCTCGGCGACGACGACGCCACCGAACTCGTCGACCACCTGACGGTGCTGGTCTCCATGGCGCAGCCGCCACTGGTCGGACTGTCCGTGGACGGCGACGAGCAGCTCCCCCAGCTCGGCGAGAACCCCGACCGGGGTGCTTCGACCACCGACGTGGGCACGGGAGCGGCCGTCCTGACCGACCGTGCGCACCAGCACGAGGTCCTCGTCCATGTCGGCCCCCAGGTCGGCCCCGGCGTCGGCGGCCCGGACCAGCGCTGGGTGACCCTCCGGCAGGGTGAGGACCCCCTCGATGTGGGCGGCTCGTGTCCCGGCCCGCACCAGCCCGGTGTCGGCGCGGGCACCGAGCAGGAGTCCGAGTCCGGACACGACCATGGTCTTGCCGGCCCCGGTCTCGCCGGTCACGACGTTCAGGCCGGGGCTGAGGGGCAGCACGGCGTCGTCGATGACGCCGATCCCCTGGATCCGGATCTCCTGGAACACGCCTCCCAGACTAGGCGGGCCCGCCCGTAGTGCGCGTCAGCGCGCGCGTGCGCTGCCCCGCCACCCGGCGATGCTGAGGTCGAACTTCGCCACGAGCCGGTCCGTGAACGGCGACGAGCTGAGCCGAGCGAGCCGGACCGGGGTGTCGCTGCGGGCGGCCTCGACGCGGGCCCCGGGCGGCAGATCCACGTGCCGACGCCCGTCGCACCACATCACGCCGTGTCCCTGAGCGCTCGGGATCACCTCGACGTCGATCCGGGAGCGAGGACCGACGACGATGGGCCGAGAGAAGAGCGCGTGAGCGCTGTTGGGGACCATCAGGATCGCCTCGACGTCCGGCCAGACCACGGGTCCGCCGGCGGAGAACGCGTACGCCGTCGATCCCGTCGGCGTCGCGATGACCACGCCGTCGCAGCCGAACGTCGACAACGGTCGCCCGTCGACCCCCACCGCGACCTCGAGCATCCGTTCGCGGGCAGCTTTCTCCACGCTGACCTCGTTAAGGGCCCAGCACCGGGTCACCGCCTCTCCGTCCGGGCGGACCAGGACGTCGAGCGTCATCCGCTCCTCGACCGTGTAGCTGCGCGAGACGATGTGCTCGACCGTTGCGGCGACGTCCTCACGTTCCGCTTCGGCGAGGAAGCCGACGTGCCCGAGGTTGACGCCCAACAAGGGGGCGGTCGTCCCGCGCGCGTGCTCGGCGCCGCGCAGGATGGTCCCGTCGCCGCCGAGGACGACGACGAGCTCACACCCGGTTGCGGGCGACTCGGCGTCGGCCAGCACCACCGGACCGATGTCCATCTCGGCGAGCTCGCGCGCGTCATCAGGGGGCAGCGCCACCTCGATGTCGGCGGCTTTCAGCTGCTCGACCACACGGCGCGCGATATCCCGCACCTCCGCGCGTCTGGGGTGGGCGACGAGCAGAATGCGACGCGTCACGCCCGTTCCTCCGGCCTCATCGGGTGGTGCTGTCCGTGTGCGAGCTCGTTACGTCGGCCACCAGCGCGTCCAGCTCCTGTTCGCTGAGGGGGGCCGGTGCTTCGGACGTTCCCGCAGCACCGTCGCTGCGTTGCCTGACCCAGAGTAGGTACTCCCGGTTGCCCTCCGCGCCCCGGATCGGGCTGGAGGTGATCCCGTGGATGTCCACGCCGAGCCTCCGAGCCGACCCGACCACGGCGCCGAGGACCCGCCGCCGCTCGGCCCGCGAGGTCACCACCCCTGTCCGCGCGAGCCGGTCACGCCCGACCTCGAACTGCGGCTTGACGAGCGCGACCAGGTCGCCACCGGGTCGCAGCTGGCTCACCATCGCCGGGAGCGCAGTACTCAGCGAGATGAAGCTCAGGTCGGCGACCACGACATCGAACTCCGCCCCCAGGTCGCCGGCAGCGACGTCGCGGATGTTCATCCCGGACCGCTCCTCGACCCGTGGGTCGCCGGCGATCGCAGTGACCAGCTGGCCATGCCCCACGTCGAGCGCCGTCACGTGCGCCGCGCCCGCCTCGAGCAGGACCTGCGTAAACCCGCCAGTGCTCGCGCCGACATCGAGACAGCGGGCGTTCGTGACTCCCAGGCCCGCGGGTCCGAACACTCGCAGCGCCTCCAGGAGCTTGTATGCCGCTCGACCCACCCACCGGTCCGGCTCCGCCGTCAGCCGGATGGCCGTTGTCGCGGCAACCTTTGTGCTCGCCTTGCCAGGTCGGCCGTCGACGAGGACGACCCCCATATCGATCAGCTCCCGAGCCTGTCCGCGGCTGCGCGCCAGTCCCTGCCGGACCAGCTCCACGTCGAGCCGGCGTAGCTCGGACGCGGTGCTAGGGGGGTCAGCCGCCACCGAGATCTGACAGCCGGTGGCCCAGGACCGCATTGAGACGTTCGCCCGCAGCCAGCTGCTCGTCGAGATCGGACTCGGGCGCCCTGTCGAGGTCGTCCAGCGCGGCGTCGATGTGGTCGTCACCCGTTCGAGGTGCGACGTCTCGCGCGCTGTCCTGCTCGGAGACGACCCCCTCTGGGCTCGCCTGATCCGTCACCGAGAAGCACCCGTCGCCTTCGTGGTCGCCGCTTTCTTCGTGGTCGCCGCCTGCTCCGAAGGTGCAGCCTTTCTCCTCGCAGCCTTTGCCGTCGTGGCCTTCCTGGCGGTAGCCGGTGCCGCTGCCCTTTTTGTTGTTGCCTTCTTTGTTGCCACCTTCTTTGTTGTCGCCTTCTTCGACGTTGCCTTCTTCGACGTTGCCTTCTTCGCTGGGGCTGTCTTTGCCTGGACCGGCGTAGCCGCCTTCTTCGCCGTCCGCGCTCTCCTCGCCGGCACTGATGCCCTGGTCACCGCGGGCTCGCTCACCGGACCAGGCGCCACGGCCTTCTTCGAAACGGCCTTCTTCGAAACAGCCCTCTTCGCCAACGCTTTCTTCGGCGGTGTGTTCACGGCTGAGGGCACGGGGAGTGGGGCGGGCGTTCGGCTCGTCTCGTCCAGGGGCGCCGGACCCGAAACCACGGCGCCGCCCACGACGGAGTCGGTCGAACTCGACACGCGACGCCTACCCGGTCGGACGCCCAGCATGGTCGACATCTCCGAAACGCCGGGGACCGCGCGCACGGCCGGCATGGCCAGCACCTCGTCGCGCAGCTCCTCCACGTCGGACGACAGCTTGGCCATACCGGCCCGCGCCCGGTCCAGCTCGTCCAGCGGCATCAACGACGCCTTGGCGACCGCCTTCTCGACCTCGCTGCGGACCAGGGCGATGAGGTTCGACCGGTTGGCCGTCGCGGCCGCCATCAGCTCCTCGGCCAGGTCTTGCGCCTGGGTCGACAGGGTTCCGCCCGAAAGGGTGGACGGCAGGGTCAGCAGGGACATCGCCGCCTCGGTGGCCTTGGCCCGGGTCACCTCCACCAACCCCGACGCCAGCTGCAGGTACCCGCGGATCGACTCGAACGGCATGACCGCCTCCTGACTAGTTCGATGTCCGCGGCTCGCCCGACGGATCGTCGACGTCACCACGCTACTGCCCACGACGGTTGTGCACCCGACTCAGGCAAGCTCGCTCGTCAGAGCGGCGGCTGCTCGGTCCAGCGCGTCGAGCCCGGCGGGTGACGAACCGGAGCCGTCACGAGCCTCGGCCAGGGCACGGAATGCGCAGGCCAGCACAGAGTCCCGCTCGACCACGTCCGACGCCGGACCCGAACGCCCTGTGATGACAACGGTTCCCGTCACGGGGTCGACCGTGACAGCAACCCCGTTGCAGCTCCACGCGGAACCGTCCTTCACCGCCACCTGGGGCGGCAGACTCAACGCTCTGAGATCGACACTCGCATAGGTCGGGAGTGGGCGATCGGGGGCACGCGCGAACGACCGGAGGTCGTCGACGCCGGTCAGCACCCACAACGAGTCGACGCCGGCCGCCATAGCACCGAGGATGTCGGTGTCCAGGCGGTCTCCGATCGCCAGTGTGTCCTCGCGACCGCAGCCCAGACGGGCCATCGACAGGTCATAGAGCGCCGGCGCGGGCTTGCCTACCGCGACCGGTCGTGTGCCGGTGGCGAACGACACCGCCTCGACCAGGGCACCGTTGCCTGGGGCCACGCCCCGGTGGGTGGGTAGGGTCCGGTCTGCGTTGGTCGCCACCCACAGCGCCCCGGCCTGCACCGCGTACGCCGCCTCGGCCAGGTCGGTCGCGGTCACCAGCGGCCCATACCCCTGCAGCACCGCCACGAGCTCGCCGTCACTGGCGGACTCGGCTACCGTCAGGTGGACCTCACGCAAGGCATCGGCGACACCGCGGCCGCCGACCGCGAGCACGACCGACCCTGGCGCCAGGCGCTCACCGAGGAAGGCCGCACCGGCCTGCGAGCTGGTCACCACGTCATCGGCGCTGACCGCCAGCCCGAGTCCCACCAGCTGCGCAGCGACGTCCGCCGGCGTCAGCGAGGCGTTGTTGGTCGCATAGACGACGGGCACACCCAGCGCCGTAAGCGCGTCGACCGCATGGGCGACGGCGCGCGTCCCGCGCCGAACCACCCCGTCGAGGTCACAGACCACAGCCTGGTACGCCTCGGCCAGAGTCGCCGTCGTCCTCACCGCTCGCCGGTTCCAGCCTGCTCTCCATCCCTGGAGAGTCGAGTGCCTCTGGTGCCACCCCCGGCATCTGGGTCACCTGTGCCACCCTCGTCAGAGTCGAGCACGTCGAGCACGTCGAGCACGTCGAGTACGTCGAGTACGTCGAGCAGGTCGACCTGACGGACGCCGTCGAGCTCGGCGAGCCGGTCCGCCGCGTCGGTCTCGAGGTCCTCGTCCGCGTCGACCGCATGGGAGAACCACTCGCGCGCGGTGACCCGGTCCCCCGTCGCGAGCAGGGCCTCCGCGTAGGCGTAGAACAACCTCCCGCTCCATGCCTTGCGGCGGCGGGGGTCGAGCTCCGGCAACCGGAGTCCGGCCAGCGCGGCATCGGCATCCCCCATGTCCCGCCGGATCCCGGACACGACGATCGCCAGCTCGACACGCTCGTCGTGGGCGAGCGTCGAGACCTCCGGAGAGGAGGCGAGCTCGAGCGCCCGGCTACGTCGGCCCAGCGCTCGCTCTGCGTCCACCATCAGCGGCAGCAGGTGCGACGAGCCGGACAACCTCCGCACGGTTCGGAACTCGCTCAGCGCCGTCGCCCATTCCCCGCGCCGGTAGGCCACCAGGCCACGCGCCTCTCGAGCGGCTGGCACCCGTCCGGCCCGACGCACCGCGGTCTCAGCGTGCGCCTCCGCGCCCTCGAGGTCCTCGTCCATCAACAACGCCACCATCACCAGATGCTGGGCCACCCCCTGAGCGTTCTCTTTGGTCAGCGTGCGCAGCTGAGTCCACACGGCCCGGTCCAGCTCCTTGCCGGTTACTCCGTCCGCGATCGCCGGCTCGGGCAACCGAGGCTTCTTCGGGGTCAGTCGTTGGCCGCCGGCCTCGCGGGGGGTCCGGTCGGCACCTTCCGCACCGCCCGCACCGCCTCGCTGGGCACCCGTGCGCGAGGCGGCGGTACGCGGGCCACCAACGCGTGACCCAGCACCCCGACCCGTTCCTGCGCGATCAGCATGCCCTCGACCCGAACCGCCGCCGCGTCCAGACCCCCGTTGGCCCGACAGAGGACGGTCCTGGTCAGGGGTCATCATGTGCTCCGGTTCTATCTCGCTGCATTCACTGTTCTAGTTCTCTCCTGACCACCCTATGCCGCTCGCGCGACCGACCCAGCCGACCGTGCACATGCACCAGACCGCGGTTCGTGTGCCCCTGCCGATGTGAGCCTGGAAGGGAATGCAAAAGTACCCCGCACTGACCTCAGTCAGGCGGGGCACTTTCGGAAAAGATGTCCGGCTGCGTCCTACTCTCCCACACCGTCACCAGTGCAGTACCATCGGCGCTGAAGGGCTTAGCTTCCGGGTTCGGAATGGAGCCGGGCGTTTCCCCTTCGCTATGACAGCCGAAACTCTATGGAGAT
>NZ_JBDTKA010000072.1:0-30667 GCF_039935575.1 Lapillicoccus sp.
GATCAAGGCACCGATCGCTGACCATGACAAATGCGCGGCGCGGCCTTGGCCGACATCTTGATGACATCCACTCGACCTGGAGCGCTCGATCACGGCCGAACGCTGTCCAGGGGACCACGGGGGGATCGAATCCGGCATGTGGGTCCGGTTCGTAGTTCTCGAACCGGACGGCAAGCTGATCGGCGTGCTGCAGGATTCCTCCAACGATTCGTGGCATCACGATCACCTCACGAATTTCTTCTGGCAGGCGTCGCGTGAACGATGACAACCGCTGCTTCCCCATAGAAGTGCCGACCTCCAAGAAGGTCGCGGCCACAGCACCAAGTCAACTTGCGAGCGGTCCGAGAACAGGGTCACCGCGACCACCTGGGACTGTGATTCACAACCGTCAAGGCTGTCAAGGGACGAACGCTGTTCGTAAAATTCTTGCGGACTACGTGCGGACTAGCCGCTCCCCCGAATCACGTTTCCGCAGGTCAGAGGCCTAAGAGTGGATGAGTCGGTCGATACGCCGGGTTCTGTCCCGTGCCGCCGTTGCCAGCACCACAGTGACGGTCATCCATCTCGACCGGCCATTGCTGACCGGTTCCAGCGCCCTACCCGCAGACTCGGGCGGGCCACCCTCGAACGTCTGCTGTCTGAGCTTGCTCCAGGTGGGGTTTGCCGAGCCGCCCCAGTCACCTGGGGCGCTGGTGGTCTCTTACACCACCGTTTCACCCTTACCGCGCCCCCGGCCGAAGCCAGGCACGAGGCGGTCTGTTCTCTGTGGCACTGTCCCGCGGATCACTCCGGGTGGGTGTTGGCCACCACCTTGCCCTGCGGAGCCCGGACGTTCCTCGGCAAGATCCTCGGGGAGACCCCGAGGACACTGACGCGACCGCCTGACCGACTCATCCACCGGCCAGACTACCGACAGGCGTCCGTATGCCGCTGGCCGCCTGAGCTGCGACCGATCCGTCACCAAACCGCCGCCTCGTCCTCCCCCCACGCGACGGGTCGTGGGGTGTACAAAATTCCCCGTGAGACGCGCCCCTATCGCCCTGGCTGCCGCTGCCGTCGTGCTCGGCCTCGCCGGATGTAACAGCGGCGGAGGGATCTCCATCCCCACGATCCCATCGGTGACGATCCCGACGATCACCGTCCCCACAGTGACCATCCCGACTATCACCCTGCCGACCCGCACCGACGTCGAGACGGTGACGGGCACGGTGACGCAGACCTCGAAGCCGACGACGCGAACAGTGACCGAGACGTCGACCACGACCCCCACCCCGACACCCCAGCCGACGCCCACGTCGTCAGGACTGCCGACGTGGCTCTGGTTCCTCATCGCCATCGTGGTCATCGCCATCATCGCGCTCATCGTCTGGCTCGTCCGCCGGCGGCGGGCGATCGCAGCCTGGGAGGAGAAGATGCACGGGGCGCGGCGGGAGGCCGGATGGGTGGAGGACTCCCTCATCGACCAGGTCAACAGCCGCGCGACGACGGCCGAGGCCACAGCGACCTGGGTGGCGGCGCGGCCGCGGCTGCTGGCCCTCGACGAGTCGATCTATGCCCTGTCGTCGACGGCGCCCGACCCGGAGCGGGCCGCGGGCGCCACTCGCCTGCGAGGTCGGCTGCAGGCGCTCGTCGACGCGGTCAGCGCGGACACCGCGACCGGAGACAGCGCAACGGTGGACGACCTGCGGCTGCGCCGAGCTGCGGTCGCAAAAGCCCGCTCTGACCTGCGCGGCCTGCTGCAGGCGACGAGCACACAGAAGCAGGGTCAGCGGAGCTAGGGCTACGGCGGATCCGGCGGGCCGGCCAGCGCCAGACAAGGGGTTACGGAAGCACCGGGTCCTGTGGGTTGACCGGCGCGAGCGTTGCCGGGTTCAGTTGCTCGTCCTCGACCCACCGATCGATTTTCGCCCACGTGTGATCGACCCAGCTCACGATCCCGGCCTCGTCCCGCGGGACGTCCTGTGCCGCGGCGACCCACCAGTGGATCACCATCGGCTGGTGGTTGACGGGCAGTGCCTCCCAGACGTCGACCGGGCTGACCAGCAGGTCGAGGCCTGCGTGCGCAATGACGACGACATCGAGCTCAGGCCGCGCGGACAGGGTTGCGACCACTCCCCCCGGGCGTGGCGGCAGCACGAAAGCCTGCTCTTCCGCCTCGGCGGCGCGTTCGAACTGGCCTTGCCTCTGTAGCCACCGGACCGCCCGCTCGTGCCGCTTCGGGGTCCAGTTGCCCCCCTCGGGGAAGATCAGCAGCGCCTCGTCCGCTTCGAGCGAGAGGGCGAGCCGGCGTACAGCCTCGATCTTGTCGTCACCAGCTCCCGTGCCCGACGGCACGAAGTACGAGTCAAGCCGGTTGAGCAACAGGTCGATGCCCGGGTCCCACTGCAGGGCCGCCTTGAGCACGACCTTCGGCTGCCGGCCGAAGGTCGTGAGCAGCAGGTTGACCAGCGTGAAAGAGTCCCCCGGCCCCGCGTGCCGGCTGAGCACCAGCAACGGCGCCGACGGCGGCGGCACCGGGCACGCGTCGAAGACAACGCGGTAGCCAAGCATGGAACGCGACGCCTTGCTGAGCACCTCGAGCGCCTCCGCGAGGAGCGCCGAGTGCCGCTCGCGCCACAGCTGCTCGTCCCGGCTCGGCAGCGGCTGGCGGAACCACAGCAGCCAGCAACCGACGACCATGCCAACGTCGGTCCAGAGGTATGCCATCCCGAAGCTCACCGCCCTCAGCAGCCGCTTGCGCTGGGTAAACAGCGAGATGACGGCTCCGACGACGTAGAACGGCAGCAGCACCGCGGTGAGCAGGAGAGCGAGCGGAAGCCACAGCACGTGGCCGATACGCCGCAGCACTTTGGGCGGCACCCAGAGGGTCATGACGTTCGTCCCGTCACGTCCGGTCCTCTCCCGACCCCGGCGAGGTAGCGCGCGCTCGCCGCCGACGCGGCGTCGATCCGCTCCCGGACCTGACGAGCTCCCTTGTAGGACAATGTCATTGCTGGTGAACGCTCCGAGCCACTCGGCAGGATGTGCAGGTCGACCGAGTCCGGGACTCTGGCGATCTCCTCGTTGAACCGGTAGCGCCGGGCAATCTCGAACGCCACCAGCCCGACCTCCCACGGCCAGCGCGGGGCGCGGAGCGCGTGTTCGATCCGGCCTACCTGCAGGACGTAGACGGTCCTGGCCCCGAGGTCGAGGGCGCGCGCCACGGGGATGGAGTGGACCAGTCCCCCGTCGAGATAGTGGGCGCCGTCGACCTCGTGGGCGGGCAGCAGACCCGGCACCGCGCACGACGCGAGGACCGCGTCGACCACGCTCCCCGTGTCGAACCAACGCGCCGACGCCGTCTCGATCCGAGCGGCGACGCACTGGAACCGCACGGGTAGGTCCTCGATGCGCCGCCCGCCCAGCTCGGTGGTCAGCAGCACCTCGAGCGCCTCGCTGGAGTGCAGATGAGTCGCCAGCCGGGCGACCCGCTGCACGCGCGACCAGACCGAGTCGGTGAACACGCCGGACTCGGATGCCTTGACCCACAGATCCGCCAGCCGCTCCACCGCGGCCGCCGTCGGGTCGGCCGCCAGGAACGCCCCGTTGATCGCGCCGACACTCGTCCCGACCACCAAGTCGGGGGTGATACCCGCCGACAGCAGGGCGGTCAGCATCCCCACCTCGCTGGCCCCGAGGATCCCGCCGCCGCCCAGGACGAAGGCGACCGGACCGAGTGGGGGTGGCACACGAGCGAGGCTAGTCGGGGTGCGGTTGACCCGGGCTGCCACCAACCGCGATGAGGTGGAGAGGATGGCTGGTCAGAGCCCTTCCGCCAATGACCCGATGACATCCGCGGCGGGCCCTGCGGGTGCGCTGCGGTATCCCGTGCCGGCCCACAGATGCAGCCGGTTCGCGTCTCCGGCGGCGGCGGCTGCTTGCCGGATGGGGCGCGTGAGGTGATGCAGGGCAGGGTAGGCGACCGGGGCGGTGGGTTCGTGTCGGTCGATGAACGTGTTGCGCAGGGCCCGGGCGGGACGTCCGGTGAAGACCCGGGTGATGACCGTCTCGGTGAACGCCGGATCGGTGAGCGCTGCCCGGTGGGCCGGTGAGGTGCCGGCTTCGTCGGTGCGCAGGAGCAGGGTGCCGACGGCCACCGCTGCTGCACCCGCTACCCGGAGCCGATGGACGGCGTCGGGGCCGTCTACGCCGCCGGCGGCGATGACGGGTAGTTCCGTGACCCTGCGAACCTGCCGCACCAGCTCGTCCGTCTCAATCGCGGTGATGTCGCGGGCCGGGTCATAGGTGGCGCTGTGCCCTCCTGCGGAAGGACCCTGCACGATCAGCCCGTCTACGCCGGCGTCCCGGGCCATCCCTGCCTCCGACGGCGTGGTCACCGTCGCCAGCACCTGCGACCCGGCCTCGTGCAGCGAGGCGATGACCTCCGTTGCTGGCAGCCCAAACGTGAACGACACCACCGGTACGGGGTGTCTCCGCAGCAGCGCGAGCTTGTCCTCCCACCGGTCGTCGTCCTCGGCCGCGACAGAGTCGAGTCGCAGACCGTAGCGGTCGGCGTCAGCCTGCAGCTCAGCCGCGTAGGCGCGGAAGGCGGCGGCGTCGACGACGGACAACGCGGGAACGAACAGGTTGACCCCGAACGGGAGCCCCGTGCGACGCAGCTCCTCGATCTCGGCCGAGAGCGCTTCGGGGGTCTGGTATCCGCCCGCGAGAAACGGGAATCCTCCCGCAGAAGCGACCGCGGCAGCCAGGGCCACCGTCGTGGGACCCCCCGCCATCGGTGCCGCGGCGAGGCGGAGGCGGGAGCCCAGCAGAGGCACAGATGAGCTCATCGTGAGTCCTTCCGAACAACCAGCATCGCGCACCTTCGACGGCGGTCGAGAGGACCCCGAACTACCATTCGCCGGTATGCCGGGTCGCACCTTCCGCAAGGCGGGAGACAACGCGCCGTTCGGGTACTTCGCCTGGGAGGCGGCCGGGCTGAGGTGGCTCGCCGCCGCCCCGTCCGGGGCCGCGGTGGTGCCGGTCCTCGAGGTCGGCGAGGACTTCCTCGACCTGGAAAGGCTCGTCCCCAGGAACCCGACCCGGGCGCAGTGCGAGGCGTTCGGTGCGACACTGGCGCGCACCCACGCGGCGGGCGCACCGGCATACGGGAGCCCACCTGACGACTGGCGTGGAGACGGGTGGTTGGGACCGCTGAGCGACCCGCTGCCGTTGCCGCTCCACCCGGTTGCCTCGTGGGGTGAGTTCCTGGCCCGCGAGCGGCTGGCGCCGATGGTTGCAGCGGGGCTCCGGAACGGGATCTGGGACGAGCGGGACGTAGCGACGTTCGGGCGGGTGATGGCCCGGCTCGAGCGCGGGGAGCAGGACACCGCCGAGCCCGCCGCGCGCCTGCACGGAGACCTGTGGGCCGGCAACATCGTGTGGACCGAGCAGGCGGGGGTGCTGATCGACCCGGCCGCGCACGGAGGTCACCGAGAGGCCGACCTGGCGTTCCTCGCGCTCTTCCCACCACCGCACCTGGACGCGATCCTCGGGGCGTATCACGACGAGCGGCCGCTGGCCGACGGCTGGCGCGACCGCGTCTCTCTGCACCAGCTGCACCCGTTGATGCTGCACGCAGTGCTCTACGGCGGCCGGTATGTCGAGCACAGCCGCGCCGTCGCCCGCCGCTGGGCTTGAGAGTCGTCTCAGACGATCGACATCTCCACCTTGCCGGTCGCCACGTCGGCGGTGTCGATCCGCACCTGCACCGAACGTCCCAGGGCACTCTCCCCGCGAGCGGTCCCCAAGATGGCCGGGTCGGTTAGCTGCACGGTGACCCGGCTGCGTTTGGGGTCGACGTCGATGACATCGGCAGGGAAGGTCTCCCCCACCCGTGAGGCCAGGACGGCGGCCTCGACCGCATCGGTGCAGGCCCGTTCGACGGCCTTGGCGCGCTGGTCCCCGGTCTTCATCACCTCCGGCAGTGCGGCGAGCGACGCGCGCGCCCAGTCGGGTACTGGGTCACCTGCCGTGAGGGCCGCGCACACCACCAGCCCGAACCGGTCGACGAGACGCCGCAACGGCGCCGTGACGTGCGCGTAGGGCGCGGCCACCGCGGCGTGTACCTGTTGCTGCGGGAGCGTCCCGTCGAAGGCGGTGTAACCGGCGCCACGGAACAGCGCCGTCGCCTCGTGCACCAGCGCGAGCTGGCGGGGGTCGGCCAGGTTCAGTCCGCGGATGAAGTCGCCATAACGCTCGCTCGGAGGCCAGTCCACGCCGAGCGCCTTGGCCTGCCGGCGGAACCGGGCGACCGCTCCCTGGTCCGGCGGCGGCATCGTCCGCAGGAGGCCGACCTTGCCGCGGAGCATCATCTGGGCGGCGGCCATCCCGGTCATCAGGGAGATCTGGGCGTTCCAGTCCTCCGCGGCGACCGGGGGGCGGAACCCCAGCACGTAGTCGCCGTCCGGCCCCTGGGTCACCTCCTGCTCGGGCAACGGCAGGCTGGCGCCACCGCGCGCGGCTTCCAACGTGATCCGGAGCTGCCCGACCTCCTTGAGCAGGACGAGCACCTCGTCGGCGGTGCCGTCGTCCAGCGACTGCTGAACACCTCGATAGTCCAGCCGGGCGCGGCTGCGGACCTGCGCGAGGTAGACCTCCGCCCCGTGCTCGTCACCGGCGGCGTCGAGGCGCAGGTCCCAGACGAACGCTGGTCGGACCTGGTCCGGCAGCAGGCTCCCTGCGTCTTCCCCGATCACCGGTGGATGCAGCGGCGTTCGCTGGTCGGGCGCGTAGATGGTCTCGACCCGCTGGCGGGCCTCGGTGTCGACCGCCCCGCCAGGGAGCACGAAGGCCGGGACGTCCGCGATGGCATACCGCACCCGGTAGCCGTCGCCCTCGCGCTCGATGTGCAGCGCCTGGTCGAGGTCCATCGACCCGACCGGGTCGATCGTGACGAACGGGACGGCCGTCTCGTCGCGCTCGGGCAGCACCAGCGCGGCGACGGCGGCGGCGGCTTCGGCGAGCACATCCGGGGGGAACTCCGTCGGCACGTGCAGCTCAGCGCGGATCGCCTCGAACCGCGCCATGAGAGCGACGGTGTCCACCGGAGCTCGCGCCGGCACCGGGGTGGTCGTGCGGAACCGGATCGCGCGCTGAGGCATGTCCGCACCCTACGCAGCCGCCGCATAGAGTGCGCTCCGTGCTCGTCCTGCTACCCCCGTCAGAGGGCAAGTCCCCTCCTCGGCGTGGCCGGCCACTGGACCTCGAGCGGCTGTCGTTCCCGCAGCTGACAGCCACCCGCAACCGCGTGATCGACGCCGTCGACGCAACCAGCCAGGCACCCGGGGCGCTCGAGATCCTCGGCGTACCAACGACACTCGCCGACGAGATAGCCCACAACACCCGGCTTCGTCGGGCGCCGACGGCGCCGGCCGGGGCGATCTACTCCGGTGTGCTCTACGACGCGCTTTCGCTGGCGACCCTCGACACCGCCGCACGGCGCAGGGCGAACCGGTGGCTCGTGGTCGGGTCCGCGCTCTTCGGGGCGGTGCGGCTGGTCGACCGCATCCCGGCATACCGGCTGTCGATGAAGGTCAACCTGCCCGGCATCGGACCCCTCGCGGGCGTCTGGCGAGACCCGCTCGCCGAGGTCCTGCCGGCGCTTGCCGGACGAGGGCTCGTCGTGGACTGCCGGAGCAGCACGTATGTCGCGGCCTGGGTCCCGCGGGGCGCGCTCGCCGCCCGCTGGGTGCAGGTGCGCGTCCCCGGTGCGACCCACCTGGCCAAGCACACCCGCGGGCTGGTCACGCGGCACCTGTGCGAGGCCGGCGTCGACACGCGGACACCGCACCGGCTCGCCGCCGTTGTCGCCGAGGCGTTCGACACCCATCTCGAACCTCCGGCTCGGCCGGGACTCCCGTGGGTGCTGGACGTCGCCACCCGACCGACGACGTGACCGACCTCGCCGATCTCGCCGGGCGGGTGGTCCCGGTGCTGGCCTTCCTCGTCGCCATCACCGTCGTCGCCGAGATCGCCGACCTGGCCGGAGTTTTCGACGTCGCCGCGCATTGGGCCGCCCGCGCCGGGCGACACCGGGTCTGGGCGCTGTGGCTGCTCGTCGTCGCGATCGCCTGCGCCAGCACCATCGTCCTCAGCCTGGACACCACGGCAGTGCTGCTCACGCCCGTCGCCATCACCGTGGCCCGGCAGGTCGGCATCCCGCCGCTGCCGTTCGCGATGACGACGCTGTGGCTGGCCAACACCGCGTCGCTGCTGCTGCCGGTCTCGAACCTGACCAACCTGTTGGCTTTGCACCACTTCGACCAGCTCGGCGTGGGCCAGATGGGCTACCTGCGGCTGGCCTGGGCGCCCGCCCTCGCCGCCATCGTCGCGACCGTCGCGCTTCTCGCGTTGCGCCACCGGAGCGCACTGTCCGGCCGGTACAGCCCGGACGCGGCTCCCGAACCCCACGACAAGGTCCTGCTCGTGGTCGCCGGGGTGTGCTGCATCGCCCTCGGCCCCGCCTTCGTGTCGGGTGTCGTGCCGGCGATCCCGTCCGCGATCGCGGCGATGGTGCTGGTGGTGACCGTGGCGGTGCGGGACCGGTCCCTGCTGCGCCGCATCTCGGTCCCCTGGAAGATGGTGATCGGTGTCAGTGCGCTCTTCGTCGTGGTGGACATCGCCCTCTCCCACGGGCTGCGCGAGGTTCTCGCGGCACTGGTCGGCACCGGCACGTCCGGCGGCGACCTGCTGCGCGTCGGCGGGGTGGGTGCGGTGGCCGCGAACGCGGTCAACAACCTGCCCGCCTACCTCGCGCTCGAGGCGGTCTCCTCGGACACCCCGCAGGGGCTGATGGCGTTGCTGGTCGGGGTCAACGCCGGGCCCCTCGTTCTCGTCTGGGGGTCGCTGGCAACCTTGCTGTGGCGGCAGCGCTGCCGGTCGGCCGGCTTGGCGGTGAGCGCCGCATACCTGGCTCGCGAGGGGCTCCTCTGCGCGGTGCTGAGTGTCGGCGCTGGACTGGGGGCGCTGGCTCTGTTCGGCTGATGTGGCCGTGCGGTGTCCGCCGGTGTTCCACCGGCACGCCGACCGGCCCCAACAGACTTCGCCTAGGCGTCCAGCGCCAGCGCCGCCAACCCCGCCTGGAGGTCCTCGACCAGGTCGCGCACGTCCTCCAGGCCGACCGAGACCCGCAGGGTGCCGTCGGTGATTCCGACTGCCGCGCGCGCCTGCGGGGTCAGCCGCCGGTGGGTGGTCGTCGCGGGGTGGGTGACCAGCGACTTGGAGTCGCCCAGGTTGTTGGAGATGTCGAAGACCTCGAGCGCGTTCATGACGCGGAAGGCGTCCTCCTTGCCCCCGTCGACCGCGAACGTCACCACCGTGCCGCCACCGCTCATCTGCGCCTTGGCGAGGTCGTGCTGCGGGTGGCTGTCGAGGAACGGGTAGACCACCAGGGTGACGCGCGGTTCGTCCTGCAGGGCCAGGGCGAGCGTCATCGCGTTGGCCGCCTGCCGCTCCACCCGCAACGACATGGTCTCGAGCCCCTTGACCAGCGTCCAGGCGTTGAACGGAGACATGGCCGGCCCGGTGTGCCGCATCAGGTTCTTGACCGGCCCGCTGACGAACTCCTCCGACCCGAGAATCGCTCCACCGAGGACGCGTCCCTGCCCGTCGATGTGCTTGGTCGCCGAGTAGACGACGATGTCGGCGCCGAGCTCGAGTGGCCTGGAGAAGACTGGTGTTCCGAAGACGTTGTCCACCACCACTTTTGCCCCGACCGCGTGTGCGAGGTCGGCGACCGCTCGCACGTCGACAAGCCCCTGCATCGGGTTGCTCGGCGTCTCGAAGAACACCGCTGCCGTCGGTCGGTCCAGCGCCGCCCTCCACTGGTCGAGGTCCGTCCCGTCGACCAGCACCGACTCGACCCCCCACCGCGGCAGGATCTCGTCGACAATGACGAAGCACGAGCCGAACAACGCGCGGGACGACACGATGCGATCACCCTGCCCGCACAATGCGGCGAGGGCGACGAATACGGCGGCCATGCCGCTCGCCGTGGCGAAGCACGCCTCCGCGCCCTCGAGCAGGCGCAGGCGCTCTTCGAACATCCGGACCGTCGGGTTGCCGTAACGGCTGTAGATGAACTTGTCGATCTCGTCCTTGAACGCCGCCTCCGCCTGCTCCGCGGAGTCGTAGACGAACCCCGACGTCAGGTAGAGCGCCTCGGCCGTCTCGTCGAACCCGCTGCGCGACAGACCGCCACGCACCGCGAGGGTGTCCGGCCGCAGCTGCCGTGCGGTTGTCCGTCGTCCCACGTCACTCAGTCCCTCAGTCCCTCAGCCCTGCCGCCAGGGTAGGCCGGAGGCCTTCCACCCCGCCACGCTCCGGGGACCCTGCGCGTCGTTCGGACCCTCGAACCCGTCCACGACGTTGGATGCCGGCTCCAGACCCGCGTCCGTCGTCGCGTCGGCCGGGTCGTCGCGCAGCGCCGCGAAGGCGTCCTCGGGGCTGACGCCTGACGCGTAGCTCATGCCGTCGAGGATGGCACAGCAGCCGTCACGAACCGGGCGCCGTCCGGTTGACGAACGGCACACTGAGGGCGCCGCCGGCGGCGATCTCGACGGCCGTGACCGAACCCGGATCCGTCCCCACCGCCTCGAGTCGAGCGACCGGCAGGTCGAGGGCGGCGGCGAGGACGACCAGAATGGGACGGCGGCTGGTGACCACGACGACGTCACCAGATCGCTGCGTGGCGCGCGCCAGAGCAGCCCGTATGCGCGTGGTCAGCTCCGCGGCTGACTCACCTCCGGGTGGACGCTGGCCCGCTGGGTCGACCTCGGCGTTCAGGTGGTCGGCCCAGGCCTGCGGCCACCGCGCCTGGATCTGGGCCACGGTCAGCCCGTCCCAGTAGCCGAACCCCTGTTCGTCCCAGTCCTCGTCGACCTGGGCGTCGACGCCCAGCGCCTCGGCGACGGCCGCCCCGGTCTCCCGGGAGCGTGCGAGGCTGGACGTGACCACACGAGTGCTCTTCGGCATACCCGTGTCCTGAAGCAGCTCGGCGACGAGCCCTGCCACGCGCCGGGACTGCAGGTGGCCGGCGTCGTCCAGAGAGGGGTCCGCCAAGCCCCGCCCGCTCAGCCGATTTTGCGCCGTCAGGGGCGTAGCACCGTGTCGTACCAGCCAGACTCGCGCAGGCCCGGTCAGCTGTAGCGGTGGCGAAGCGAGCTCCTGCTCATGGACGGCTACCACCGGTTCGGAAGCCGGCTCCATGTCGGCCTCATCGTCTGCGGGACCAGGACTGGCGGCCGACAACCGGTCGATGGTCAGCCCGTCCATCCCGTCGTTACTCAGCTTGTCGGCAGCCTTGTTGCGCTCGCGGGGAATCCAGGTCCACGAGACGGAACCGCCAGCAGACTGGATGCGGCGCACCAGCTCTCGGGCTTCGAGGGCGAGGGTGCGCATGTCCTCGTGCTTGATCTTCCACCGGCCGGCCATTTGCTCGATGACGAGCTTGGAGTCCATCCGGACCTCCACGGACGCGGACGGGTCGATGGACAGCGCGCTCTCGAGCCCGGCGATGAGGCCGCTGTACTCGGCGACGTTGTTGCTGCGCTTGCCCAAGGGTGCGGCCCGTTCGGCGAGGACGGTGCCGGACTCCGCGTCACGCACCAGCGCGCCGTAGCCGGCCACGCCGGGGTTGCCCCGCGAGCCGCCGTCGGCCTCGACGACGAGCCGCCGGCCGCGTGTCGACGCCGGCATCAAGGCGCGACGAGGCCGGACTCGACGGTACGGACCATGATCCGACCGCACTCCTCGCAGCGGAGCACCTCGTCGGCCGGTGCCTTCGTGATCCGGTTCAGCTCAACCTGGTTGAGCTCCATGTGGCACCCACCGCAGCGGCGTTGTCTCAGCTCCGCTGCGGCGATCCCGCCGCTGGACGCTCGCACGCGCTCGTAGAGCGCCAGCAGGTCCTCGCCCACCTGCGCGACGACCCCGTCGCGTCGGCCGGCAACGTGGTCCCGTTCGGTCGCGAGGACACCCATCGCCTCGTCCCGGGTGGCCGTCGCCTCGCCGAGCCGGGCGGTCAGCTCGTCGCGGGTGGCCTCCAGGTGGGAGACGTGCCCGGTCATCAGCTCGATGTGCTCCATGACCTCGAGCTCGATGTCCTCCAGCTCGGACTGACGCCGCGCCAGTGAGGTGAGCTCGTGCTGGATCGCCTGCAGGTCCTTGGCCGAGCCCGTCCCTGAGTTGAGCCGCGCCTGGTCACGGGCCGCCCGGTCGCGGACCAGCTGCACGTCAGCCTCGGCCTTGTCGACCTCGCGCTGCACGTCGGACAGGGCCGTGCGCGCGTTGACGAGCTGCGTGTCCAAGGTCCGGGACTCGTCCTTGAGGGCCAGGACCTCCTGGTGCTGGGGCAACGCCGAGGATGCGTGGCGGATCTGGTCCAGCCGCGTGTCGACCGCCTGCAGGGCGAGCAGGGCGAGCTGACGGGCGGGGTCGGCTTTCAGGATGTTCCTCCGGCGGCGTTGGCACCGACGACGAATGTCCAGGGTTCGGTGCGCAGAGTCGAGACGTAGGCGTCCAACGTAGTCGGTGCCCCCAGCGTCCCCAGCGTCCCCCGACCCGCGGTTGCCTCGACGGTTGCCTCGACGGCCTCGAGCAGCCGGCCGCGGGCACCCGCCAGCCAGACCCACTCACTGGCCCAGTGGCCCGCGTCGACGAGGAACGGCCGGCCGCCCCGCGTGGTCTCGCGCTCCTCGAGCACCGGGTGGTGACGCAGGTCGGCGGTGACGTAGACGTCGGCGCCGGAGGCCCGGACCACCCCGAACCGGTCGTCACCCGAACCGCCGACGACGGCGACGCGCTCGACGCTGGCCTCCGGGTCCCCACTGACCCGTATCCCGCCGGCCGTCTTCGGAAGCGCGTAGGCGACCTGGGTTGCGAACTCGCGCAACGACATCGGCACCTCGAGGCGGCCGACCCGGCCGAGCGCATACGGGCCGGCTTCGAGGGGCTCGACATCGGTCAGGCCGACGGCACCGGCCAACGCGTCGCACACCCCAGGTGTGGCGACATCGGCGCTCGTGTGCGCACAGTAGATCGCCAGGTCGCCCAGGATGGCCCGCGTCACGGTCTCGCCCTTCGCGCCCGCCGTCGCGACGCTGTGGATACCGCGAAGCAGCAGCGGGTGGTGGGTCAACAGCAGGTCGGCGCCGGCGTCCACCGCTTCTTGCACCACCGCGAGGGTGGGGTCGACGGCGAGGTGGACCAGGCGTACCGGCTGGTCGAGGTCTCCTGTGACGAGCCCGACCTGGTCCCAGTCCATCGCCGTAGACGGCGGGTAGAGCGACTCGATGACGGCGACGACATCGCGCAGGGTGAGGTCGTCGGTGCGGTCGTGGCCGTCGGTCGGGGTTCGGGGGTCCGGCACGAGGCGAGGATGCCACACCGGGGCGACTGACCTACCGTGGCCACATGACCGGACCCGCGCCTGCCCACCGCCGCCCCGAGGGAGTCAACGATGCGACCGTCGAGGCTCTTGGCAAGCTGTCCGAGGCGCTGGAGGTCGTCGAGAACGCGCGCGGTCACCTCTACGAGTTCCACCGGATGTCTGGCATGGCCGACCTGACGCTCGGCGAGGCCGTCGGCCAGCTGCGAGACTGCGGGCACGAGGAGCTGGCCGATCGCCTGCAGACCGAGCTGGTGGGGCTCAACGTCATCGAGGGGCGGTGGACGTTCCAGATCGTGGAGGAGTACGACGACGGCTACTACTCGACGTTCAGACGGCTCGAGGCGCAGGCTCGCGACTCGCTGGTCGACGGCAAGCGGCACCTGTTCGAGGCGGAGATGAAGGAGGACCGGCGCACCCACGGGCGGCCGGGTCACGAGGCAGTTCCGGGCTGACGGCGACGCCTGGGTCGGGCCCGGTCGGCTCGCGTCAGGCGATGCGGGCGGCTGGTGGCAGCAGGGCGGCATCCGCCTCGGGCCAGGCGCGTGGGTCGGCGCCCAGGGTGACAAGCTCCTCGAGCTGCTCGCGGCACCAGGGTGAGACTGCGCGGACGCCGTCCAGGACGTCAGCGCTGAAGCCGTCCCACTCGACCCATTCCGTGCCCCCGACCTCGTCCGGATCGGGCGACAGCATGGGGGCGTCGACCCAGCCCGCGTAGACCGGACAGAGCTCGTGCTCCACGACCCCCTGCATCTCGGCCCGGTAGCCGAACTCGGGCAGCACCAGCCTCAGCCGGTCGATTTCGAGGCCGAGCTCCTGGCGCGTGCGGCGCGTGACGGCGTCGGCGAGGTCCTCGTCGGGCGCGGGGTGTCCGCAGACGGAGTTCGTCCACAGGCCGGGAAAGGTGCGCTTGTCGACCGCGCGCCGGGTCAGCAAGAGCCGGCCGTCGGCGTCGAAGAGGTAGGCGGAGAACGCCAGGTGGAGCGGGGTGTCGCCGTCGTGGACGGTGGCCTTGTCGGCCGTGCCGGCGGCACGGCCGTGGGGGTCGAGCAGGACGACGAGCTCGGACGGCATATCGGAACCTTAAGCATCGGGTCGGCGCGGCGCCTCCTGGGAGCGGTCGAACGGGAGTTGGTGGCGATTTGCTCGTGCTACCCCGGGGGAACCGCGACCAACTCCCGTTCGGCGGCGGTCCACGCTCGGTGTCACGATGGGTCCCGTGACCGCGACCGCCGCAGACGCCGTCGTGGTCGGAGCCGGTCCCAACGGCCTCGTCGCCGCGATCACCCTGGCCGACGCCGGGTGGGACGTCGTGCTCCTCGAGGCCCGGGACAAGGTCGGGGGCGCAGTCTCGTCGGTCGAGCGCGACGGCTGGGTGATGGACGAGTTCAGCGCCTGCTACCCCCTGGCAGTGGCGTCCCCGGTGATGGTCGACCTCGACCTGGGCGCCTACGGGCTGACGTGGCGCCGGTCGGACACCGTCGTCACCCACGTCGGGACGCCAGACGACCAGCGCGGGGTCAGCATCTACGCCGACCCGGCTCGTACGGCGGCGGCGCTGGCGGAGGAGCACCCCGTCGACGGCCAGGCGTGGCTGGACCTCGTCGCGCAGTACGACCGGATCAAGGGCCCTTTCCTCGACGCCCTCCTCACCCGCTGGCCGCCGGTCTCACCCGCTGTGCGTCTGGCCCGCGCCTGGGGCGCCACCGACCTGCTCGCCCTCGTCCGGTTTCTCACCCTGCCGACGACCCGGATGGGCGAGGAGCTGTTCCGTGGACAGGGCGGACGAATGCTGTTGGCCGGCAACGCGATGCACGCCGACATCCCGCCCGAGGCGCCCGGCAGCGGGCTGTTCGGTTGGCTGCTGAGCATGCTCGCCCAGGACGTCGGGTTCCCCTCTCCCGAAGGCGGCGCCGGTCAGCTCGCAGAGGCACTGGCCTCGCGGGCCCGCGCCGCCGGGGTCCAGATCCGGACTGGCGCCCAGGTCGAGGCCATCGCCGTCTCGGGTGGGCGCGCGGTCGGCGTACGCCTGGCCGACGGGACCCGGGTGACCGCACGTCGGGCGGTGGTGGCCGACACCAGCGCGACCGCGCTCTACGAGCGGCTGCTGCCCTCATACGCAGTTCCGTCGTCCGTCCGGGAAGGACTGCGCACCTTCGAGTGGGACCTGCCGACGCTGAAGCTGAACTACCGGCTGAGCGCCACCCCGGCTTGGACGGCCGTCGAGGCGCGGTCCGCCGGCGTCGTCCACGTGGGCCGCGACGCCGGTGGGATCGTCCGTTGGTCCGCTGACCTGGCGACGGGACGGGTGCCGTCCCGCCCGTTCGCGCTGGTCGGCCAGATGTCGACGATCGACCCGACCCGGTCCCCCGAAGGCACCGAGTCCCTCTGGCTTTACACCCACCTGCCGCGCGGCGTGACCGACGACACGTCCGCCGCTCAGCTGGTCGAGCGTGCGCAAGAAATGCTCGAGGCGTTCGCACCCGGGTTCAGGTCGCTCGTCGTGGACCGCTGGGTCCAGCGACCCTCCGACCTGGCTGCCGCGGACGCCAACCTCGTCGGCGGCGCGGTCAACGGCGGCACGGCCCAGCTGTTCCAGCAGCTCGTCTTCCGGCCGGTCGTGGGACCGGGCGGGCCGCGTACACCGGTGTCGAACCTCTACCTCGGCAGCGCCGCGATCCACCCTGGCGGTGGCGTCCACGGCGCCTGCGGACACCTCGCGGCCATCCAGGCGCTCTCGGACCACCGCTGGTGGTCCCGCCCCGGCAACGCCGTCGTCCGCCGGGCGCTTCGCCGCCTCGACCACTGAGACCCGCCCCCGCCGGTGGGCCCGGCCCAGTTCGGACCCGCTGCCAGCAGGCCTTGGTGCGCGTGGGCCCGGCCGGGATCGAACCGACGACAGCCGCGGTGTAAACGCGGTGCTCTACCAACTGAGCTACAGGCCCCCGAAGTCGCCGCTGTGCGTCGGCGGCGGGCGATGCGGGGAGATTCTGTCAGACGGCTGCGGTCTCGCGGCGCAGGTCGGTGAGGGCCCGGGCGTACCCGGAGAAGTCGCGCGCCTCCCCCGGCCCGTGAACCAGGGTCCACCGGATCAGACCGTCGGCGTCGACGAGGAAGGTCCCGCGGATGGCAAAACCCTTGTCCTGCGAGAACACCCCGTATGCCTTCGCGACGTCACCGTGCGGCCAGAAGTCGCTGAGCAGCGGAAAGAACAAGGCCTCCGCGTCGGCCCAGGCGCGCAGGGAGTACATGCTGTCGCACGAGATCGACAGCACCTGGATGTCGGCCCCCTCGAAGTTCTCCAGCCCGTCGCGGATGGCACGCAGCTCGCCCGTGCAGATCCCGCTGAAGGCGAAGGGGTAGAAGACCAGGACGACGTGCTTCTTGCCCGCGAAGTCCGCCAGGGACACGACCTCGCCGTACTGGTTCTTCAGCGCGAACGACGGCGCGCGGTCTCCGACGCTGAGCGGTGCGGACGGCAACTCGGGGGAGGACATGGCACCCATCCTGCCAGCCGCGGCCCTCCTGGGACCGACCGAACGCTCCGCAACCCGTCTCAGCGGCGCTGGCCGCGCGGCGACACCAGTCGCTGGACGCCCCAGTCGGCGCTGACGTTGGCCACCCCAGCGCTGTGCAGCCCGGCCGTGGTCGCGGACTCCTCGATCTCACTCGGGTCGACATGGTCGCGCTGACCCGCCCGCGGGGTGAGCAGCACGACGAACCCGTCGTCCGCGAGGTTGGTCAGGGCGTCGACGAGGGTGTCGACGAGGTCGCCGTCGTCGTGCCGGAACCAGACGAGAACGGCATCCGCGACGTCGGCGTAGTCCTCGTCCTCCAGCTCGGTGGTGGTGAGGTCCTCGATGGCGAACCGGAGCTCGTCGTCGACGTCGCTGTCATAGCCGATCTCCTGGACGACCTGGCGCGCCACGAACCCGAGCTTGGCCAGGGCGGTCATGAGTGCCGGTCGAGGTGACGCCGCCCCCGCGGTCGAACGCACTGTCTCGCATCCCTCCCGGTCGACGGCCTGCTCCGCCGTGCAGTCCACGGCAGTCCAACCGTAATCGACCGCAGGACCCCGGGCACAGGGTCTCACCCGCCGACCTACAGTGGAGCGGTGGGACGGGTCACTCAGCGCGCACCGGTGACACGTGTCGACGTGTCCGACCCGGCCGCTCCACGCGTGGTCCAGCGGCCGGACACCCTGGCCGTCGAAGAACCCATGGAGATGCGGGTCGACGGGTCCGCGCTCACCGTCACCATGCGTACCCCCGGGGACGACTTCGACCTCACGCTGGGGTTCCTCCACGCCGAGGGGATGATCGCCAGCGCCGATGACGTCACCCGGCTGATGCACTGCCTCGACACTGACGAGAGCGGCGCGCCCACCTACAACGTCGTCGACGTGACCTTGGCGGCTGGAGTCGCATTGCCCGAGAAGCGCACTCGCAGCTTCCTCACGACCAGTGCGTGCGGGGTGTGCGGGACGGCGAGCATCGAGGCCCTGCGCACGACGAGCCGGTATGCCGTGGCCGAGGACCGTTCGCACGTCGACCCCGCGGTGCTCGCCGGGATGCCTGGTCTGATGCGCGGCGCCCAGAAGGTCTTCGACCGCACCGGAGGCATCCACGCGGCGGGGCTCTTCACCAGTGACGGCACGCTGCTCATCGTCAGGGAAGACGTCGGACGCCACAACGCCGTTGACAAGGTCGTCGGCTGGGCGCTTCGGGAGGGCCGGCTGCCGTTGGTTGGCCACGTCCTCGTGGTCAGCAGCAGGGCCAGCTTCGAGCTTGTCCAGAAGGCTCATGCGGCCGGGATCCCTGTGTTGGCTACGGTTTCGGCGGCGTCCTCACTGGCGGTCGAGCTCGCCGAGGACGTCGGCATGACGCTCGCGGGGTTCGTTCGACCCCCGCGACTGGCCGTCTATGCGGGTGCCGACCGACTGCTGGCCGCACAAGAGATCCAGGCTGCCGGCTCGGCAACGCGGGGGGAAGTCATCGCCGGGATGTCCCATTCAATGCCCCATTCCATGGACCGCCGCACCGGCTGATGTGACGCCGCCCGCACCCGGGGTAGAGGATGGGCGCAGAGCAGCCTCACCCACGACGACGTGTACCCAGATGGCCGCCTGAAAGGACGATGCACCGTGGCACGACAGGAAGCCGGACCCATCCTCAACGGCATCCCCACCCAGCTCCCGGACACCGACCCTGACGAGACCCGTGAGTGGTTGGAGTCCCTGGACAGCGTGATCGACCATGCCGGCCGCACCCGCGCTCGCTACGTCATGCTCAAGCTGCTCCAGCGCGCGCGTGAGCAGCAGGTCGGAGTCCCGTCTCTGACGGCGACCGACTACATCAACACCATCGGCCCCGAGCAGGAACCCTGGTTCCCCGGAGACGAGGACGTGGAGCGCGAGTACCGGCGCTACCTGCGATGGAACGCGGCGATCATGGTCCACCGAGCCCAGCGACCGGGTGTCGGTGTGGGCGGGCACATCTCGACATATGCCTCCGCCGCGACGCTCTATGAGGTGGGCATGAACCACTTCTTCCGCGGCCCCGACCACCCCGGCGGCGGCGACCAGATCTTCTTCCAGGGGCACGCCTCCCCCGGCATGTATGCGCGGGCCTACCTCGAGGGGCGGCTCACCGAGGACGACCTCGACGGCTTCCGGCAGGAGAAGAGCCACATCGTCGACGGCCGGATCCGCGCGCTGCCCTCCTACCCGCACCCGCGGTTGGCGCCCACGTTCTGGCAGTTCCCGACGGTGTCGATGGGCCTCGGCCCGATGAACGCCATCTACCAGGCCCAGTTCAACAAGTACCTGGACAACCGTGGCGTCAAGGACACCTCGCAGCAGCACGTCTGGTCGTTCCTCGGCGACGGCGAGATGGACGAGCCGGAGTCCCGCGGCCTGCTGCAGCTGGCCGCCGGCGAGGAGCTGGACAACCTCACCTTCGTGGTGAACTGCAACCTGCAACGCCTCGACGGTCCGGTCCGCGGCAACGGCAAGATCATCCAGGAGCTCGAGGCGTTCTTCCGAGGCGCCGGCTGGAACGTCATCAAGGTCATCTGGGGCCGCGGCTGGGACCCGTTGCTCGCCAGTGACCGTGACGGCGCGCTCATCCACGTGATGAACTCCACCAACGACGGCGACTACCAGACGTTCCGGGCCAACGATGGTGCATACGTGCGTGAGCACTTCTTCGGTCGCGACCCGCGCACTCGCGAGATGGTCGCGAAGTGGTCCGACGACGATGTCTGGTGGAAGCTCAAGCGCGGAGGTCACGACTACCGCAAAGTGTTCGCGGCATACCAGGCGGCGATGAACCACACCGGTCAGCCGACCGTGATCCTCGCCAAGACGATCAAGGGCTACGGTCTCGGCACGCACTTCGCCGGTCGCAACGCGACCCACCAGATGAAGAAGCTGACGCTAGCCGACCTCAAGAGCTTCCGTGACGACCTGCGGATCCCGATCAGCGACGAGCAGCTCGAAGCGGACCCGTATCAGCCGCCGTATTACCACCCCGGCAAGGACGACAAGGCGATTCAGTACATGCTGGAGCGCCGCGCGGCCCTCGGCGGCGGTGTGCCGTCCCGGCGGGTGCAGCACGAGTCGCTCAAGCTGCCGGGCGACGACGCATACGCCCAGATGAAGAAGGGGTCAGGCAAGCAGGAGATCGCCACCACCATGGCGTTCGTCCGGCTGCTGAAGGACCTGATGCGCGACAAGGAGTTCGGCGCGAGGGTGGTCCCCATCGTCCCGGACGAGGCGCGGACCTTCGGGATGGACGCGTTCTTCCCGACGATCAAGATCTACAACCCGCACGGACAGAACTACACGCCCGTCGACGACGCGTTGATGCTGGCCTACCGAGAGTCGACCAAGGGCCAGATGCTGCACCTCGGCATCAACGAGGCGGGGTCGATGGCGGCCTTCACGGCGGCCGGTACGTCCTACGCCACGCACGGCGAGCCGATGGTCCCGATCTATGTCTTCTACTCGATGTTCGGGTTCCAGCGCACGGGTGACTCGATCTGGGCGGCGACGGACCAGATGTCGCGCGGGTTCCTCATCGGCGCGACCGCCGGTCGCACGACGCTGACCGGTGAGGGGCTGCAGCACGCCGACGGGCACTCGCCGTTGCTCGCGTCGTCGAACCCGGCGGTGGTGACCTACGACCCCGCATACGGGTACGAGATCGCGCACATCGTCCAGGACGGGCTGCGCCGGATGTACGGCGACGACCCTGAGAACGTCGTCTACTACCTCACGGTTTACAACGAGCCGCTCGTGCAGCCCAAGGAACCGGAGAACGTCGACAAGGAGGGGATCCTGCGCGGCATGTACCTGCTGTCCCCAGCACAGACCGATGGCTGGGAGCGCCAGCCGGTGCGGGCTCAGCTGCTCGCCTCCGGGGTGGGCGTCCCGTGGGCTCTCGAGGCCCAGCAGCTGCTGGCCGAGGACTTCGGCGTCGCCGCCGACGTGTGGTCGGTGACCTCGTGGAGCGAGCTGCGTCGCGACGGGCTGGCCTGCGACGAACAGGAGTTCCTCGACCCCGAGCGCGAGGCCCGTACGCCATGGGTCACGCAGAAGCTCGCGGACGCACCCGGGCCGGTGCTCGCCGTCTCGGACTACATGCGGGCGGTGCAGGACCAGATCGCGCAGTACGTCCCGGGAGACTTCATGTCGCTGGGGGCCGACGGGTACGGGTTCTCCGACACCCGCGCGGCGGCGCGGCGGTTCTTCCACATCGACGGGCCGTCGCTCGCCGTCCGGACCCTGCAGATGCTCGCCAAACGCGGCGAGGTCCCCGGCGACTCCGCCGCCAAGGCGGCCGACAAGTACCGGCTCGACGACGTCACCGCCGGCACCAGCGGTAGCGCGGGCGGGGAGTCCTAGGGCGACATCCGTCGGCGCCGTCGGCTTCACTGATGGTGTCCACCGCTCGGAAAACCGAGCGGTGGACACCATCAGTGCGGGAGACCGGCGTGGCGCGACGGCCTACCCCGCGCTCTAGGCTGAGAACGTGTCCAAGGTCCTCACCTCCCTGCCCGTCGGCGAGCGCGTCGGCATCGCCTTCTCCGGGGGCCTCGACACCTCGGTCGCGGTCGCCTGGATGCGCTCCAACGGAGCCGTGCCCTGCACCTACACCGCGAACCTCGGCCAGTACGACGAGCCCGACATCGACTCAGTGCCCAGTCGGGCCGCGGCCTACGGCGCCGAGATCTCGCGACTCGTCGACTGCACCGACGCTCTCGCCGAGGAGGGTCTGTCCGCCATCGCGTGCGGGGCGTTCCACATCCGCAGCGCCGGCAAGACCTACTTCAACACCACTCCGCTCGGGCGCGCGGTGACCGGCACTCTCCTCGTGCGCGCGATGGCCGACGACGGCGTCTCCATCTGGGGCGACGGGTCCACCTACAAGGGCAACGACATCGAGCGGTTCTACCGCTACGGCCTGCTCGCCAACCCGTCGCTGCGGATCTACAAGCCTTGGCTCGACGCCGACTTCGTCACCGAGCTCGGGGGTCGCACCGAGATGTCCGAATGGCTGGTGGCCCACGACCTGCCCTACCGCGACTCGACCGAGAAGGCGTACTCCACCGACGCCAACATGCTCGGGGCTACCCACGAGGCCAAGACCCTCGAGCACCTCGACGAGTCGATAGAGATCGTCCACCCGATCATGGGTGTCGCGCACTGGGACCCCGCCGTCACCATCGAGACCGAGGACGTGACCGTCGGGTTCGTCCAGGGCCGGCCGACCTCGGTCAACGGCGTCGAGCTCGCGTCGGCGGCCGCGGTCATCCACGAGGCCAACGTCGTCGGTGGCCGTCACGGCCTCGGCATGTCCGACCAGATCGAGAACCGCATCATCGAGGCCAAGAGTCGGGGTATCTACGAGGCACCCGGCATGGCGCTGCTGTTCGCTGCCTACGAGCGGCTTCTCAACGCGGTCCACAACGAGGACACCATCGCCAACTACCACCAGGAGGGTCGCCGCCTCGGTCGCCTTCTCTATGAGGGTCGTTGGCTGGACCCACAGTCGCTCATGCTGCGCGAGTCGCTGCAGCGCTGGGTCGCCTCAGCCGTCACCGGTGAGGTGACCTTGCGGCTCCGGCGCGGTGACGACTACTCGATCGTCGACACGCGCGGACCACACCTGTCCTACGACCCCCAGAAGCTCTCGATGGAGCGCACCGAGGATGCTGCGTTCGGCCCGGTCGACCGGATCGGCCAGCTGACCATGCGCAACCTCGACATCGCCGACACCCGCGCCAAGCTGGAGCTGTATGCGGCGCAGGGCCAGCTGGCGGGAGGGCACACGGCAGCCCTGGTCGGCGAGCTCACCAGTGGTGGGGCCGAGTCGATCGCGACGGGCAACACCGACACGGAGGCTGTCGACGAGGCGCAGGAGCGGTCGGCGTTCGACGCCGGGACTGACTGAACCACCACCACCACCACCACCCGCGCCGCCGCCGTCAGGTCGGCGCGTCGAGCACCTCGTGCAGCCGCACCGCGAACGCCTCAGGCTCGCCCGACCAGCCCAGCTCTCCGCCGAGGAACCCGCCGTGATGGCTGGGGAACATCACCAGCATCTCGCCCAGTCCAGCCGCGACGGAGGCCGCCGTCCGGCCGGTCACGGTGTCGCGTGACTCCACACCGGCGGCCATTACGACCCTGGTCGACGCCGCCCGGAGGGCCGCATAGTCCGGACGGTAGGCCGTGATGGCGGCTCCCGTCCCGGATAGGAGCGGGTCGTCGCGCGAGCCGTCGTCGTCGACCGGCATACCGAACGCCGCTGGGTCCGGCAGTGGCTGCTCGACGTAGTCCGGGGTGAACTCGCCCTGCCAGGAGGTGAAGGCCATGAAGCCGGCCATCCCCCAGGAAGACCCGCGCTGCTGGTAGGCCCCCATGAAGGCCCGCTCCGCCGCCACGGCCCACTCGGCATCGGGCAGCTCCGCCAGGACCGGCGGCTCGTGAGCGACGAGGATGCGCACGTCGTCGGGGTGGGTGGCAACGAGCTCGAGGGCGTTGACGGCGCCACCGCTGCTCGCGAAGACGTCCACCGGGCCGGCCCCGAGATGGGTGATCAGGGCGTGCAGGTCGGCGGCGTGCATCGAGGGGATGCGATCCTCGCGCCCATCCTTGCGCTCACTCCGACCGACGCCGCGGGGGTCGTAGGTGATGACAGTGCGGTCGTCCAGGTGCTCAGCGAGCGCGGCGAACCCGCCGGCCTCCATCGGGTGTCCGGCCATCAGCAGTACAGGGTGTCCGTCGGTGGGCGGGAGGGGTCCGCGCACGTCATAGGTCAGGTCGACCTCGGGCGTCTCGAGCGTATGAGTGTCCATACCGGATTCCTCTCTCGAAGGTGTTGACAGGTCAGACAACCACCAGGCCCCGAACTCATCGCCCCCGAACTCATCGGCCCCGAGCCCACGCGGCCAGGCTAGGTGAACGTCTCGTCATGGGATCGCGTCTGCGCAATGGATATCGGTGGAGTTGCCGCGGATCGGTGGAGCAACCCGGCGGATCGGTGCAGTTGTGGAGGATGCACAAATAGGATCGCGTGATGGTGGCGATCGGTGGCGAGACCCGAGACCGCGTATCCCGGGCGGCGGGACCGCTGGCCACCGCCGCGGTGCGCAGGATCGAGACCGACCTCGAGTGGTACCGCGCCTTGTCCGCGACCGACCGATCCTGGATCGCGCTGGTCGCCCAGGCCGCGGTGGGCGCCTTCGTCGGCTGGCTGCGTGACACCGGCGGTGAGGAGGCCGCAGGCCGGCCGGCGACAGCCGACGTCTTCGGTACGGCGCCCAGGGAGCTGACCTGGTCGATCAGCCTCGGCCAGACGCTCGACCTGGTGCGTTCCGCCGTCGATGCGGTCGAGGAGGAGGTGCTGCGCCTGGCCGCACCGGGTGACGAGTCCTCGCTGCGGATGGCGGTCCTTCGGTATTCGCGCGAGGTCGCCTTCGCGGCGGCCCAGGTCTACTCCGAGGCGGCCGAGGCTCGCGGTGCCTGGGACGCCCGGCTCGAGGCCCTGGTGGTCGACGCCGTGGTGCGGGCCGAGGCGGACGACTCGATGCAGTCGAGGGCGACGGCCCTCGGGTGGGGCTCCGTGGCCTCGGTGACGGTGGTCGTCGGCTCGACCTCGGTCCGGGGTGGAGCGACGGTCGACGCGCTGCGCCGGGCGGTGACCAAGCGCGGCGCGGTCGCCCTCGCGGCGGTCCAACGGCGCCGTCTCGTGGTGATCCTCGGGGGCACGTCCACCGCGTCCGGCGCGCTCAGCATCGTCACCTCGCTGCTGGACCATTTCGGGGATGGTCCCGTCGTCCTCGGCCCTACGGTTCCCCATCTGTTTGCGGCGGGACGTTCGGCCCGCGCTGCGCTCAGCGGGCTGGCGGCTGCGCCCGCGTGGCCGCTGTCGCCTCGCCCGGTGCTGGCCGACGACCTGCTGCCCGAGCGCGTCCTCGCCGGGGACGCCCAGGCTCGGCGCACCCTCGTGGACCGGGTCCACCACCCGCTGCAGGGTCAGCCGGCCCTCCTGCACACGGCGTCGGTCTACCTCGAAGGTGGCCGCTCCATGGAGGGCGCCGCCCGGGCGTTGTTCGTCCATCCCAACACGGTCCGCTACCGCCTGGGCAAGATCGCCGAGCTCACCGGCTACGACCTAGCCCACCCGCGCGAGGCGCATACGGTCTCGATCGCTCTCGCCGTCGGCCGGCTCGCCGCCACACCTCCGGTCGAGTGGAGGCTCGGCGCGCCCTCACCGGCACGCGATGGAGTACGCCGTCTCGGCCAGGTCGGCGGCGCGTTGTAGGAACCCTCCAAAGTCGCACTGGAGAGTTGGTGTGGTTCGGCGACGGCTGGCGCGAGCGCCAGACGCAAGGCTGGGGCACGTGCTCGCCATCGTCTGTCCAGGACAGGGGTCTCAGTCACCTGGATTCCTCTCCCCGTGGCTCGAGCTGCCCGGGTCGCGCCAGGATGCTCAGCAGCTGGGTGCGGCGGCCGGCATCGACCTGGTCCTGCACGGCACGGGATCCGACGCCGGCACGATCCGCGACACCGCGGTGGCGCAGCCGCTCATCGTCGGCGCCGGGCTGCTCGCGCTCCGGGCCCTGTTCCAGGGTCAGGCGGGCACCGTCGCCGACACGGCCGGCCTGCTGGCCGGTCACTCGATCGGCGAGATCACGGCAGCGGCAGCCACCGGTGTGCTACCTGCAGCCGAGGCAATGCGCCTGGTGGGTGTCCGAGGCCGGGCTATGGCGGCGGCCAGCGCAATCACGGCCACCGGGATGTCCGCCGTGCTCGGCGGCGACCCCGCCGAGGTCATCGCCGCTCTCGAGGACAAGGGCCTGACGCCCGCGAACATGAACGGTGCCGGTCAGGTGGTTGCGGCCGGAACGCTTCAGCAGCTCGACGCTCTAGCGGCCGACCCGCCCACCCGAGCCCGGGTCATCCCGCTACCGGTCGCCGGTGCCTTCCACACCCACCACATGTCACCCGCCGTCGAGGCGATGGGAGCCGCCGCCGCGGAGCTGACCGCCTCGGACCCCCGTCCGCCGCTGGTGTCCAACGCGGACGGACGCCTGATGGAGTCCGGTGCACTCATCCTGCAACGACTGGTCAGCCAGGTGAGCAACCCGGTCCGCTGGGACCTGTGCATGGACACCATGGTCGAGCAGGGCGTCACCGCGATCATCGAGCTGGCCCCCGCCGGCACGCTTGTGGGGCTCGCGAGGCGGGCGATGAAGGGCGTCGAGCTCGTCGCGCTCAAGTCCCCCGCCGACCTCGATGCCGCGCGGGCCGCTCTCGCCGCCCACGGCGCACCCGCATCACCAGCACGTCCCAGCAAGCAGCCAGCCAGCAGCCAGCAAGCAGTGGAGGACCCCCGATGACCGACTCTGCGACCACGATGTCGAACAGGCCCCGCCCCAAGGGAACGGGGAAGCTGGTCCAGGCCGACGGGGCCCGGCACGCGCGCATCTGGGGCGTCGGCGGCTACCGCCCGGAGCGCGTAGTGCCCAACTCGGAGATCGTGGAGCGCATCGACTCGTCCGACGAGTGGATCCGCGAGCGCTCCGGCATCGTCTCCCGCCGGATCGCCGCGCCCGGGGAGACGGTCGTCGACATGTCCGAGGCGGCTGCCCGCGACGCCCTGCGGGCCGCAGGGATCGACGCCTCACAGCTCGGCGCGATCATGATTGCCACGGTCACCCACCCCTACCAGACCCCGGCGGCCGCCCCGATCCTGGCGAACCGTCTCGGGTCCACCTGCGCCGCCTTTGACATCTCGGCGGCCTGTGCGGGCTACTGCTACGGGATCTCGCTGGCCAACGACATGGTCCGCGGAGGCAGTGCGGAGTACGTCCTGGTGGTCGGCGTAGAAAAACTTTCGGACTTCACGGACTACGACGACCGTGGGTCGGCGTTCATCTTCGGCGATGGCGCCGGCGCGGCCGTCGTCGGCCCTTCCGACTCGCCAGGGATCGGTCCCACCATCTGGGGCTCAGACGGCGAGAAGTGGCAGACGATCTCCCAGCGCGAGCCGTGGACCCAGTTCCACACCTGGGACGGCCCCGCCCCGGCTGGTGCGGCCATCGACCAGGCCCCTGCTGCCGTGAGCGGCATCGACCGCGACTGGCCGGCGATCGGCATGGCCGGCCAGTCCGTGTTCCGGTGGGCCGTGTGGGGTATGGCACCGGTCGCCCAGCAGGCCATCGAGAAGGCCGGGATCACCATCGACGACCTCGACGCCTTCATCCCCCACCAGGCCAACATGCGGATCATCGACGCGATGATCAAGCAGCTCAAGCTCCCTGCCGACATCCCGGTCGCCCGTGACATCGCCGAGACGGCCAACACCTCGGCGGCCTCCGTCCCGCTCGCTACCGAGCGGATGTTGCGCCAGCACGAGATCCCCAGCGGTGGCCTCGCACTGCAGATCGGCTTCGGTGCGGGACTCGTGTATGCCGCGCAGGTCATCGTGATCCCGTAGCCACCTACCGGCGGCAGCGGGCATACCCTCCACCACCGCATCTTCCCGACCACCGTGTACCACCCGTTTCACCGACACAAGGAGCAGCACAGATGGCGCAGAGCGAGCAGGAGATCCTCGACGGTCTGGCCGAGATCGTCAACGAGGAGACCGGAATCGAGACCGACCAGGTAGAGCTGGACAAGTCCTTCACCGACGATCTCGACATCGACTCCCTCTCGATGATGACGATCGTCGTCAACGCGGAGGAGAAGTTCGGCGTGAAGATCCCCGACGACGAGGTCAAGAACCTCAAGACCGTCCGCGACGCGGTCACCTTCATCGGTGGCGCGCAGGGCTGAACCGGCACGTGACCGGCACGTGACCCGCGCTGAGCGGCACGCTGAACCAGCACGTGACCGGCACGCTGACCGGCATCGAAGCGTGCCCTGAACCCGGCGCTGACTCGCGGGTAGCACCATGCGCGGGGTAGAACGGTTCCGACGGAGCCGTTCTATCCCGCGTCCCAAGGAGCCACCGACATGACGTCTTCCCGCGACCAGCGCATCGTCGTCACCGGACTCGGCGCGACGACCCCCCTCGGCGGAACTATCACCGAGACCTGGGAGGGCGTCCTGGCGGGGCGCTCGGGGGCCCGCCCGATCGACGCGGACTGGGTGACCAAGTACGAGCTGCCGGTCACCTTCGCGGCGCAGCTGCACACCCCTCCGGCTGAGGTCCTCGCCAAGGTCGAGATCCGTCGGCTCGACCCGTCCTCCCAGTATGCGTTGATCGCGGCCCGAGCTGCCTGGGCCGACGCCGGCGCTCCCGATGTCACGCCCGAACGCCTAGCTGTCGCCGTCGGATCTGGCATCGGCGGCGTCTGGACCCTGCTGAACCAATGGGACACCCTGCGCGAACGCGGGCCGCGGCGCGTCTACCCCCTCGCGGTCCCGATGCTGATGCCCAACGGGCCGGCGGCGGCAGTCTCGCTGGACCTCGGCGCCCGCGCCGGGGCACATACGCCGGTCAGCGCCTGCGCCTCCGGTGCGGAGGCGATGGCCCTTGGCGTTCAGATGATCCGCAGCGGCCGCGCCGACATGGTCGTCGCCGGTGGCACCGAGGCAGCGATCCATGCCCTGCCCATTGCGGGCTTCGCCGCCATGCACGCCCTTTCGACGCGCAACGACGATCCCGAGAAGGCGTCATGCCCCTATGACACCGACCGCGACGGGTTCGTGCTGGGCGAGGGTTCGGCAGTCGTCGTCCTCGAGACCGAGGAGCACGCCAAGGCCCGCGGGGCCCAGATCTACGCCGTGCTGGCGGGCGTCGGGATGTCGGCCGACGCCTATCACGTCACCGCTCCCGAACCCGAGGGCGCCGGCGCCTCCAGAGCGATGCTCGAGGCGGTCGAGACCGCGGGTCTGCAGGTGGGCGACATCGTGCACATCAACGCCCACGCCACCTCGACGCCGGTCGGCGACGTCGCCGAAGCCAACGCGATCGTGCGGGCGTTCGGCAAGGCCGCCGCCGGCATACCCGTCAGTGCCACCAAGTCGATGACCGGGCACCTGCTCGGCGCAGCCGGGTCCCTCGAGGCCCTGTTCACCATTCTGTCGATCCGGGACCGGGTCGCTCCCGCCACGATCAACATCGACAACCTCGACCCGGCGATCAAGCTCGACGTCGTGCGCGGGGAGCACCGGACCCTGCCCGCCGGTGACATCGCGGCCATCGACAACTCGTTCGGGTTTGGGGGCCACAACGTGGCACTCGTATTCACCAACCCCTGACGGAACGAACCGGCTGCCGAGGAGTGTCCTAGAGGTATGACTGCTCGCCCGACTGCACGATCTCTGGGAACCGCGCTCGTTCTGCCCGCCGCTCTGGCTCTGGCTCTGGCTCTGGCAGGGTGCGGGACGGCGACGACCGCGGGGGGCGCCGGGACCGGCAGCGTCAGCTCGCTGCCGGTCGTACCACCTTCGTCCACGTCGGAGCCGCCCACGAGCCCTGCCTCGAGCTCGCCGTCGACGCCGCCCGCGACCGCCGGGCCTGTAACCATCACCGGCGTGCCGGAGCGCGGGGTCGAAGCCAGCTGCATCGTGCTGCAGGGGTACACGCTGAATGGTGGTGACCGGGCCCTGCTCACGTCCGGGAGAACCCTGAGGATCACTGGTCATACCGACCCCAGGCTGGCGTCCTACTGCCAGCAGGGGACGATCCTCATCGTCGACTCGGTGGTGGCCACCTACTGACCCAGTTTCGGACTGGACCGCGTGGATTACCGGGTGCTCCCCTCCCGGGCCGAAGGAACCGGCCGGCCGTGCTTCGCTCTCAGCCCACCTTGTGCAACCAGCGCACCGGAGCTCCCTCACCGGCATACCGGAACGCCTCCAGCTCACGGTCCCACGCTCCGCCGAGGGCGGTGTCGAGCTCGGCCTGCAGCCGCGCGGCGTCACCCGACGCGGCGCGGACGGCCTCGCGGATCCGGGACTCGGTGACGAGCGCGTCGCCGTTGGCGGAGGTCCAGCTGTGGTGTATTCCGAGCGACGGGGTGTGCGACCAGCGGGACCCGTCGGTCGACGCTGTCGGCTCTTCGGTCACCTCGTAGCGCAAGTGGTCCCAGCCGCGCAGCGCACTGGCGAGCCGTGCTCCGACGCCCGCCTCCCCCGCCCAGGACACCTCGGTGCGCAGCAGCCGCGGCCCAGCCGGCTGAGCCGTCCAGTCGAGGTGAACCCGTTGGCCGAGGGCTGCTTCCAGCGCCCAGGCGATGTGTGGGCACAACGACGTCGGGGCCGAGTGGATGAAGACCACGCCCCGGGTGTGTGGCATCGCGGCAGACATCAGGTTCTCCTTGGGTGTGCGAGAGACGTCTTCCCCACGAACCTCGCACCAAGAACAAGTTGTATGCCGAGCACCGCCATTGTGCCTCATCGAGCACACGAGCACCACCAGTCTCACAACTTCGCAGGGCCTCGCCGCGGTTGTGGGCCGGGTCAAGCCCCACGGTGAGTGCCAAAGTCACCCGCACGGTCGTGGTGAGGGGTGCATCGAGGCTCGGACCGGCGCCGGTAGGCTCACCGCGCGCCATCGGCGTCCGGGGCAGTAGCTCAGCCGGTCAGAGCAGCGGACTCATAATCCGTCGGTCGTGGGTTCAAGCCCCACCTGCCCCACTACGTTTGTGCAGGTCAAGGCGCTTGACGGCTTGCCCTGCCAATGCAGCGCTGGAGGTCCAGACTTCTACCAGTCTTTCTAC
>NZ_JBDTKA010000073.1:0-73491 GCF_039935575.1 Lapillicoccus sp.
GGAAGGGCCGCCGCGTCGCACTGCAGCAGCGGCAGCCACACCTCGGGGTCGGACCGCCCGTCGCCTCGGTCGATCTGACGACCTCGTCGCAGCATCCCGGCCGACAGGTCGGACGCGACGACGGCCGCACCGTGAGTCGCTACCCAGCGCCCGCACTGGCCGGCCCCCGCGCCGATCTCGAGCACCCGCATACCGGCCAGGTCGCCCAACAGGTGGACCTCGGCCTCGCGCAACCCTTCTGGACCCCAGACGAAGTCGGCGTCGCCGAGGAAGGCGCCGTGCTCGGCGTAGTAGTCCACCGCCTCGGTGTCCCACCAGGTCCGGTTCGCTCGCACGGTCTCGGGCTGGGCCGCCAGGCGGCGTTCGGCCGGTGGCGACGTCACGGCGTACCGGCGCTTTGACCGTGGCGCAAGTCCGCCGGTACGATGACCACGCACACGCGTGTGCGTCCTACGGTCATGCCCATCCCACGGTGGCGCGAACCGATCTCTTCATTCCAGCACCCTTCCTGTCCATTCTCTCTATGTCCACCAACGGAGTCCCTCCTACATGACTGCCAGCACGGCCATCAAGGCCGCCCCTCAGGTCGCGATCAACGACATCGGATCCGAGGAAGACCTGCTCGCCGCGATCGACGCGACGATCAAGGATTTCAACGACGGAGACATCGTCGAGGGTGTCATCGTCAAGGTCGACCGGGACGAGGTCCTGCTCGACATCGGCTACAAGACCGAGGGCGTCATCCCCTCGCGCGAGCTGTCCATCAAGCACGACGTCGATCCTGCCGACGTGGTCAAGGTCGGCGACGAGGTCGAGGCCTTGGTTCTCCAGAAGGAGGACAAGGAGGGTCGGCTGATCCTGTCCAAGAAGCGCGCCCAGTATGAGCGCGCCTGGGGCACGATCGAGAAGATCAAGGAGGAGGACGGCGTCGTCACCGGCACCGTCATCGAGGTCGTCAAGGGTGGTCTCATCCTCGACATCGGCCTGCGCGGCTTCCTGCCGGCCTCTCTCGTCGAGATGCGTCGCGTCCGTGACCTGCAGCCCTACGTGGGCAAGGAGATCGAGGCCAAGATCATCGAGCTCGACAAGAACCGCAACAACGTTGTCCTGTCGCGCCGCGCCTGGCTCGAGCAGACGCAGTCCGAGGTGCGCACGACGTTCCTCAAGGAGCTCCAGAAGGGCCAGGTGCGGACTGGGGTCGTGAGCTCGATCGTCAACTTCGGTGCGTTCGTCGACCTCGGTGGGGTCGACGGCCTGGTGCACGTGTCCGAGCTGTCCTGGAAGCACATCGACCACCCGTCCGAGGTCGTCGAGGTGGGCCAGGAGGTCACCGTCGAGGTCCTCGACGTGGACATGGATCGCGAGCGTGTCTCCCTGTCTCTCAAGGCGACGCAGGAGGACCCGTGGCAGCACTTCGCCCGGACCCACGCGATCGGTCAGGTCGTGCCGGGCAAGGTCACCAAGCTCGTCCCGTTCGGTGCGTTCGTGCGCGTCGACGACGGCATCGAGGGCCTGGTCCACATCTCCGAGCTGGCCGAGCGGCATGTGGAGCTGCCCGAGCAGGTCGTCACGGTCAACGACGACATCTTCGTCAAGGTCATCGACATCGACCTCGAGCGTCGTCGGATCTCGTTGTCCCTGAAGCAGGCCAACGACGAGAACGGCCCTGTGGCCGAGTTCGACCCGACGCTCTACGGCATGGCCGCGGAGTACGACGAGCAGGGCAACTACAAGTACCCCGAGGGCTTCGACCCGGAGACCAACGAGTGGCTGCCGGGCTTCGACACCCAGCGTGAGAAGTGGGAGAAGCAGTACGCCCAGGCCCACGAGCGGTGGGAGGCCCACAAGACGCAGGTCGATGCTGCCGCCAAGGCCGACGCTGAGGCTGCTGCGGGCGGAACCGACAACCCGACGTCCTACTCCTCCAGCACGGGCAGCGGCCCGGCCGAGGAGTCCGAGAGTGCGGCTCCGGTGAGTCCGCCCCAGCCGGTCGCCGAGGGCACCTTGGCCTCCGACGAGGCGCTCGCCGCCCTACGGGAGAAGCTCACCGGGAACTGACCGGTATGCCGGTCGACTGCTGAGAACGGCCCGTCACCCCCTCGGGGTGGCGGGCCTCTTGGTCTGAGGACGAGGACGAGCTCGGACCGACCAGGACGCCCACGGTGCCTCCCTGGGAGTGGCATCCTGATGCATGACTCGCACACGGTCGAGCACCACGGTGGATGTCCACCGATCCACCGAGGTGGACGCCGGCGACGCCGCCTACGACGAGCACCCGGCCGACGAGCCGCACGAGTGGGGTGACCCGGCCTGGTGGCGATCCGGTAACCCGGCGGTCGTTGGTCAACCTCGACTCGATCGAGAGCGCGTCCCTCGGCGTGCTCGTCGACGGGCTGGTTGTCGGCTGCCGGCTGGCCGATGCTCGGATGCGAGAGGTCTGTGCAGCACTGGCGATCGCGGTGGACTGCACCGCCTGACACCGGACGTGGCGCACCACAGGACCATGAGCCGGCTTCGTCCGTCGAGATCGACTCGTGTCCTGCCGGGTGGCGTGTTGTGCCAACCACGCGGCGATCCGTGGCGAGAATGACTCACGTCAGCGACCGCCCTCAGGCGTAGTCTCGTTGACGTTTGGCTCCACGACACCGACGTCACACGGAGGGTTCATGCGGTTCACCCCCGCCCGTCACCGGGCCCCGACACGCTCGGCCTCGATGGACGGCGAGCGGACTACCAGGCGCACGAGGCGCTCGAGGCATACGGACGGTTGCCGGTGACCTCCCAGGAGATCGTCATCGCGACGAGCGATCGGCCCGCCCCGCCACAGGCGAGCGGGGGGCCGCCACCGGCCGTCGGTGCACCCCCGAAGCAGTCCGGCCGGGACTGGCGCGAGTGGCTGCTCGCCGGAGGTCTGCTGCTGCCCAACCTGGCGCTGCTCATCGTCTTCACCTACCGCCCGCTGCTCGACAACATCCGGCTGTCCTTCACCGACTGGAACATCTCGTCGCCGACGTCGAGCTTCATCGGCCTGTCCAACTACACCGAGTGGTTCACCCGGGCCGACACCCGGACCATCGTCGCGAACACGCTGATCTTCACCATCGCGACCGTCGTGCTCTCGATGGGCATCGGTCTGGCGCTGGCGTTGCTCCTGGACCAGCGGCTGCGGGGACGCAACCTGGTCCGTTCGGTCGTGTTCGCCCCGTTCGTGATCTCCGGCGCGGCAATCGGGGTGGCGTTCCAGTTCGTGTTCGACCCCAACTTCGGGCTCGTCCGCGACCTGCTGACCCGGATCGGGGTGAGCACGCCCGACTTCTACCAGCAGCAGCACTGGGCGTTGTTCATGGTGACGGTGACCTACATCTGGAAGAACCTCGGCTATGCCTTCGTCATCTACCTCGCGGCTTTGCAGGGACGCCGCGAGGACCTCGACGAGGCGGCCGAGATCGACGGCGCCTCGTCGTGGACCCGGTTCCGGCGAGTGCTGATGCCGCAGCTGCGGCCGACGACCTTCTTCCTGTCTATCACCGTGCTGCTCAGCTCGGTGCAGGTCTTCGACATCATCAACGTGATGACGCGCGGGGGACCGGTCGGCATCGGCACCACCACGCTGGTCTACCAGGTCTACCAGGAGACCTTCGTCAACTTGAGGGCCGGATATGGCGCGACCGTGGCCACGGTGATGTTCCTCGTGCTGCTCGCCGTCACGGTGTTCCAGGTGCGGATCATGGACAGGAACAAGGTATGAAGCGCGGGCTCGGCTGGACGGCCGTCGGCTACGTCGCGATGGTCGCGGTCGTTCTCGTCGTCGCCGTGCCGTTGTTCTGGATCCTCATCACGTCGCTCAAGGAACGGCCGGACATCTACACCCGTCCGGCGCAGTGGTGGCCGAACCCGGCCACCAAGGAAAACTACGGCGACGTCACGACGCGGATTCCGTTCTGGAACTACCTGCGCAACTCGGTGATCCTCACGAGCGCCACCGCGGCCGCCAAGATCGTCCTCGGCGTGCTCAGCGCTTATGCGTTGTCGCTGTTGCGTTTTCCCGGTCGCAGCATCGTGTTTCTCGTCGTCATCGCTGCGCTGATGGTGCCCAACCAGATCACTGTCATCTCCAACTACGCGCTGGTCGCCCAGCTCGGCTGGCGCAACACCTACCAGGGCATCATCATCCCGCTCGCCGGCGTGGCGTTCGGGACGTTCCTCATGCGCAACCAGTTCCTCTCGCTGCCCGGCGAGATCATCGAGGCGGCCCGCCTCGATGGCACCGGCCCGATGAAGCTGCTCTGGCGGATCGTGATGCCGCTGTCGTGGCCGACGCTGGTCGCGTTCTCGCTCATCACGGTCGTCAACGAGTGGAACGAGTATCTCTGGCCGTTCCTCATGTCCGACGACGAACGGGTGGCGCCGCTGCCGGTCGGGCTGACCTTGCTGCAGAACAACGACGGCCTGACCAACTGGGGCCCGGTGATGGCCGGGACGATCCTCGCGATGCTCCCCATCCTCGTGCTGTTCCTCTTCCTTCAGCGCCAGATGATCAAGGGCCTGACGGCGGGGGCTGTGAAGAGCTGACCCAGCCGACCCACGTGCACTGAGACGCATACCCAAACGGAAGGCACTCCCATGCAGGATCTGACTCGTCGAGGTTTCCTCGGACTTGCCGGCGGCACGGCCGCGGCGGCAAGCCTCGCAGCGTGCGCCGGCACCGGCAGCCCGGCCACCGGTGGCGGCGGTGGTGGTGCCGGCACCGGCAGCGGCACCGGGACCATCGAGTTCTGGAGCAACCACCCCGGGACCTCGAAACCCGTGGAACAGACCATCATCGCGGCCTTCCAGAAGGCCAACCCCGGACTGACCGTGAAGCTGGTGGACGGGGGCAAGAACTACGAGGAGGTCGGGCAGAAGTTCAACGCCGCGCTGGCCGGCGGGTCGGTGCCCGACGTCGTCGTGGCCTCCGACGTCACGTGGTTCAACTTCGCGCTGAACAAGCAGTTCACGCCGCTCGACCCGCTGCTCTCGTCGGCGGGGATCAAGACCGACGACTACGTCGACTCGCTGTTCAACGACTACAAGTTCAACGACCAGCACTTCGCCCTGCCGTACGCCCGATCGACGCCGCTGTTCTACTACAACAAGGACCTCTGGAAGGCTGCCGGCCTGGAGGACCGCGGCCCGAAGACGTGGGACGAGTTCAAGGAGTGGGCGCCCAAGATCGCCGCCGTCACCGGTTCGGACAAGTCGGTGTTCGAGATCCCGGACGGGTCGAACTACCTCGACTGGTACTTCCAGAACATGGTGTGGTCGTTCGGCGGGCAGTACTCCAAAGAATGGACCCCGACCTTCAACGACCCGAAGACGGTCGAGGCCGGGAAGTACCTCCAGTCGCTGGTCAGCAACAAGTGGGTCAAGTTCGGCAAGACGCCGGAGGCCGACTTCGGAGCTGGCATCGTCGCCTGCATCCTGCAGTCGACCGGTTCCCTCAAGGGAATCGCCGCCGCGGCCAAGTTCGGCGTGGGAACGGCGTTCCTGCCGGGCACCGACAACTGCCCGACCGGCGGCGCGGGGGTCGCGATCCCGGCCAAGATCTCGGACGAGCGCAAGGCCAACGCCCTGAAGTTCATCGAGTTCCTGACGAACGCCGACAACACCGTGACCTTCACCCAGGCGACGGGGTATATGCCGGTGCGCAAGTCCGCGCTGGACAACGCAAGCGAGAAGGCTTTCCTCGACAAGTACCCGAACTCCAGGACCGCCGTCGAGCAACTGCCCCATACGCGCTCGCAGGACTACGCGCGCGTGTTCGTGCCCGGCGGCGGCGCCCGGATCGGCAAAGCGCTGGACCAGGTTGCCCAGGGTGGCGACGTGTCGTCGATCTTCCAGGGCCTCAACGACGAGACGCAGCAGGCCTACGACAGCCAGATCAAGTCGAAGCTCTGACATGGCCACGGTGTACTTCGACGAGGCAACCCGGATCTTCGCGTCCGGTCAGGCCCCTGCCGTCGACCACCTGACGCTCGACATCCCCGAGGGTGAGTTCCTCGTACTGGTCGGCCCGTCGGGGTGTGGGAAGTCGACGACGCTTCGTATGCTCGCCGGCCTCGAGGCGGTCAACGGAGGACGGATCCTCATCGACGGTCACGACCAGAAAGGTGTACGTGGTCGGGACCGGGACGTCGCGATGGTCTTCCAGAGCTATGCGCTCTACCCCAACATGACGGCGGGGGAGAACATGGCGTTTGCCTTGACGAACGCCAAGGTCGCCAAGGACGAGATCCAGAAAAGGGTCGCCGAGGCAGCGCGCATCCTCGAGCTCGAGCCCCTGATCGACCGCAAGCCGGGCCAGCTGTCGGGTGGCCAGCGTCAACGGGTGGCGATGGGCCGAGCGATCGTACGCAACCCCAAGGTGTTCTGCATGGACGAGCCACTGTCCAACCTGGACGCCAAGCTGCGGGTCAGCACCCGGTCGGAGATCGCGGCGCTGCAGCGGCGCCTCGGGATCACGACGGTGTATGTCACTCACGACCAGGTCGAAGCGATGACCATGGGCCATCGGGTCGCGGTCCTCAGGGACGGCCGGCTGCAGCAGGTCGGCACCCCGCAGGACCTCTATGACAACCCGGTCAACACGTTCGTCGCCGCGTTCATCGGCTCGCCGTCGATTACGCTCATCGAGTCGCCGGTGCACGACGGCGTCGCCTCGGTGCACGGGGCGAGCGTCCCGCTGAACCGGGCGCTACTCGCGGGCGCCACGGACTCTGTCGTGGTCGGCCTGCGTCCCGAAGCGTGGCGGTTGGTCGACGCCGGCACCCAGAACGCCGTGGACCTGCGCGTCGACCTGGTGGAGTCGCTCGGGTCGGAGTCGTTCATCTACGGCGTACCGGTGGACCATTCGGCGGCGGGTGCGGGCAGGCCCGCCGACGACGCTGACGTCATCGGTCTCGGCGGCGGAAGCCGGGGCCAGCGGATCACGGTCCACGCCGGGAAGAAGGTGCGTCCCGGGGTCGGCGACGTCGTCCGCATTGCCTGCGACCCCGACGAGGTGCACCTTTTCGCCGCCGACACGGGGGAGCGGCTGACGGCCTGACGGGCGTAACCGAGCGAGTCGGGCGGCCGGTCGTTCGAAGCCTCCTCAGCCCCCCGGGCGACATAGGTTCAGGTTTCCTGAGTCCTCACCTGCCGGATAGCGGACGTTGCACGGAGGAAAAAACCCGCCGGCGCCGGGTGCCGGACCGAGCCCCGGCCACCCGTCCGCGTATGAGCACCAGGTCTGGGTTGGCGGCGGGCTAACCCACTGGCGAGAGCCTGTGGCCCTGTCGTGGTGGCCATGTTGGAGTCGACCCCGGCTAACACGACGCACTGGTCGCGGTCCTCGATGGCGGCACGCAGCGGGTTGTCCAAGTCCTCCATTGGGCGGATCTAGCGCGCGTTCGGGCTCAAGCCGCACCACACCGATGGGTTCAAGGTTTCCACAGATCCACTGTTCGTGGACAAGGTCTTCGATGTTGTCGGGCTGTACCTGAACCTTCCCGAGGCGGCCGTGATGCTGTGTGTGGATGAGAAGAGCCAGGTCCAGGCCCTGGCCCGCTCACAGCCGGCGTTCCCGATGATGCCCGGCATGCCGGAGAAACGCACCCACGACTACGTCCGGCACGGCACGGCACCACCAGCCTGTTCGCGGCATTCAACACCGCCGACGGCACCGTCATCAGCTCGCTGCACCGTCGTCATTGCACGGTGGAGTTCAAGAAGTTCCTGACCACGATCGACGCGCGGGTCCCACAGGACCTGGACGTGCACCTGATCTGCGACATTTACGGCACCCACAAGAGCCCAGCGATCATCACCTGGCTAGCCGCACACCCACGATTCACCGTCCACTACACCCCGACCTACTCCAGTTGGATTAACCAGGTCGAGCGGTGCTTCGGGTTCCTGACCGAACAGCTCCTCCAGCGCAGCGACCACCGCAGCGTCCAAGCGTTGGAGAGAGACACATCCGCGCCTGGGTCAAGGCCCGGAACCAGAACCCCAGACCGTTCATCTGGACCAAGTCCGCCGAGCAGATCCTCGCCTCACTCTGACGACTTCTTAAACGAATTGGCGGGGGACACTAGCGACCCGGAGGTGAAAGGTCATGGCATCCAGCGTGCTCGTGGTCCCCAGTTGTGGCAACTCCTGACGAAACCGGCCAGAGGGGACAGGGGCATGCCCGCGCCGGTCACCAGCGGCCGCGGGTTGCATCCGGATGGGCCCTGTTCATGGCTGCCCTATTACGCCCCGGCCCTGTTATGGCCTTCGCTGCTGCTGGCAGTCACCTTCGCCTACCTCCGGCGGCGCATAAGTTGCCGGAGCCGACCTAACCCAGGCGAGCGGAAAGCAGAGGCAGGACGAGCGCCGACAGCACTACTCCATCGACAGTGCCGCGGCGAGACCTGGCTTTGCCACCGCCGCGGTGGGAGTACCGGGCGGCGCACGCGGTCACATCGTCTTCCCCGACCGCGCCGACACCGGCAAGCGCACGATCTATACCGCCACCGCCCAGAAACTCGACGGTCACTGGATCTTCGTCGGCTACCAAACACGCCGCTGGTGGCCTGAACCCGCGCAACGTCGATCGACTACTCGCTGCAGCCCGTAGAGCCATCGTCTTGCGGGACCGCACGCTCGTAGCCGAAGGGGGGCGTTGCGGCTATATCCGCATGTGGCTGATACGGGTCTCGTAGTGATGCAGCTGAGAGTCAGTTTCGACCTGGAGGAAGCCGGCGTGTTCGAGGGTCCGCTGTGATGCAACGTTGTCGAGATCTGTGTCAGCGCGGATCGTCGTCACGCCGAGATCGGCGGCAATCTGCACCAGGCTTCCCAGTGCTTCCGCCGCGTAGCCGTGTCCTCGCGCGGACGGCACCAGTCCGTAGCCGATCTCGACGACTTCGCCATCGGGGGGTCCTTTGAATCCAACGCCACCGACAGCCAGCCCGTCGGATCGAAGCCTGATCTGGTAGTAGCCGAAGGGACGCTGGTCGCCGTTCTGCTCGGTAGCGCGCAGAATGCCGCCGATGGCAGCCAGGTCTCCTTCGAACGGATAGTCGGCTGCCCAAGCGTCGCCTGCTTGCGGCGCATGATCGCGGATGCGCCGGGCCTCCTGCTCGTCGACTGGATGCAGGCTCAACCGTGCCGTGCGGAACTCCATGTCGAGCACTCAACCCACATGCTCAGCTGAGCGCAACCGGGTTACGACCCCCTCCGTCTGCCGCGGTCCACGCGGCCGGGCCAAGCGGCTAGGTACGGGTCCGATGCCAGCTCGGACATCAACGCAAATAGACCATCATCGAACAGTTGTGACTCGCCAAGCCGAACCCCTACCGGAACGGGCCGTGCGGGAGATGGCAGGGTTGCTTGTGTGGGTGTAGATCGAGCCGTGCTGTTCCAGTTGGCAACGTACGAGCCGTTTGAACGTGTCGCCAAGGCCATGCCTGGTGGTGAGATGGCTGCATGGCGGGCCGCGTCTCGCTAGGTAGCGGGACGCTCCCAAGCCGAAGCGCTGACTGCTTCAGCCGGCCTGCTCCAGGGAGGCCACGGGGTCAGCGTCGACCTGTTCGGTGAGCTGGTCGAGAACGCTGCTGCTGCCGAGGAGGTAGTCGAGGACTACCAGTCGCTGGCGACCGCGCTGCCCCCGCCGCCGGCGGATGCTTGGCTGTCGGTGGACCTGACCCATCTGGCACTGGATACCGACTCGACCGGTGCCGCAGACCGGCTCGCTGCCATCGCTGAGGCCCTGGCCGACGGACGGCGAGTTCAGGTGCGCGCCGAGAACGCCGCCCGGACGGACACGGTCCTGACCTGCGTGCTGGACGTGGCCAGCCGTGGCTTGGCCGACCGGGTCTGCGCCACGGTGCAGGCGAACCTGCGGCGCTCAACCGTCGACGTGGACACGTTGACCCAGGCGGGCGTCCACGTCCGGCTGGTCAAGGGCGCCTACGTCGAGACCAACGGTGCGCACCCCTACGGCGAACCCACCGACGTGGCATACCTGCGCCTGGGATTTCAGCTCGCCCGGGCAGGAGCGGCATGGTCCATGGCCACTCACGACGGCCGGCTGCGCGAGGCGCTACTACTCGCACTGGGAACGGTGCCAGTAGAACAACTGCTCGGCATACGCCCAAGGTTCTCCTGGACCTGCGCGAGCGAGGTGCGGCCGTCCCGCAGACCGATCGTCCGCGGGACGCCCCGAGTTGCGCTGTTGCGCCTTCAAGCAGGAGCGAGGGCGCGTCACGAGAGGTGTGGCGTTGAGCGGCTCTCCAGGTCGTCGCGAAAGCTACAGCAGCCCGATCACCAGTGCCATGGCGAGAAACAGCACCAGTTGATAGCTGCCGTTGATCAGGGTCAGTTTCGGCGGCTTCAGCTCGAAGGCATTGTGCTGGAGCAGCGTGTGGCCGAGAACGTCGACCACGCCACGAGCCCGACCAGCAGCGCCATCCACACCGACCCGTCTTTCGTGGCCGCTGAGGCGGTCCCGATGCCGACTGCCAGTCCGACCGCGGTCACGCTGTTCGCGATGAGCAGTTGGACCATGTTCCTTCTGCTGGCGTTCTTGGACTGCGCCGGAGTTATGCCGGTCAGCTGCCACCACAGGCTCACGAAGACCTTGCCGTACCAGACGCCCGCCACCACCATGCCGGCCACGACGGCGAGCACGGCACCGAGCCAGTCGATCTCCATCACATGACTCCTTGATTGTCCGAGCCGGGTGCGATCCGAGTCTCACCCTGCAGGAACTCCGCAGGCTTGATATAATCAACTACAATGGAGACTGTCAAGTATTCTTCGGGCCGCTCTTACGGCCAGTTCTGTGGACTCGCCCGCGCCTTAGACGTGGTGGGCGACCGCTGGAACCTCTTGATCGTTCGCGAGTTGCTGCCCGGACCGATGCGCTACAGCGAACTGAAGACCTCCCTCGCAGGGATCGCGACCAACCTCCTGGCCCAGCGACTGCGGAGCCTCGAGGAAGACGGGATCATCGAACGGCGGCTTGGGGATGTGGGAGTCCTTTATGCCCTGACGCCGTGGGGCGTGGGACTCCGCGAGCCGATGGAGGCGCTTGGTAGATGGGGTGCGCCGCTGATGATGACAGGACGTGACGGCGATTCGTTCCAGCCGCGCTGGCTAGTGCTCGCGCTGCCTGCGCTACTTCGCGACGTGAGGGCCACTCCCGCACTCGAACTCGGCTTCGAGATCGAAGGCTTCCTCATCGTCTTGCACATCGACGAAAACGGTCCGCGCGTGGTCGTCCAGCCCGACCGCGCTCCGGGCACGATTTTGAAAGCGGCACCAGAGATCATCGTCGGGCTTGCAGCCGGCGGGCTCACCATCGACCAGGCGACCTCCGCAGGGCGCGTCCAGGGCGATCCCAAAGTCCTCAACAGAGCTTTTCCTGCGGGGCGGGCTACCCCCGCGCCCCCGACGGGTAGTTGCTGACCCGGAGCGCACCTCGTTTCGGCGCCACTGCTTGAGTTTGCTGAAGTACCGCTGGACGACGTTGCGACCGCAGTATCGGGATTGCCGCTCGTCACCGACGTCGTCGACGAGGGCCGACAGCCGGGGACCGCGAGCAGCGACGCGGCCTGATCGACCCCGCCGCCGACCTCGACCTCGCCGTCACGCTCTGCACCGGCTCCTGGTACGGCCGCGCCCCTCGCCGAGCCGTTGCCACCACCGAACTGGCCAACCCGCGCCGCCGCACTCGTCTGGCGCGCCGTCGGCGGCACACCCCCAGAAGGACCGACCCGTCCCAGCTGACCATGGCCCTTTGGGGCGAGGTTCAGGGCGGGGGTGCGGTGTCATCGAGGCCCCAGGAGATGATCGTGGCGGGCACGATGCGGATCATCGCTTCGGTGCGTCCGTGGTCACCGCCTCCGAGGGCTTGGGCGGTTCCTTGCACCGTGATGCTGCGGGGGTGGAAGGGCGGTAGGACGTCGTCGACCACGAACGCCGCGCGCGGGTTGGCTTGGACGTTGCGGTACTTGCGGGTGGCGGCGAAGTTACGGCCGGAGATGTCGATGGTGCCTAGTTCGTGGTTGTAGGACCAACCGACCGGCACGACGTGCGGAGCTCCGGTCGCATCGGCGGTAGCCAGGCGCCCGAGTCGTGGCTCGGTGAGGAGGTAGTCCAGTTCGGCTTTGGTGAACCGGGCCGTGGTGTGGGTGACTGTGTCGGCGTCGGGCTGGCTGGGCATCAGCGCGGCACCGTGGTGCGTCGCAGGAGCGGAATGAGCACGGCGGCGACGGACAGGTGCAGCAGCATCAGCCAGGCCGCTGCTGCACTGGTGGCGGCGGCGGTCAGGGGGCCGGCCAGCGACACCAGGAGCACTGTCGCTGCGGCGCCGGTCCAGACGGTCCGGGCTCGAGGGGTGTGGTGCTCGAGCAACGCGAGCAGCCCCCAGCCGGCCAGGGACACCAGCAGGCTGGTCGCGAGAACGGCGGCGGCTCCGACGTTCTGCTCGGTGCTGCTCCCTGGGGTTCGCACCGTCAGGCTGACCTCGAGCAGGGGCACCGCGAGGGTCCAGAGGGCCAGTGTGGTGACAACCGTGGCGGTGACGGCGACCGCTCGGTGGCGCAGCTGTCGGTGCATTGTGGCGGGCGTGGTGGCGGTGAGCGTGGACATGGACGGCTCCTTTGCGTAGAGTTGCTTATGTGCCTAAAGGTTATCCACATAAGCGATCTTCTGGCAAGAGATGGACGGCACAAAAGTGAGGCACGTGGTGGACTTCGAACAGGCGGCCGCACTGAACACTGCGATCCGATCGATCGGGATCCGACACCGTGCCCTGGCCGACGCGCTTCTGGCTCCGCTGGGTGTGCACACCGGTCAGGAAGTCATCCTGCTCGAGCTGGACGCCAAAGGTCCCCGCAGCCAAGGACAGCTCGCCATCTCCAGCGGCTGCGAGCCGCCGACCATCACTGGCAGCGTCCGCAAGCTGGAATCAGCAGGTCTGGTCGTGCGCCGACCATCGTCCACCGACGGCCGGGTCACCATCGTCGAGCTCAGCGACCAAGGCAAAGCACTCCTGCCAGATCTCAAAGCCGCTTGGCGACAACTGGCCGACCAGACCGTCGCCGGCATGTCCTCAACCCCTACGGGCCAGCTCACCGACGTGCTGACCGACCTGGCAGCCAGCCTTGCCACCCCGGCTCGCCCATAGCACCCGGACCGGCGCAGTGGACGATCGGCTATCGGTGCCCCACCGGCATCACCCAGCGGAAGGCACTGAGGAATGGTCCTCGGCACCAGCACGACGCCGAACATTCACTTCGACGCACGCCGGCCGCCTCGGCCGCGCGAGTTCCCAGGGCCGCGCCCACGTACAAGTTGACGACCGCGACAACCCCTCGCGTCATGGAACCACCGTATGCCGATCGACCTCTGAGCTTCAGTCGGTGGCTGCGAACATAGCGGCGATGGGCTCGATGTCTTGAGGTGAACCCGCTGGGGCAGTGACGCGCAAGACGGGTTGCCCTCTCTCCTCGTCAACGGCCCAGCTGACGAACGCGCAGCACACGCGTTCTTCCGCGACTAGCTCCTGCAGCTCGGCCAGCACCTCTGGGCCAGCCCGATAGCGGACCTTGAGCTCGCCGTTGGTGAGTTGGGCGGTGGGAGCTGCGATCTGGTGAAGATGCTGCCACCGTCGCAGTCGCGACGGACCGTCGCTCGCCCCGAGTGTGCAGGCCACTGGCGGTTCGACATGTTCAACGGCACCAGAAGATTCAGTCACATATCCCATCAGAGACCTCGACTTTCCCCGAGTCAAGATCCGTCGTAAAGGGATCCCGTTACGACGATCGCGCCTTGGCTCGTCAGTGGGTTATGTCGGTGGGTACCTGTAGGTCCTTGTGGGAATAGACGGCGGCAATGGCTGCAACGTCGCCGGAGGAGCAGGTGCTGGCCAGAGTGTCGAGCAGCTCGTCGTAATCGGGCCCTGTCGTGCCGTCGTAGGCCTCGGTCATACGGCCCCATTCGTCCCAGGGAAGCATTTCGACCTTGTTGAGCGCAGCGAGGTCCTTGACCGCGTTGCCGCGGATCTCCGCAGGCCCCCAGTTCTCCGTCCCGTATACCCCGAACTTTGATGCGTCGATCTGTCCTCGACGAAAAGCCTGCCATGCTTCACCACCGGAGAGGAACTCATCGGCGGTCGAGCGCTCGGGGTGCTGCAAGACCGTGCCGCCGAGGATCTCGGTGTCGATGCGTGTCCATAGATCGGCGTCCTGGTCCCAGTATTCGGTGATCCAGTGATCGACCCCTTGACCCGGCTGGAAGTAGGTCGCGAAGCCGCAGCGCACCCGGGCACGGATCCCGCGGTAACGCAGTAAGGCGCAACTCAGGACAGCGAAGTGTCGGCAGGTGCCGATCACCCGGTCTTCGGGTGGACGGGACACAGCCAACGACTTCGGGTCCAGTGCCAGCAAAGCCCGCACGAGGTCCGTGGCCGAACGAAGCTGGTTGGTCGCGAAACGCTCCTCGGGCAGGTTCAGTGACTGGGCTTCACTCGGTTGGATGACCAGCCCATGCGCCGACCAACAGATCCCAACCGGGTCATCGGACACGGTTTCAAGCACCGTGGCCGGAAACTGGCTGAGCGTTGTGAACGGACCCGGTATCGCGTAGTCAATGATCATCACCATTCACTTAAGCGTAGGCACCACCACCGACACTCACTCCGCACGCGACATGCCCCACCATCGCCGCAACGGGATCCGCCTACGGCACGGGTCGGCGACCAGCTGATCATCCCTCGACTGACACTGGCCGAATGCCGTCAGCGCTTATGCGTACACCAACCCATTGACGCAGCAGATCCACCAACCCACCTGAGCGTCGTCCCGCGCGCGGATCGGCTACCTGGCTTTGGGCGTTAACCGTGGTTCGGAGCGGCGGGTCCCGCAGCCCTACGATCGTCTTGTGAACAGCAGGACAGAGACACAGAGCATCGAAAGCGACGCCGAGCTCGCGGCCGTCGTGGCGCTGCTCGCCGAGCCCACGCGCATCCCAGACTGGGCACCCGCCTTCGCGGACGCGGTCACCCTGGACGACGGGTCACGTTGGCGTGCGACGAAAGATGGTCAGGATTTCTCTGTGCGGGTCGTCGTGAACCGAGAGGCAGGCACGGTCGACTACCTACGCGAGATCTCCCCTGGTCGGGAGGGTGGAGCCTTCATCCGAGTGGTACCGCGACCTGGCGGTGGCAGCGTCGTCATCATGACCCTGCCCGTCGCGCCGAGCGCAGAGCGGGCTGCCCTCGCCGCGACACTGCGGGACGAGTTGAACGCACTGGTGAACCTGGTCGAAAGCAGCTGAGGCCTGTCCGCGTGGAGGAATCGACCTCGGTAGGTCGGACCAGCAGCCAGAGGAAGACCAATCAGTAGCACTGACCAATCCCCTTGCGTACAATCGCTCGGGTCAGTCGTAGATGCCGCTGCGGTTGCCCACGTCGAAGGCGATGATGACGAGTTCTCCGCGGCGGATGTCGAGAATCACGCGACAGTCGCCCACTCTGAGTCGCCACAGGGCCCAGGAACTGCGCGCACGCCAGGCGAAGCGGGCGCACCCCAGCTGTCTCACGAACACCCGGCACGGTGAGCGCGGCTCGAACAACCTGCGCGCGATCGTGCGTGTGTGCGAGATGCCGTATGCCGGGTGCGGTGGGGTCTGCTGGGATCACCCCGGGGGACTTCCGCGTCCCGTCAGGCTGGGTCAGCTTCGTGTGCCCCGGTGGGCAGTACGCGAGAGATCCTGCCTGGTGACTCGTCGGACTGCGAGTTCCGCTCTGCACCTCCGGCCGCGTCGACAGTTGCGGTCAGCCACACCAGGCGCCCCTCGTCGCTGGGCTCGGCACCGCAGCCATCTGCCCCTTGGTTGACCGGACATCCCTGTTCGCCACGTTTCGACGTCCGACTCTGCCCCGCGAGAGCTGGCCTGTGCCAGGATGGGCGCAGTGAGCACCGGGAGGAGCAGATGGTGACAAGCCGGATTCCGAAGGCTGATGTCCCGCGAGGAACTGTGACAGGGTCGGGCCCTTATGCGGTCGGCGATAACGGCGCGTACTTCGCCGTCAGCCGACGCTGCCGGCATCTTCGCGCAGATCTGGCAGGTGGCAGCATCGACGCCGATGGCTGCCTGGTCTGCCCTTGGCATCAGTCCACCTACGACGTGACCAGCGGACAGATGACGCGTGGGCCACAAGGAGGGTTCGCGAAGGTCCCGGGCCTGGGCGCCGCGTTCATGGCACTGACCAAGGTCTGGCCGCTGCGCCGCGGCACGGTCACCGTCGACGGTGACGAGCTTAAGGTCGACTGACGACTGTCGCTGGCGCCGATTGGCGACCGATAAGGGTGCAGCAGGCTGCGCCGTGGGTGCCGACACCGAAAGGGTGCCGGAACAGCCGCTGCGCCCTATTCGAGCCGCGCGAGCTGCGCGGACCGTCCGTCGGTCAGTTCCCGCCACTCTTCGGTCAGCAGATAGCCCTCATCGGGGCGACCGGTTTGCTCGTCCTCGTCGGCACGGAACTCGAGACGTCCGGTGTCTTGCTCCAAGACATGGACCTCACCGTCGCGTGTACCGCCTTGCAGAAGTATCCGATGCCCAGCCATGGCCACAGTGTAGGTCTACGTGTCGCCGTTACATCTCACGACGAGACTCACGAATTGTGCTCGCGTCGAGGTAGCTCGAGGTTACTCGAGGTACCGACCTTGGCGCGCACCCGGTCGGCCATCTCCTCGGGGGCCCTCACTCCGACCAATCATGTTGCGTTGCAGGTCGGTCGCGACCCCACCGGGGTTGACGGCATTGGTGACGATGCCGTCGGGCGACCGCAGACGGGTCGCTTCGAGGGCGAACAGGGAGTTAGCGGTCTTCGACTGAGCGTAGGCGATCTGGGGTCGTAGCCGCGTCGCTCGAAGTGGAGGTCCTGCAAGTCGACGCCAGCGCGCCTGTGCGCCGTCGAGCTGAGGGACACGATCCGTGCCCCGTCGCGCCCCGACGCTCCCAGGGCCAGAGCGTCGTGAAACCGGTGGCCCAGGGCGAAGTGTCCGAGATGGTTCGTGGCGATCTGCAGCTCGCAGCCATCCTGGGTGCGTTCCAGGCCGCCGGTGACCAGTCCGGCACTATTGACGAGCAGGTGCAGCGGACCGGCCCAGGCCTCGACGAAGCCCGTGAGCGTATGCCTGTCCGGCGGCGGTCAACGCCTGAGCCGTCTCGGCGCCGATCTCGGATGCCGCTCCCGTGACGATCGCGCGGACGCCAGTGAGGTCGACGCCCCCGAGCACATCGTCCGCAGTGCTAGAGGCAGTGAACGGCGTCGAGATGAGGTCAGAACTGCTCATGGTCATCACCATGAACCCTCGACGAGCAGCGGTCCCAACATCCATGGGGCTGTGCGGTGTCCGGGCTGCACGGCGTAGCCGCAAGCCCGGCGACCACCACCGTCGCCGCAGCCCTGACCAGGCAGCTGCCCGCGCGCGTACGCCTCATACCCCTGCGCGGGGAACCGCAAGAGCCCGTCGAATGTTGCTGACCCGACTGGCTGGCCGGGTGCCCCCTGTCACCTCAGCGGTGGCCGAGCATCCCACCACCGTTGACCTGCAGGATCCGGCCCGTCGTCCAACCGCCGCCGTCGGAGGCGAAGTACGCCACCGCCTCGACCACATCGGCAGGCGTACCGGGCCGGTTCATCGGGATGCGTGCCAACCGGTTCTCGCGCAGGCCCGGGTTGTCGCGCAGCCACTCCTCCCAGAACGCGGTGTCCGGGACGAACCCAGGCGCCACCGCGGTGACGGTCACGCCCTCCGGCGCGAGCCGGGTGGAGGCGTCCCAGACCGCGGTAAGCCTGCGCCAGGGCCAGCAACCGGTCCACGGGGTCGTCGGTCTCGCCACTTCCCGGGTAGGTGCCCCCGGCGTTGAGGACGAGCACGTCGACCGAGCCGCGGGCCACCAGGGCGGCTGCCAGGGTGGCAACCGACTCGGGCGACATCAGGTCCGCGACATGCGTGCTGACCTCAACGTCCGCCGTCAGAGCGCGAAGGCTCTCGGCTGCGCGTTCGAGCACGTGGGGGCGTCGTCCCACCAGCGAGACAGCACACCCGTCCCGGCCGAACCGCTCCGCCACGGCCCGGCCGATGCCCCCTCCGGTCACGACCACACGACGAGTCAGGGTGACGACGCTAGCCGACCCGCACGGTGGTCCGACCCGCTTGGCTAGGCTGACCGGGTGCTGAACGTGGGCCTCACCGGCGGGATCGGGTCCGGCAAGTCCACCGTGGCAGCTGCGTTGCGCGAGCTCGGTGCGGTGCTGGTCGACGCCGACACCGTCGCTCGGGAGGTCATGCAGCCGGGCACCGCGACCCTGGCCCGGGTGGCCGAGCGTTTCGGCTCACACCTGATCGAGGCGGACGGGTCCTTGGACCGAGCTGCGTTGGCAGCACTGGTTTTTCCCGATGCACAGGCGTTGGCGGCCCTCGACGCCATCACGACGCCGGCGATCTCCGAGCGGGTGCGAGAACTGCGCGACCAGGCTCCGACCGGAGCGGTGTCCGTTTTCGACATGCCCCTTCTCGTGGAGCGCCGCCTGTGGCCGAAAGAGCACCTCACCGTGGTGGTGGGTGCCGACGAGGAGGTGCGGGTCGGCCGTCTCGTCGACCAGCGCGGCATGGATGACGGCGACGTCCGGCATCGAATTGCCGCGCAAGCCACGGACGACCAGCGTCGGGCTGCGGCCGACGTCTGGATCGACAACACCGGCACGTACGACGAGACGATCGCACAGGTCCGGCGTCTCTGGGAGGAACGCCTCACCCCCTACCAGGCGAACCTCCAGTCGGGCACTCGCACCAAACGCCCGGACGAGGCGGCGGTGGTCCCCCCGGACCCAACCTGGTCCGCCCAAGGTGCTCGCCTGGTGGCCAAGCTGCAGGACACCCTGGGTGACCGGGCGGTCAGCGTCGACCACATCGGTTCCACGAGCGTTCCCGCGCTCATCGCCAAAGACGTGATCGACCTGCAGGTCGGGGTTCGTCGGCTGCCCGACGCCGACGACCCGCGGTTCGTCGGCGACCTACGCGAACGGGGGTTCCTGCGCGTGCACGAAGTGCTCCAGGACCACCCGTACCCGGGTTCGGCCGACCCCGTCGGATGGCAGAAGCGGTTCCACGCGTCGCTGGACCCGGGACGCGTCGCCAATGTGCATATCCGCGAGATCGGTTCTGCTGGATGGGTTTTCGCACTGCAGTTCCGCGACTGGTTGAGATCAGTGCCGTCGGCCAAGCAGGACTACGCCGCCGAGAAACGACGCCTATTGTCTCGCACTTACGCGACCGAGGAGTACGCCGCGGCCAAGGAGCCGTGGTTCGACCAGGCCTACGCCCGCGTGCAGGAGTGGGCTGGCTCGTGAGGACAGTGGCAAACCGCGGCTCGGCTGGGTGCTACCTCCGTCGGAGCCGGCTGCGTACCTCAAGGTAGAGCAAAACGGCTACACGCTTCAGGAGCGCGGGAACGGCGCTCAGCGCCGGGCGCAGGCGTGCTGACCCGGACGGCGTGATGTAGACCCGACCCATGGCCTTTCCCCGAGACCTCACGTCGATACGTAGACCGGCGAACTGTTCGAGAGGAACGGAGATCGGCAGGTCGCGCCGCAAGCCGCGCCCCGGCAGACAGCGCATCAGCGTCGCCAGGTCCGGCGCCTCGAGGACCAGCCCGTTCTCCCCGTTGCCGAGGTGGGCGGCCGTCGAGCCCCGAGCATCGCTGACCTCGACTGTCAGGTCAGCGACGAACGCCAGGCGACTGGCGAGCTCAGGAGTGCGAGCCGTTGACGGCTCCACGGGTCTCCTTGTCGGAGGTCGTGATGCGCAGTGTCCCGTTGAGCTTCCACGACGCCCGAGCACTGTCTGGTCCAGTGGAGCGGGGCACCTCGACGGTCATGTCGACGAACGTGTAGTCGATGGTCGCCTCCTTGCCGGTGAGGTAGGACCACATGTCACGGCCGAGGTCTGAGAACGAGGTCGTGCCGTCGAGGGTGTCGGTGGACATCACAGCTCCTGAGGTAGCGGGGCGCACTGCGGCATGATCCAGAACTCCGGCGGCTCACATGCACTCTCCTCGGCCAGTATGCGTGCAGCCCGCGGCGGCCGCACTTCGACGGCGGGGTGGGATGGGTGTCGGTGGCGAGGCATACCGTTGCCGTATGCGTCCGAAGAGTGACATCAAGCGCACCGTGGCCCCCTTCGAGGTGATCTCGGAGTTCTCGCCCAGCGGCGACCAGCCGACGGCGATTGCCGAGATCGCCGAGCGGGTCAAGGGCGGCGAGGGCAACGTCGTGTTGCTCGGTGCCACCGGCACCGGCAAGTCCGCGACCACGGCGTGGGTGATCGAGCAGGTCCAGCGGCCCACCCTCGTCATGGCACCCAACAAGACGCTGGCCGCTCAGCTGGCCAACGAGTTCCGCGAGCTGCTGCCGAACAACGCGGTCGAGTACTTCGTGTCCTACTACGACTACTACCAGCCCGAGGCGTACATCCCGCAGACGGACACCTACATCGAGAAGGACTCCTCGATCAACGACGAGGTCGAGCGGCTGCGGCACAGCGCGACCAACTCCCTGCTGACCCGGCGCGACGTCATCGTGGTCGCGTCGGTGTCCTGCATCTACGGCCTGGGGACGCCGCAGGAGTACATCGACCGGATGGTCCGCCTCAAGCTGGGGCAGCAGATCGAGCGCGACGAGCTGTTACGACGGTTCGTGCAGATGCAGTACACCCGCAACGACCTCGCGTTCACCCGTGGCACCTTCCGGGTGCGCGGTGACACCGTGGAGATCATCCCGGTCTACGAGGAGCTGGCGATCCGGATCGAGTTCTTCGGCGACGAGGTGGAGCGGATCTACACCCTGCACCCGTTGACCGGGGAGGTCGTCCACGAGGAGGTTGAGATGTATGTCTTCCCCGCCACGCACTACGTCGCCGGGCCCGAGCGGATGGACCGCGCCATCGGCGGCATCGAGCTCGAGCTGGCCGGCCGGCTCGACGAGCTCGAGACGCAGGGCAAGCTGTTGGAGGCTCAGCGTCTGCGGATGCGCACGACCTACGACATCGAGATGATGCGCCAGGTCGGCTCGTGCAGCGGCATCGAGAACTACTCGCGCCACATCGACGGACGTTCCGCGGGGTCGGCTCCGCACTGCCTGCTCGACTACTTCCCCGAGGACTTCCTGCTCGTCATCGACGAGTCGCACCAGACGGTTCCGCAGATCGGCGCGATGTACGAGGGCGACATGTCCCGCAAGCGGATGCTCGTCGACCACGGGTTCCGGCTGCCGAGCGCGATGGACAACCGTCCGCTGATGTGGGAGGAGTTCCTCGACCGGATCGGCCAGACCCTCTACCTGTCCGCGACTCCGGGGCCTTACGAGCTGGGGCGTTCCGGCCCCCCGGTGGAGCAGATCATCCGGCCCACCGGCCTGGTCGACCCGGAGATCGTGCTCAAACCGACCAAGGGCCAGATCGACGACCTGCTCCACGAGATTGCCCTGCGCACCGCGAAGAACGAGCGCATCCTCGTGACGACGCTCACCAAGAAGATGGCCGAGGACCTGACCGACTACCTGCTCGACAAAGGGGTGCGGGTTCGTTATTTGCACTCCGACATCGACACTCTCAGGCGGGTGGAGCTGTTGCGAGAGCTACGGCTGGGTGAGTACGACGTGCTCGTAGGCATCAACCTGCTTCGCGAGGGGCTCGACCTGCCCGAGGTGTCGCTGGTCAGCATCCTCGACGCCGACAAGGAGGGTTTCCTGCGTTCGGCACGCAGCCTGATCCAGACCATCGGGCGTGCGGCGCGCAACGTCAGCGGCCAGGTGCACATGTATGCCGACAAGGTCACCCCGTCGATGCAACAGGCCCTCGACGAGACCAACCGACGGCGCGAGAAGCAGGTCGCCTACAACCTCGAGCGCGGCGTCGACCCCCAGCCGTTGCGCCGGCGGATCGCCGACATCACTGACATGCTGGGCCGCGAGGACGCGGACACCGAGGCGCTGCTCGGCAGCGGACGCTCCCAGTCCCGCGGCCGGGCGGTCAAGGGCGGCGGCCGTGGGGCGCTGGCCGCGGACATCTCGGTCTCCGCGGGCGGACGGCACGAGTCGATGGCCGCCTCCGACCTCGCGAACCTCATCCAGGAGCTCACCACGCAGATGCACGGCGCCGCCGCCGAGCTGCACTTCGAGCTCGCGGCTCGGTTGCGCGACGAGCTCGGCGACCTCAAGAAGGAGCTCCGCCAGATGAACCGCGCCATGGCCTGACCGGCTGTGCCATGGTGGTGGCCATGCACAGCGTCTACGACGCCGCCGGCGGTGACGCTGGGCTACAGCGGCTGGCGGCCGCCTGGCACGACCGGGTGATGGCCGACGGGGTGGTCAGCCATGCCTTCAGCCACGGATACCAACCCGACCACACCGAGCGACTGGCTGCTTACTGGGCCGAAGCCCTCGGCGGTCCACCGTCATACAGGCAGCGCTATGGGGACGAGTCGTTCGTCGTGCGCCAACACAGCGGCAACGGCGAGCACGACGAGATGAACCGCCGCGCGGTGGCGTGTTTCGACCTCGCACTGGCCGACGTCGAGCTCACCGACGAGCCGTTGTGTGGCGTGCTGCACGACTACTTCGCCTGGGCGACCACGACGACGATGAGCCGCTACCACGAGTCAGCGACCGATGTGCCCGACGATCTGGCGCTCCCGCACTGGTCGTGGGACGGGCTGCAGGCCTAGCACGCTGAGGCCGGCGCTGGACGTCCGCCGGGCCGCCGGTACGTCTGCGGACTGCTGGTCCTGACGGGGATGGCGTTGGATAGGGGTATGCCGACGCCGGGGTTCTCGTCCCGCGTGCCGGCACCGCTGCTGGTCCTCCTGGCAGTCGTCTCGGTGCAGTTCGGGGGCGCGCTCGCGGCCACGCTGGTGCCCACGATCGGTGCCGCCGGCTCGGTGACGCTGCGCCTGCTCATCAGCACCGTCATCCTGCTCGCCGTGGCCCGCCCGCGTCTGCGGGGGCACTCGCGGGCTGCCTGGTCGACGGTCGCGCTGTTCGGTCTCGCGCTGGGAGCGATGAACTGGTCGTTCTACGCCTCGCTCGGGCGGCTTCCCATCGGTGTCGCCGTGACGATCGAGTTCCTCGGACCGCTCGTGCTCACCATGGCCCTGTCGCGACGGGCCGCCGACATCGTCGCGGTCGGCGGGGCCGCGGTCGGTGTGCTCCTCATCTCGCGGGCCCTGAACGTGCCGTTCGATCAGCTCGACCTCGCCGGGTTGGGGCTGGCTGCGCTCGCAGGCGTGCTGTGGGCGGCGTACATCCTGCTGTCCAAACGGACGGGGGCCGCCTTCTCCCGGCTCGACGGGCTGGCTCTCGCCATGGTCGTCGCCACAGTGGTGGTGACCCCGTTCGGGTGGGGTTCCATGCCCCTGTGGACCGGCGGAGTCCTGCTGAAAGGGCTGGGGATCGCGGTCCTGTCCTCGGTGCTTCCCTACTCGCTCGAGCTGCTGGCGTTGCGCCGACTCAGTCCTCGGGTGTTCGGCGTCCTGCTCAGCCTCGAGCCGGCCGTTGCTGCGTTGGCCGGGTTGATCGTGCTCGACCAACGCCTCACAACCTGGCAGGTGACAGGCATGGTGCTCGTCGTCGCGGCGAGCGTCGTCGTCATGGGCACCACTCGCGGCGGAGGGCCCGCTCTGGAGGAACCTGGAGCGACGGCTGGCGCTTGAGCCTCGCTCAGCCGGTCAGCCGGTCAGCCGGTCAGCCGGTGACCGGGGGCGGCGGGACCTCTGAGGTCGAGCCGTGGTCGCGAGCCGCGTCGTGCGCGGTCTTGACCAGGCTGGCCACCGTCGTCACCGTGAGGATCAGCATGATCGCGCCGAGCGAGACCGTGATCGGGACCTCGGGCACGGGGATCGGGTTGCCACCGTTGAGGAACGGCAGGTGGTTCTCGTGCAGTGCGTGCAGGATCAGCTTGACGCCGATGAACGCCAGGAGCACGGACAGCCCGATGCTGAGGTAGACCAGACGTTCGAGCAGACCGCCGATCAGGAAATAGAGCTGCCGCAGGCCCATCAGTGCGAAGATGTTGGCGGTCAGGACGAGGTAGGGCTCCTTGGTCAGCCCGTAGATCGCCGGGATCGAGTCGAGCGCGAAGAGTAGGTCGGTCGTGCCCAGGGCCAGGATGACGATGAACATCGGGGTGAGCAGCCGCTTGCCGTCGAGGCGAGCCACCAGCTTGGTCCCGTGGAAGTCCGGGGCCACCGGGAAGCGGTTCTCTACCCACCTGAGCAGCCGGTTCTCCTCGAACTGGTCGTCGTCGCTCTGACCTTGTCTAGCAAGCTTGACCGCGGTGTAGATGAGGAACGCCCCGAAGATGTAGAACACCCAGGCGTACTGGTTGATCACCGCCGCGCCGAGGGCGATGAACACACCGCGCAACACGATCGCGATGATGATGCCGATGAGCAGCGCCTCCTGCTGCAGCTTCTCGGGCACCACGAACTTCCGCATGATCAGCAGGAAGACGAACAGGTTGTCGATCGACAGCGAGTACTCGGTCAGCCACCCGGCGAAGAACTCGCCCGCGAACTGGCCGCCGGAGTGGAACCAGATCCAGATCCCGAACGCGACGGCGAGACCGACATACAACGCGAGCGCCAGCGCGCACTCGCGCGCGCTGGGGACGTGCGGTCGTCGTCCGATGACGACGACGTCCCAGGAGAGGAACACCGTCATCAGGCCGATGGTGACCCACCAGGTCAGGGGGGAGACGTCCACGGTTCAACGAGCCTTCCGGTCACGGTGCATGAGTGCGCAACCGGAGGTCTCTCCCGCCCGAATGGACGGACCGGCTCCCCGGGCGCCTCGACCGGTGAAGGTCGTGGGTGCCGTGATGACGAGGAAACCGCACGCGGGGATACTCCCCTCCGTAACCAGCCCATGGTGTCACATCCGGGCGGCTGCAGGGGTGCTGCCGTCCCCATGCGGGTCAGCCTGACCAGCCGCCCCTAGGGCCGACGGGACCTCGGCAGCCTGGCGACAACCAGCTCGTACGACGTGTCAACGGCGTCGCGAAGCTCCAGGTCGGGGATCGTCCCGCGCAGGCGAAGCGAGTTCCACCCCGAACGACCCAGGTATGCCATCACGGTCGCGTCCTCGGGGTACTGGCGAAGCCACTCGTCCGCGCTCGGGTCGTCCTGCCGGCTGCCCCCGCACTTGACTGCGACGACGTCCTCGTTGGTGAAGGCGAAGATCTTCTCGGCGACCTTGACCACGAGGTCGTCCCCGAACGGCCGGTCCGTCCAGGCGCCGGGCTTGGCCAGGCAGTAGTCGAGCAGCTGGTCCAGGGTCATCCGGGCCACCTCAGCCGGGTAGTCGTCCGGCCGCGACCAACGTCGCCCGGCGACCATCGTCCAATGGCTCCTCGACCACCCCGCAGTGCCCGCAGGCGTGGATCATGTTCATCGGCGCGGTGACGATGCCGACATGGTCCGTGCCCGACGTGGCGGTCGTGCTGACCGCATCCGCAGCTCCCTCTGCGCTGCCCGCGAAGAAGTAGAGGTCGCCCGGCTGCACGGCGTCGAGCTCGACGGGCTCGCAGATGGCTCGCTGGTCGTGCGCATCCCGGGGGACCACCCGCCCGAGCTCGCGCTGCACGAGATGGACCAGGCCGGAGCAGTCCAGCCCCCACGGCGACATCCCGCCCCACAGGTAGACCAGCCCCAGGTGTTCCCGCGCCAGCTCGAGATCCGGCCGGACGCCGCGCCCGGCGACAATCCACGACTCGTCGCTCGGGCCGTCGGTGTGGCCGCCGGTGTCGTCGGGGATCAGATGGGCCCGGCGCAGCCAGCCGGGGTAGCCGCGCTCGTCCAGCGAGCTCGGCTGCCACGGGCAGAACACCTGGACCCACTCCGACCCTGACCCTGACTCTGCCCCCGAATCTGACCCCGAATCTGCCCCCGAATCTGACCCTGACTCTGTCGCATCGTCGGCCACGACCAGTACGGGTTCACCGGCGACCAGCTGGCTGTCCAGGCGGCCGTGCAACCCCAGGCGCCCGTCCCCTGACTCGCCCTCGAGCTCGTGCTGGTCGAGGGCGCGCAGCCAGGCAACGGAGTCTGGGTCGTCGGCGACGATTGCTGCGTCGACGGGACGGGGACGGCTCGGGTCGGTCCACAAGGACGAGACCGGGACGGCGACTCGCATCGGCTGCACGGTCCCCATTCTTGCCACACCGGCATACTGCCGCGTATGCCGCCCGCTCATCCTCACCTCGCGGCGCGCCTCACCGAGGTCGTCCGACGCGCACCCGGCCAGATGGGGGTGGCGGTCGTCGCAGACGAGGGCTGGTCGTGGTCGTCTGACGCCGACCGCGTCGGTCCGTCGGCGAGCACGGTCAAGGTGCTGATCCTCGTGGCAACCCTGCGCGCCGTCGAGCTCGGCACTGTGGCGCTAGACGAGCCGGTTCCGTTGCCGGGAAAGCGAGTTGGAGGAGCAGGCCCGTTGAGCCTGCTGCCCTCGGTGACGAGCCTGCCGCTCGTCGAGATGCTCCGGTTGATGATCGCGCTCAGTGACAACGACGCCACCAACGCGGTCATCGACCACGTCGGTCTCCTGACCTCATCGGCGCTGCCCACACTGCTCGCGAGCGTGCCCACCCGGCATACCGCGCTACGGCGGCGGCTGATGGACTTCGCCGCGGCCGAGCGCGGCCTGCAGAACGAGACCAGCGCCGCCGACCTCGTGGCCGTCATGGTGGCTCTCCGCCGGGGTCGGTTGCTGGGCGGGGCGATGACCGCGGCGGCGTTCGAGGTGCTGCGCGCCCAGCAGGACCGCGCTGGTCTGCCCGGGTATCTGGCCGAGGACGTGCTCGTGGCCTCCAAGACGGGCGAGATCGTCGGGGTCCGAGCCGACGTGGCGGTCCTCGAGCGAGGGGCGCGCTGGGTCGCGGTCGCCGCCCTGGCGGACGACCTCGTCGACGAGGCCGGGGTCGACCGGGGGAGTTCCGTCATTCCGGTGTTCGCCGCCATCGGCGAGCTGGCCGCGGAGCTGCTCTGACGCATACCGGCCCGTGTCCGCCAGCACAGGCCGATCGACACGGTGCGAGAGGGACGTATACGCCCAGTCCACCAAGCCTGACGAAACCGGCCGGGCGCGTTACCGGGGACGAGAGGGTTGGCGACGACACCATGCCGTCGGCGGTCAGCCAGACCGTGCCGCCAGCTCGTAGAGGTGCATTGCTTGATCCAGAGGGTCGGCGCCACGCGGCACGGGTCACCGGGTGGTCCGGGTCACCGGGGTGGTGGGCGGCAGGCTCCACTCGTCATCGGGGAGGGCGATGACCGCGAGTGCAGCGAACGCCATCCCTACGGCCGTCATCGTCCAGCCGACCAGGTCCAGCACGTGGTTGCCCGTTACAGCCGCCGCGAAATGGATCGGCTGGGACACGCCGAGGACGAGACATCCGACGAGCTGGACCCGGCGTGACCGCCACAGCGCCACGGCTAGGACGATGGACCCGAAGACGTGGCCGACGACGAAGATGTTGGTGGGGATCGTCGTGGTCGGGAGCTGGTTTACGTACTCTGCGATCCGCGCCACAGCGGCCGCATCTACAGTGTGGGCGCTGACACTCATGCCGATGTAGTCGACGAGCCCGACAGCATAGAGCGAGAGATACGCGGGCACGATCAGGAGCGCCGCGGTAGCGGAGAGAATCGGCGCGCCACGCGACGACAGTTTGATCGCGGCGAGCGCCCCCGGCACCAGCGTGAGCGTGGCAATCAGGCTCAGCCAGAGCACGAGTCCCTCGCTCGACGGGTGCGTCGCGATCTTGGCCACCGTCGTCGGCACGGAGTCTGTGGTGTTGTAGGGCATGGCGAAGCGCAGGACCGCGACGGCGAGCGGGCCTACAGACATCAGGACAGCGGCGAACCAGCGCGAGGCGGTGCGCAGGTCCCGGGCCGGTAGCGCCTGGAGCGAGGGCTGGGTGATGACGGACATAGGGCTGTCCTTTCGTGGGCGGTGTACGAAAAGACTGCAGGGACAGCGCATTCAGGCGCGTCCTCCTGCTGGGCGATCTCCGCGTCCAGACTCCGCACGTTCTCGTAGTCGCTTTGTCGTATGGCGTGTCACGCCCGCGCGAAAGGCCCCCCGCCCAAGAAGCCAGACGGACTCGTCAGCCGCTCCGCCGTGGCAGTCCGGCCCAGACCGACCACCCGCCTTCAGTTGTCGAGTGCGTCACCAATGTGCCGCCGCACGCTTCGATCCGCTCGCGCATGCCCACCAACCCGTGCCTGCCGCCAAGGCCCGTCTCCCGTTGGCCGTCGTCGCGTCCGCGAGCGTTCGTCACCGACACCTCCACCTGCCCCGATCGCGCGTCCACCGTGACCTCGATGGGCGAGCCCGGGGCGTGCTTCATGGCATTCGTCATCGCTTCCTGGACGACGGCATACGCGGCGTCCGCTTCGGGCCGGTCGAGTAGGTCGACCGCGTCGACCGACCCACAGGTCACGACCAGGCCCTCAGCACGGGCCTCTTCGACCAGCCCGGTGATCGAGCGGCCGACCGGAGGCAGGTCGGCACCGATCAGCAGGACGAGTCGCCGGATGTCGGCGGCAGACTGGCGTGCCGAGCCGGCGATGTGCTCGAACGCCTGCCGCGCCTTCTCGGGGGACTTTCCCGCCAGCTTCTGGCCTGCGTTCGCCTGGACGACCATCGCGGTCACGCCGTGCGCGACGACGTCGTGCAGCTCCCGCGCGATCCGAGTCCGTTCGAAGCGGACGGACTCTTCGACGTACTCGTCGCGGGCTCGTATGAGCTCAACCGCCTGCTCGGCCAGCTCGGTTCGAGCCCGCGACCGGGACGCGATGATGCTGCCGACAGCAGATGGCCCAACGGTCGCGAAGAAGATCAACGGGTTGACGCCGTCGGCACCGTCCCGCAGCAGTCCACCGGCTTGCCAGGCGGTGGCCAGCAGTGCGATGCCAGCGAACGCCCGGCCCGGTGTTGCGCGCGTCGCAAGCCGGAAGGCCAGCAGAGCGACAGGGACAACCAGCAGCCCCTCGCACGCCCCTTGCGCGGTTCCGGTGAGCAGCTGCGACGCGAGAAGGACCGGGGCGGCAAGCAACGCGGCAGCCTGGGGATGCGTCCGGGCCAGGGTCGCGCACCCGCAGGTCACGGCGAGTACGGCGACAACGGCGAACACCCTGACAGCCGATGAGCTGCCCATCACCCCAAGCGCCAGAACGGCGACGGTCCCCAGACCGATCGCGAGGACCAGGTCTCGCGCCGGTCCGGCAACGAGCCGCGTCACCGGGCTCGATCCGGCAGTCATGAGCCCGCAGCTCAGACGACGGACGGTCAGCCGACGGCCCACGGCACACTTGCCACCCACTGCAGCCGGCCGTCGCAGCGGTCGGCGACAAGCGTTCCACCCTGTATGACCACACGTTGATGCGCCACGGTGGCCTCCAGGCCGCGAGTAGAGACCGAAGCGAGGGCCCCTGCGACGCACAGCTCCAGCTCGGCGTCGTGGAAACGCACCAGAACCTCCACCGGGTCCGAGCCCCGGTCGAAGGTCCCCAGAAGCTGCTCGATGATCCGGTAGCCGGGCAGCGGAACCCCATCCGGGGGTGACCCCGGCGCACGCTCGACGGTCAGCACCCCGTGGTGGCGCTCCACGAGGTCCTCCAGGCGACCCAGCGTCAGCACCGGGCGAGCCAGAACATCCCGAAGCGCGTCGACGTCGGCCCGCATCTGGGTCAGGGCCGTCCGCCCCTCCGCGGCGATTGCGGCGAACGTCGCCCGTGCTGTGACCAGGTCATCGAGCTGCGCACGTCCCGCATCCGCAGCGGTGGCCATCGCGTCGATGTGCCCCTGCAGGTCGCGGTCAAGCCGGACGGTGATGCGCTGCCGCTCGTTCAGGACCGCCAGCTGAGCCGTCCGTCTGCGTGTGGCAACCAGCTTCACGTTCTGCTGGGTGATCCGCGCGATGGTGTCGTTACGCGACCGGATCGTTCGGCCCGCCCACCAGAATCCGGTTGCTGCGGGAGCGAGGGGTAGGAACGTCAGCGGTATCAGGGCGGCGTCGGCGCTGCACATGGCAAACAGGTAGACCAACACCGAAGCCATCGCGATGGCTGCGGGTCGGCGCCGCAGCCGGAGCCCCACGGCACAGGCCAACCAGAGCGCGGCCGGTATTGCAGCCCCGCACCGGACGTATTGGCCGACGACAACCCAGTTCGTCAGCGCCGCCGCAGCAGCGAAGACCGTGGCTGGCAACGGGTAGCTGCGAGCCACGACGACAGGCAGGGTCATCAGCATGGCGGCCAGCCCCGCTAGCACGTCTCCGTGCGGGTCGCCGGCATACAGGTCGACGTGCACGATGACGAAGACGACGGCCGACAGCGCGACTCCGGCGACGACGTCGGCGGGGGAAATGGGCCCCCGGCGCACCGGCATAACGAGCACACGACTCGAACCTGGCCATCCCATCGCAACCTCCGACGTCTTCGGCGCCCGGATAATGCGGCCCGGTGTCCTGACCCCGAGGCCGCGAGCCCGTCGCTCCGACTGTATGGCGACGCGAGGTCCCGGTCATCCACCCGTAGGCTGACTTCTGCTCTACATGGGACAGATGCTCCGGGACACCCCGGGTCGGAAGGCAGAGGAATGAGCGACGAGCCGATCACTGTCCTGGTGGCCGACGACCAGCAGCTCGTGCGCAGCGGCTTCAGCGTGATGCTCGACGGCGAGCCGGGGATCAGCGTCGTCGGTGAGGCGGGCAACGGCCAGCAGGCCGTGGTCATGGCGCGCGAACTGCGACCCTCGATCGTCCTGATGGACATCAGAATGCCGATCATGGACGGGCTGCAGGCTTCGCGCGAGATCATCGCCTCGACGTCGGCCAGGATCCTCGTTCTCACGACGTTCGATGCCGACGAGTACGTCTACGAGGCGTTGCGATTTGGTGCCAGCGGCTTCCTGCTCAAGGACTCGCCGCCGGAGCAGCTGATCGGCGCCGTTCGGGTCATCGCCCGCGGCGACGCGCTGATCGACCCCGCGATCACCCGCCGGCTCATCACCGCTTTCGCCCGGTCGAACACCGCTCCGGTGACATCGACCCCAACATTCTCGATGCTCACGCCGCGTGAGCTGCAGGTGCTGCGCCAAATCGCGCGCGGGTTGTCCAACCGCGAGATCGCCCGGGCGCTCGTGGTTGAGGAGAGCACGATCAGGACCCATGTGACCCACATCCTGATGAAGCTGGGGCTGCGAGACCGTGTGCAGGCCGTCGTGCTCGCTTACGAGAGCGGACTCGTCACTCCCACAGGGGAATAGGAACTGTTGCGGGCCGGCCGTCGGTGCGCTGCCCCCTGATGCCGGACCCGGGTCGCGGCTAGCTTTCTGGACCGGACGTGTCTGCGACCACGAGGCCGGTCTCGTATGCGAACACAACCGCCTGCACCCGGTCGCGCAGCTCCAGCTTGGCTAACACCCGCCGCACGTGCGTCTTGACGGTGTTCTCCTCGATGACCAGCGTGCCGGCTATCTCGGTGTTGGACAGCCCTCGTGCGATGAGCCGCAGTACTTCCAGCTCTCGGCTGGTGAGAACGGCGACCCGGGCAGGCGTCCCGGCGAGCGGCGCGGCGCGGACGAAGCGGGTGATCAGGCGTCGGGTGACGCTGGGGTCAATCAGCGCGTTCCCGGCCGCGACGACACGGACGGCCGCGACCAACTGATCAGCCGGCGCGTCCTTGAGCAGGAAGCCGCTCGCTCCGGCCCGCAGCGCTTCGTAGATGTAGTCGTCGAGGTCGAAAGTTGTCAGGATGAGAACGCGGGTCGCGGTCGCGGACAGTACCTGACGGGTGGCCCCGAGCCCGTCGAGTCGAGGCATGCGGATGTCCATGAGCACCACGTCAGGGTGTAGCGACACGCAGCTGTTTACCGCGTCGACGCCGTTGTCGGCCTCTCCCACGACCTCCAGGTCCGGCTCGCGCTCCAGCAGCACCCGGAACCCGGCCCGGACGAGGCGCTGGTCGTCGGCGATGAGCACCCTGATCGGGTCCGTGGCCGGAGTCGGACGCTGTTCCACCACTCGTGCATGTCCTTACTCCGGCCGCCGGAGCAGGCAGCGTGGACCCGAGCGTAATCCCGCAGAGCTACGCCCGCGGGGAAGATCCGCCCCAGGGGTGATGTCGTGGCGACCGGCCCGGGCGACCCTGAGGTGGACAGCATCGGCTGCACATTTCCTCAGGAGGCGTCATGACCCCACTCATGGGCATCGTTATCGCCGTGCTCGCCGGCTGGCTCGCCCCCAGCCCCCGGGCAGTCGTCGTTGCTGTTCTTATCCCGCTGTCAGGAGCGACGCTGGTCCAAACCTGGGACCTGGGAGCCGACTGGGGTAGCAACCCTCCAGACACGATCCGTCAGGTCAGTTACTGGGTCGTGCAGACCATCATCGTGGCGATCATGACCGGGCTCGCGTTGGGGATCCGGTGGCTGCGACTTCGGCGCGCCATCGCCGGCGGAGGCGTGGTGACGTACCCTGCGTTCTCGGGCCGCCGAGGGACGGTGGTCCTGCTGACAAGCAGCATCGTGATGACGGCGATGCTCTTCGCCGCGGCATACGGCCTATCGACGGTTTCGAAGCACCACGGTCAGGGCGCCAGTGATATCCCGTGGACCGGGGTACTTGGTATTGCTCTCGGTGGCATCATGCTGGTCGCGCTCCTCGTTGCCGTCATCCGAACGGCAGTCGGCGATCGCCGTGATGACGCGTCCGCTTGACGGGCTACCGTTTCGGCGGCGCCAGACCGACACTAGGCAGGTGAGGAACACGCTGCCCGAGGCCGGGCGCCGATGCATCCGGCTGCTCCACGCCGAGGCATGGGGGCTGCGCCTGGGAGCAGCGCTGTGCACCGTTGCGCTGAGCGCCTTCGCGGTTGCCCTCGTTGTGTCCCAGAACGCCGGAACCGGTGCGGCCGGTGCCATCCTGGCGATGATCCTGCCCGTGGTGTTCGCGCGCCGAGCGCCATCTGGTGCGGCCGCGACGCTAGCTGTGGCGACGCTGGCCAACGGGTTGCTGTTCGGGCACCTCGTACGCTGCGGGGCCGCCCTGCCGGCGGCGTTCTTTGTTGCCTATGTCGTGGCCGAGCAGCTCCCTCACCCGCGGCGGTGGCCCGCACTCGGGCTGGTCCTGACCGGTGTGGTCCTGCAGTGCGGCAACGACCCCCAGCTCGGCTGGTCCCAGATCCCCATCATGGTGGCAACCACCCTGATGTTTTTCGCCGGTGGCGCCGCGATCCATGCGAGGGTCAGCCTGATCCGACTGCTCCGCGAACGCAACGCCGAGCTCAGCAGGCAGCGGGAACGCACCGCGCAGGCGAAGATCGCAACCAATCGAGAGCGAGTCCACGACGGGCTCACCGCGGGCATACGCCTGCAGATCCACCAGATCTGCCGACTCACCCGCGAGTGCCAGGCGGGCACCGCCCAGCCCGACGTGAGCCTTGCCGAGATCGAACGACTCGGCAGGTCAACCCTGCATCGGATGCGGGACGTCGTGGGAACGATGCACTTCGCATCGACCGAACCCGAGCCTGCCCTGGGTAACCTTGCCGAGCTGGTGCGGACAGCGACCGCCTGCCGGGTTCACCTGACGGTCGAGGGGGAGGTCCGCACCCTGCCCGCGAGCGTCGAGCTGTCCGGGTACCGCATCGTCGAGCAGCTCGTGGCGGCGCTACGGGACGACCCGGCGGCTGACGCTCGAGTGCGGGTGGGCTTTGAACCGGCAGCCCTCGACCTGCGGGTCACCGGCCCCGCGGGGGCATCCGACCGAGATACCGGCATGCGGGCGATCCACGACCGCGCCGCGCTCCACGCCGGCACAGTGGTGCTCTCCGAACCGAACGGCCGCCTCGATGCCCACGTCCGGCTGCCCGTCTTCAGCAGCCATGGCTGAGTCGGCCAAGTGGCCAGTCGGGCCACCGGCGCTCGACCTGACGCTCGCTGCCGTGGTCTGCTTACCGGGACTCGTCGCGGCGCACTGGTCTGCTGCCGGTCCCGGTAGCCCCCTGCCAACGGCGAGCGCGCTGGTGGTCTGCGGGTTGACGGTCGGCATGCGCCGATGGTGGCCGCTCGCAGGCCCGGTGGTCGGCTCGGTCGCGGTGGTCCTGGCCGTAGCGACGCGCAGCCTGAACCCCGATGGCACCTCCGTCGGCGCTGGGATCATCACGATGAGCCTCTTGGTGTGGCTGGCCGCGATGTCCTTCACGGTGGGCAGTAGCCCAAACCGGGTCGTGTCCCTGGTGGCTCTTCCATTCCTGCTCGTCACGCCCCAGTGGGGGTCCACCCTCAACCCGTTCCCGATCATTCTGACGGTCGGGCCGTGGTTGATCGGGCGTGTCGTCCGATCTCAGTACCGTCTCCTCGAAGCGCTAGACAGCCGCGCGTCGGCACTCGCCGCGGAACGCGATCGGTATGCGGCCGAAGCGGTGCGCCTGGATCAGGCACGGCTCGCGCGGGAGCTGCACGACATCGTGGCCCACAACCTGAGCGTCATCGTCATCCAGGCCGCCGCCGGACAAGGAGCCACCGACCCGGACGTGGTCCCCACGACCCTCGCCGACATCGCCGAGCTCGCCAACCAGGCCGATGCCGATCTCGGAGGCCTCGACCGCGTCCTCGCGCAGGATCCCAGACCCCTCTCGCGTGAAACCTTCGCGCAGGTGATCGCGCACGCCGAGAACACCGGCGCCACCATCAACGTGACCATCACCGGCGACGTGGAGTCAATCGTGCAGCCACGAGCCGCGATCGCCTACCGGGTGCTGCAGGAGGGACTGACCAACGCGCTCAGACACGCACCCGGAGCCCCTATCGCCGTCTCGATCAGCTGCGCGGACCCAGTCGAGGTCACCGTGACAAACTTCTGTCCGCCAGCACAGGATCAGAGCCTGGCGCTCCTCGGCTCAGGGCACGGCCTCGACGCTCTCGAGCAGCGCATTACGTCGCTGGGTGGAACCTTCGACCGGTATCGCACCCAGCGAGGCGGCTGGACCATCAGTGCCCGGCTGCCGGGCGTGGACACGCGGGTCGCCGCCAGCGCCGGGCCGATCCTCAGCCCTGGGGCTGACGTCACGCCCCCGAGGTACACGTCCAGGGTGACGACGCCACCGGCCCGAGTCCCGACACTGGGCACGGTGCCTCCTTCACGACCGAGGAGCTGGTGATGACGCTGGACATCTCGACGACATTGCTGCAGCCGAACCTCCGATACGCGCAATACCCGAGCCTCGTGGACGCCATTGCGCCGCAGACGCCCGCTGTTTCGTCCGTCACGCCGCTGCGGGTAGCGAGCGCGTCTACCAGCCTCGGGCGCGCCACTCGGCCAGGTGCGGGCGTTCGACCCCGAGCGTGGTGTCGGCGCCATGCCCGGGATAGACCCAGGTGTGGTCGTCGTAGGCGTCGAAGACCCGGCCGCTGACATCGCGGATCAGGGAGTCGAAGCTCTGCCCCGGGCTCTTGGTGTTGCCGACGCCACCGGGAAAGAGGGAGTCCCCGCTGAACAGGTGCGTGTGCCCGGTGGGGTCGGCGTAGGCCAGCGCGACCGAGCCGGGCGTGTGACCGCGCAGGTAGACGACGTCCAGCGTGATCTCCCCGAACGTCACCGTGTCGCCCTGGGCGAGCCGGTCGTCCACCGCCACCGGGAGGGCGTCGGCATCCTCCGAACCCGCCGCGGTCCGGGCACCCGTCGCCGCGACGACCTCCGAGAGCGCCCGGTGGTGGTCCCAGTGCTGATGCGTGGTGACCACCCAGTCGAGGCCGCCGGTGCCCTCGGTCACCAGGGCCAGCACCCGGGGGGCGTCGTCGGCCGCGTCGACGAGCAGCTGGGACCCCGTGGCGCGGCAGGTGAGCAGGTAGGCGTTGTTGTCCTGCTGGGACACACTCGCCTTGCGGATCACGAGGTCCGGCAGCTCGCGGACGTCGCTCACGCCCCCGGGAGTGACCTGCCCGGTGTATCCGTCGGGGCGCTCAGACACGTCAGCCACCGAACGGCAGGGTGGGCAGCTCGCCCTGGAGGCCGTCGGTCGTCCCGCGCGCCAGCCACGCGAGCACCGCTGTGCGACTGCCGGACACCGTCGCCTCGCCGTCACCGATGGTCCACGCATCGCCCTCGTCGGTGCGGATCGTCATTGACGGGGTCTCGGTGTTCAGCCGCAGCCGCCGGACCTGCTCCTCCACGAATCTCAGTGCCAGAGCGGGATCGACGTCGCCGAACCCGAAACCGGAGCCGAGGTCCACGTGGTGGTAGACCACCTCGCGAAGCCGCATGAACGGCAACGCCCCGACGCGCACGACGACGTTGTTGCGCGCCGTCACCGTGTGGTCGGCCAGCTCGTCGGACAGTCTTTCCGACGCCGACTTGAGCCGCGCCGCACTCGACTCGAGGTCGGCGAGCTGCTCGTCGAGGGGCCGTCCGGCACCGGCCTCGATGTCGACATCGCGGGCCTCGGCGCTCGCATACATGGGGACGTCCTCGCCGGTCACGGCGCTCGTGACGAGGTTGAGCAGGGCGTCCGCGTTGCGCGAGACGTGGGCGAGGACGTGGCCCTTGGTCCACCCCTCGCACAGGCTCGGAGCGCCGACCTGCGCCGGGTCGAGTGCCCGGACGGTCGCGAGGAGCAGGTCCGTATGCGTGTCGACAGCCGAGCGGTCGGCAGCGAGTAGCGAGGTGGCCGGGGCGGGGGTGGCTGACGAGGTCATGGTTCCACGGTAGTGACTGCGGCCAAGGAGTGCGCCGCCCCGATCAGGGCGAGGTGGGAGAAGGCCTGCGGAAAGTTGCCGGCCATCCGGCCCCCGTGCGCGTCGTACTCCTCGGACAGCAGCCCGACGTCGTTGGCGAGGCCGACCAGCTTGTCCATGAGCCGCTCCGCCCGGTCGGTATGGCCGGCCATCGCGAGCGCCTGGACCAGCCAGAACGAGCAGGCGAGGAAGGGGTGCTCCGTCCCCGCTAGACCGTCGACGCCGGACTCGGTGCGGTAGCGCAGCAGCAGACCGCCGCGCATCAGGTCCGCCTCGATCGCCTCGATGGTCCCGAGCACCCGGGGGTCCGTGGCGGGAAGGAAACCACAGCTCGGGATGAGGAGCAGCGACGCGTCCACCTCGTCCGTGTCGTAGTGCTGCGTGAAAGTGTTGCGCCGCGCGTTGAATCCTTTGCTCAGCACCTCGTCCCGCACTCGGTCCCGCAGCACTCGCCAGCGCTCGACGGGACCGTCCAGCCCGCACTCCTCCACCCCCTTGATCGCGCGGTCGAACGCCGCCCAGACCATGACCCGCGAGTGGGTGAAGTGCCGCAGCGGGCCACGGATCTCCCACAGCCCGTTGTCGGGCTGGTCCCAGTGGTCGCCGAGGTTCTCCACGAGCGCGCGCTGGATCTTCCAGGACCGGTCGGACTCCGCGACACCCTGCTCACGCCCTCGGGACAGCGAGATCATCACCTCGCCGAGGACGTCCATCTGGCGCTGGCTGACGGCCCCGTTGCCGACTCGGACCGGCGCCGAACCGGCATACCCGGGAAGGTGGTCCACCGTCCGCTCGGGTAGCTCCCGGCTGCCGTCGACGCCATACATGATCTGCAGGTCCTGGGGGTCGCCCGCGACGGCCCGGATCAGCCAACGCCTCCAGAGTCGGGTCTCGTCGGTGAACCCCGAGGCGATCAGGGCCTCGATGGTGAGCGACGAGTCCCGCAGCCAGCAGAAGCGGTAGTCCCAGTTGCGTGCCCCGCCGAAGTCCTCCGGGAGGCTGGTCGTCGGCGCCGCCACGATCCCGCCGGTGGCAGCGTGGGTGAGCAGGCGCAGAACGAGAACGGAACGGACCAGCGCGGCGCGGTACGGGCCTTGGTAGGGGCAGCGGTCCGCCCAGTCCTGCCAGTCCTCGCGCGTCATGTCGACCGTGGCGTCGTTGTCGAGCCGCTCGGGCACCGGCCGATAGGACTGGCACCAGGTGGTGGAGAAGGTGTAGCTCTGCCCGGCCGAGACATCGAACTCGTCGACGTGCTTGCCGCCCTTGGCCTTGGGGAGGCGGTCACCGCGCAGGGCGAGCATGTCCGGGCCCGCCACCGCCGAGATCAGCTTGTCGTCGGCCCCGCCTGGGCCGGTGGAACGACTGACCCAGGGGGTGATCTTGCCGTAGCTGAACCGCACGACCCACTCGTGGCGGATCCGGACGGTGCCCTCCAGGCCCTCGACGACCCGGATGATGTCGGCACGGTCGTCCCCGGTGGGCATGACGTCGGTCACCCGGACAACGCCCGACGCGGTGCGATGTGTGGTCTCGAGAACGAACGAGTCGCCGACGTAGCGCCGGGTCGACGTCGCCTCGCCGACGGGGCCGATCAGCCACCGGCCGTGGTCCGGCGCCCCGAGGAGAGCCGTGAAGCACGAGGGCGAGTCGAAGCGGGGCAGACACAGCCAGTCGATCGACCCCGCCCGGCTCACCAAGGCGCAGGTCTCCATGTCGCCGATGACCGCATAGTCCGCGATGGGTGTCGACGTGGGGGGGTGCGCCATGCGTGCAGGGTATGCCGAGAGTCTCCCCGTTCCGATGTCACGAAGCTGCGGCTCGCCTGGCGGGGCGCTCTCGGTTCAAGGCTGTCGGTGGTGGCGCTTAGGGTGGATGTCGTGCCTGCCGTGCCCCCTGTCGACGCCCCGCACCGCCACGACTCGCTCGTCGTTCGCGGTGCCCGGGAGCACAATCTGAAGGACATCTCCGTCGAGCTGCCCCGTGACAGTCTGATCTGTTTCACCGGGCTTTCCGGGTCGGGCAAGTCGTCCCTCGCATTCGACACGATCTTTGCGGAGGGGCAGCGCCGTTACGTCGAGTCGCTGTCCGCATATGCCCGACAGTTCCTCGGGCAGATGGACAAACCGGATGTCGACTTCATCGAAGGGCTGTCCCCGGCGGTCTCGATCGACCAGAAGTCGACCAACCGCAACCCCCGGTCCACGGTGGGCACGATCACCGAGGTCTACGACTACCTCCGGCTGCTCTTCGCGCGGGCCGGCCGTCCGCATTGCCCCGTCTGCGGCGAGCCGATCACCCGTCAGTCGCCCCAGCACATCGTCGACCAGCTGCTCGAGCTGCCGGACCGGACCAGGTTCCAGGTCCTGGCACCGGTCGTCCAGGCCCGCAAGGGGGAGTACGTCGACCTGTTCGCCGAGCTGCAGACCAAGGGCTTCGCCCGGGCCCGGGTCGACGGCGAGGTCGTCTCGCTCGCCGACCCGCCGAAGCTCGAGAAGCAGATCAAGCACACCATCGAGGTGGTCGTCGACCGGCTGGTGTCCAAGGGCGGCGAGGCCGGGTCGAAGCGCAGGCTCACCGACTCCGTGGAGACCGCTCTCGGGCTGGCGGGCGGTGTCCTGCTCGTCGACTTCATCGACGTGTCGGCCGAAGACGTGCGGGAGCGGGACGCGGTCAAGGAGCGGCGCTTCTCCGAGCGGATGGCGTGCCCCAACAACCACCCGATCGCCATCGACGAGATCGAGCCGCGCTCGTTCTCGTTCAACTCCCCGTTCGGCGCCTGCCCGAAGTGCACCGGCATCGGGACCGAGCTCGAGGTGTCCGAGGACCTCGTCGTCCCGGACGACGACCTCTCCCTCAACGAGGGCGCCATCGCGCCCTGGGCCCAGGGTTCAGGGTCGGCGGAGTACTTCCAGCGCGTCATCACCGCGCTGTCGGAGGACCTCAAGTTCTCGATGGACGCGCCGTGGAAGTCGCTGCCCGCTCGCGCCACGGAGGCGCTGCTGCACGGGGAGAACTACCGCGTCCACGTCAAGTACCGCAACCGTTATGGCCGGGATCGTTCCTACACCACGGGTTTCGAGGGTGTGGTGCCGTTCGTCAGGCGGCGGCACGGCGAGACGGACTCCGACTGGAGCCGGGAGCGCTATGAGGGCTACATGCGCGAGGTGCCGTGCCCGGTGTGCAAGGGCGCCCGCCTCAAGCCGGAGATCCTCGCCGTGCACATCGGCGGCAAGAACATCTCCCAGATCTGCGCACTCGCCATCAACGAGTGTGCCGAGTTCCTCGCGACCGTCGACTTCACGACCCGGGAGCGGCAGATCGCCGAGCGGGTCATCAAAGAGATCGGTGCACGTCTCGGGTTCCTCCTGGACGTCGGACTCGACTACCTCTCGCTCGACCGCCCGGCCGGCACGCTGTCCGGCGGGGAGGCGCAGCGGATCCGGCTCGCGACCCAGATCGGGTCCGGACTGGTGGGCGTCCTCTACGTCCTCGACGAGCCGAGCATCGGCCTGCACCAACGCGACAACCACCGGCTCATCGAGACGCTCACCCGGCTGCGTGACCTCGGCAACACGCTGATCATCGTCGAGCATGACGAGGACACCATCGCGACGTCGGACTGGGTAGTCGACATCGGCCCCGGGGCGGGGGAGCATGGCGGTCAGGTGGTCCACTCCGGGACCGTCCAGGGACTGCTCGAGCACCCCGACTCGATCACCGGCCAGTATCTCTCCGGGCGCCGCGAGATCACGATCCCGGGTGTCCGCCGTCCGTTCGACGGTCGCGAGGTCACGGTCGTGGGCGCCCGCGAGAACAACCTGCGCGACGTGACGGTTTCGTTCCCACTGGGCAACCTCGTGGCGGTGACTGGCGTCTCCGGCTCCGGCAAGTCGACCCTCGTCAACGACATCCTCTACAACGTCCTGGCCAACAAGCTCAACGGTGCCCGGCACGTCCCCGGCCGGCACAAGACCGTCACCGGACTCGAGCACCTCGACAAGGTGGTGCATGTCGACCAGGGCCCGATCGGGCGTACCCCGCGGTCCAACCCCGCCACCTACACAGGTGTCTTCGACAACATGCGCAAGCTGTTCGCCGAGACGACCGAGGCCAAGATCCGGGGCTACCAGCCAGGCCGGTTCTCGTTCAACGTCAAAGGCGGTCGCTGCGACAACTGCTCCGGTGACGGCACGATCAAGATCGAGATGAACTTCCTGCCGGACGTCTACGTGCCGTGCGAGGTCTGCCACGGAGCGCGCTACAACCGGGAGACACTCGAGGTCCACTTCAAGGGTAAGACCATCGCGGACGTCCTCGACATGCCGATCGAGGAGGCGGCGGACTTCTTCGCCGCGGTCCCCTCCATAGCCCGGCATCTACGGACACTCAACGACGTCGGACTGGGCTACGTGCGACTGGGTCAGCCCGCCCCCACGCTTTCCGGTGGTGAAGCGCAGCGCGTCAAGCTGTCCACCGAGCTGCAGAAGCGCTCCACCGGCCGCACGATCTACGTCCTCGACGAGCCGACCACCGGTCTGCACTTCGAGGACATCCGTAAGCTGCTCGAAGTGCTCCAGGGTCTGGTGGAGAAGGGCAACACGGTCATCGTCATCGAGCACAACCTCGACGTGATCAAGAGCGCCGACTGGGTCGTCGACCTCGGCCCCGAGGGCGGCAAGCGGGGCGGCCTGGTGATCGCCGAGGGGACGCCGGAGGAGGTGGCGGCGATGCCCGAGTCGTTCACCGGCCAGTTCCTCGGTCCCATCCTGGACAGGGGCCGAGCCGGTATGCCGTCGGCCCGCCCGAGTATCTCCGCTGCCGGCGCGCGCTCGAGAAAGGCCGTAGCCAGCAAGGCGAGCGCGGCCAGCAAGGCGAGCGCAGCAGGCAAGGCGAGCGGGGCTAAGACGGCGCCCGAGACCAAGAAACTGGCGACGGCGGCCACCTCTAAGCCCCGCGCGCGACGCACCGCCTGACGCGCTGCCGTTCGGGCCTGCCATTGACGGTTTCCGCAGCCCTAGCGGACGCCAGCATGCAGACTGCCCTGCTCTTCCCGTTCAGGTCTGGGGGTACCGTCCGTTCCGCCGGGTGGGCCGGTGTCCTCGCAAGCTCCACGATGATCGTCGGCTACTTCCCACCAATGCGACAGGCCTGACTTTCCCAGCGATCTAGCCGAGAGACCGAGCGCCGTCGTCGTATCAGAGCCGGCGCATCGCTCTCCCAGCACACGACGGCTCACGCCGAGGGGACAGCACATCCGAACGGGGAAGTGATCTTCATGGGGACCGAGCAGGAACCATCCTACGTCGAGTACCTGAGACAGCTCGAGGAACTGCTCGGCCCAGAGGCCTACCAGCAGACGCTGAGAGAGACCTACGCAGACGCTCTCCGGCAAGCGGTATCGACGTCGGACACCGCCGCCGCGTCGGACCTCTACGCAGCGTGCGGGCATGACCTGACGATCGTGCCTTCCACTCCGGCCTGGACCGGCTTCGCGAGCTGGTACGAAGGCCGTCTCGCCGTCGTCGCTGACCACGTCCTGTTCTTTGCCACCACGATCAGAGCCCCGGGTTGCCGAGTCCTGTTCGACATGGCGGGGCCTGCTGTCGAGGTGACCTTCTCGCGAAAGATGGGTTCGATCTCCATGACCCTACGAGATGGGTCGACCAAGAAGAAGGTCTTCCTGACTCCTCCGCGGCACAGCAGTCTGACCGAGGTCAGCGCACCGGCCGAGGGTCCTGGCTTCTCGGCGGTCGTTGATCAGGTCAAGGGGCTTTTCGATGCGGCCTGATCCTTGGGCGAGGCCGCGGGACTGCTGGGCGAGAGCGTGTCGATGTTCAGGTCTTACCGCATCGCCAAGGCCCACCAGGAGATGTGGAGGGTCTACCTCGACCGCCTGAAATCAGGGGAGTCAGCGCCCTTCACCAACCGGGGCCCTGAGATCCAGTCGACATCGATGACAACGCAACCTAGCGAAACGCTGCCGCCCGCGACCAAGCGACCACGGGTGATCGCCGAAGCGTCGTCGGTGACCACGGCTGGCGGTACCGCTGGGCGGCGGACAATGTCGGGGGACGAGGAGGCCGACGGGCATCTGGCGGAACGCGTCGCAGGCGCCAGCGGGGTATCGGCGGACGCGGCGCAGGTCGTCATCGACATGATCACGGACAAGGTGTTCGAGGAGATCGAGCAGCACGGACGGTCCCGCGTCCCGGCGTTTGGGACGGTTGTCTTGTCCGAGCGTCGGCAGCCCGGTTTCTCACAACCGACAGGGCACGTGACGTTCCGAGCCACCAAAGGCTTCCGCGATGCTGTCGAGATAGAATCGGAGGTGGCGAGCCTAGACGTTGCCCATTCCTAGCCTCCGACGACCTGTGGCGCCATCGCCCGCGTAGCGAGCATCAGGAGCAGTGTCAGGCGGGGGTCAGCGGGTGGATCGCCGGGGGAGCGGCGAGAGCGTCCTTGGTCGCGTCCAGCGCCGCGGCGATGTGGGCCGAGCCGAGGTGGGCGTCCAGAGCATCTTGGCTGACCCACTCCTCGACTGTGACGAAAGTGCCGGGGGTCGCGGCAGACTCGAACAGGTCGTACCGCACGCACCCCTCCTCGGACCGGGTATGGCCGAGCAGCTCGTTCAGGGCGCCCTTGACGACCGCCTCGGACCCAGGCTTGGCGGTGATCAAGGCGACGGTGTTGAGCACTGTCATGGTTTCGACTCCATTGTCGTAGAAGGGGTTGTCGTGGAAGGAAACCCGCGGTCGATTCCGGCCGCGGGCATACTGCGTGGGTCAGTCTTCGCCGAGGTAGGCCTTGCGAACGTCGTCGCTTGCGAGCAGTTCCTTGCCGGTGCCGTGCAGGACGATCGAGCCGACCTCGAGCACGTAGCCCTTGTCGGCGAGCTTGAGCGCGGCCTGCGCGTTCTGCTCGACGAGCAGGATCGTGGTGCCCTGCGCCTGCAGCGTCCTCACCGTCGACATGATCCTTTTCATCATCAGCGGTGACAGACCCATCGACGGCTCGTCGAGCATGAGCAGCTTGGGCCGACTCATCATTGCCCGGCCCATGGCGAGCATCTGCTGCTCACCGCCGGAGAACGTGCCGGCGGCCTGCTTCGAGCGTTCCCGCAGGATCGGGAACAGCTCGTATGCCGCGTGCAGGTCCTCGCGGATCGCCCCGTCCTTGCGGGAGAACGCCCCGAGGAGGAGGTTCTCCTCGACGCTCAGCCGAGGGAAGATGCGCCGGCCTTCGGGGGAGTGCGCGACGCCGAGCGAGACGATCTCGTGAGCGGCGGTGTCGTTGATCTGGTTGCCCTGGAACCGGATCGAACCGTGGGTGGACCGCAGCAGACCGGAGATCGTGCGAAGCGTGGTCGTCTTGCCTGCTCCGTTGGTGCCGATCAGTGTGACGACCTGCCCCTCCTCGACCGAGAACGTGATCCCCTTGACGGCCTCGATCTTGCCGTAGGAGACCCGCAGGTCGTTGACCTCGAGCAGTGCTGTTCCTGCGGTCACTCGCGCCACCCTTCACCCTCGGTCGCCCCTCGGGCGTCGTGCGGCACGTCGTCGAGACTGCGCCCCGCAGCCTCGGCCTCCTCCCTTGTCTCCTGCTCCGCTTCGGCCTCGGCCTCGGCGTCGTCGAGCTCGTCACCTGTGCCGATGTAGGCCTCGATGACGCGGGGGTCGGACTGCACCTCCGACGGGGTGCCCTCGACGAGGGTCTCCCCGCGGACCAGGCAGAGTACCCGGTCGCAAAGGTTGAAGATGAACCTCATGTCGTGCTCGATGACCACGACCGCGATGCCGCTGTCCCGGATCTTGAAGATCAGGTCGCTCGCTTGACGCGTCTCCTGCGGGTTCATCCCGGCCGTGGGCTCGTCGAGCAGGACCAGGGCGGGGTCGGTGGCGAGGGCGCGGGCGATCTCGAGGCGCCGCTGGTCGCCGTAGGGCATGTTGCGGGCCAGGGACTCCGCCGACCGACCGAGCCCGACGTAGTCGAGCAGCTCCTGAGCTCGGGCGCGCGTGGCCGCCTCCTCGCGCCGGAACTTCGGCCCACGGATGATCGAGGTCAGGGCCGCGGAGGAGGTGCGGCAGTAGCGGCCGACCATGACGTTCTCGAGGGCAGTCATGTTGGCGAACAGCCGGATGTTCTGGAAGGTCCGGGCCATCCCCGCCAAGACGACGGCGCGCGGTTTGGGCGGCAGGACGGAGCCCTTGAACGTCACCTGCCCCTCGGTCGGCTTGTAGAGGCCGGTGAGGCAGTTGAAGAACGTTGTCTTGCCGGCGCCGTTGGGACCGATGAGACCGACGATCTCTCCCTCGCGGACGACCAGGTCGACGTTGTTGACGGCGGTCAGCCCGCCGAACCTCATGATTACGCCGCGGGCCTGCAGGACCACCGCGGCGCCGTCGGACGGTGCGCGTGCGGTGCTGTCGGTGCTGTGAGTGACGGTCATGCGGTGGCCTCTTCCTCGAGGTGGATCTGTTCGATCCGTTCGGCCAGACCCTCGTCATCCTCGTGGAACTCGAGCTTGCGGCGCTGGCTGGCGATGATGCCCTCGGGGCGGAACCGCATCATGATCACGAGCACGAGACCGAAGATGAGCAGCCGATAGTCCGAGATGAACCGCAGCTTCTCGGGGAGCACGTTGAGGATCACCGACCCGATGAGGACGCCCGCCACGGTGCCCATACCGCCGAGCACGATCGCGGCGAGCAGGAACGCCGAGTTGAGGAAGACATACTGGTCGGGCGTGACCGACACGTCCTGGTGGGCCTTGATCGTGCCCGCCATGCCGGCGAGGAACGCGCCGCTGGCGAAGGCGAACAGCTTCAGGCCGAAGACGTTGACACCCATCGCCTCCGCGGCTTTCTCGTCCTCACGGATCGCCACCCAGCCACGTCCGATTCGGCTGTTGTTGAGTCGCACGAAGATGAGGATGACGAACGCGGCGAGCAGCAGCAGGAGGAAGTAGTAGTTCGCAAAGCGTCCGAGAACGATGCCGAAGACCGTATGCGACTGGCCGAAGTCCCAGCCGAACACGACGAGATCAGGGATCGCAGGAACGCCGTTCGGTCCGTGGGTGAGGTTGGGGCCGTTGATGCCGTCGAGGTTGCCCATGGCGAGGCGGAAGATCTCGCCGAAGGCGAGCGTCACGATGGCGAGATAGTCACCCGAGACCCGCAGCGTCGGCGTACCGATGATCAGGCCGAGGGTCGCCGAGACGCAGGCGCCGAGGACGACGACGAGCAGGAACGGCGGCTTCCAGCCGACTGTGGCGAAGGCCGAGTCGGACAGGACGGCGGCGGTGTATGCCCCGGCGCCCAGGAACGCGATGTACCCGAGGTCCAACAGGCCGGCCAGGCCGACGACGATGTTCAGGCCGAGCGCGGTCGCGGCGAAGATGATGACCTGGGTGGCGATCGACATGTTTGCGTCGGACCCGCCCTGCGTGAACGGGAACAGGAACGCGACCACAAAGGCGCCGAGCATGAGGACCTGACGGTTCTTCTGGGCGATCAGGCCCAGCCAGGTGAAGAAGTGCGACCTCGCCAGCGCCCACATCAACGTGCCCAGGACGACGAAGAACAGGACGAAGACACCGCCGTCGTCCTGACCGAGCGCAAAGGCCGCCCCGAACAGCGTGATCGCCAGCAGGATCACGATGGTGACGATCTCCAGCCAGGACGGGACGGACGCGAGCAGGGCGTCCTTGGTCTCGCGGGATCGTAGGAGCAGACCGCCCGCCGCGAGCACCACCGATCCGAGCCAGGAGACCCAGCCGCCGGGGTTGATGTTGATCAGGCCGCCGGACTGGTAGGCGATGATCACCAGCGTCAAGGTCATGAACGCGAAGGAGCCGATGCCCAGCGCGGACAAGGCTGCCGCCGAGTCCAGCCAGCTGCCGAGGCGTCGTAGCGGGCCTCGGTACATCAGCAGCAGCACGATCGCGACGACGCCGAGGATGATGGCGAAGATCTGGATCGTCCCGGGATAGCCGCTGATCGACAGGTCCTGGAGCACGTTCGCGGTGTAGCTCCAGGACAGCCAGCAGCCGGCGATGAGGATGACCGCACCGGCCAGCCCGAGTGGCCACGCAAGGGCGCCGAGGCGCTCCCGCATGCCGTCCAGCCAGGTCGGCTCGGTGGGCGGAGGAGCGTTCAGCTGTGCGTCCTGATCTTCCGGCGAGGCGGGCGGAGTCGGGGCGGCCGAAGAGGTACTCACGCTCGGTCCACCACCCTCGCGCCGAGCAGGCCCTCTGGCCTGAAGACGAGGACCACGATCAGGAGCACGAACGCCCACACGTCCTTCCAGGCCGACCCGCCGAACTGTCCGGGGATGAACTGGGTCGCCAGCGACTCGACGACCCCGAGGACGAGGCCGCCGACGACGGCCCCTTGGATGTTGCCTATACCACCGAGCACCGCTGCCGTGAAGGCTTTCAGACCGGCGATGAAGCCGATATGGAAGTCGATGTTCTGGTTCTGCAAGCCCTGTGCCACACCGGCAACCGCCGCGAGGATGGCGCCGAGGACGAACGCCACGACGATGATCCGGTCGACGTTGATGCCCATCAGTCGTGCCGTGTCCGGGTCCTGCGAGACCGCCTGCATCCCGCGTCCGAGCTTGGTGCGGTTGATAAAGTAGAACAGCAGGGCCGCACACACGACGAGGGCGGCCACCGTGAAGATGGCGGCGCGCTGGATGGTCAGCGAGCCGAGGTGGAGAGCGGGGCCAGTGACCACCTCGATGGGTGGAAACGGCAGTTTGCTCTTGGCGCCGGGATAGAAGAGCCGCACGGCCTCCTGGAGGAAGACGGACACACCGATCGCGGTGATGAGCGGCGCGAGGCGTGGCGCGTTGCGCAGCGGACGGTAGGCGAAGCGCTCCATGATGACGGCGATGACGACCGACGAGACGATGGCGCCGACCATCATGATCGGCAGCACCCACACGGCGGTGGTGCCGGAGAAGAGAGTGGACCAGGTGGCCAGCGCCCCGAACGCCCCGATCATGAATATCTCGCCGTGGGCGAAGTTGATCAGCTGGACGATGCCGTAGACCACGGTGTAGCCGACGGCGATGAGCGCATACAAGGACCCGAGGGTCAGGCCGTTCACCAGCTGTTGGAGCAGATCGTTCATGCGTGCTTCACCGGTTCTCTCCCGAGATCGACAGCGGCCGAGGGCATGCGGCTGGGGGGGACATCGTGCACCTGCGACAGACACAGGGGCGGGGCAACTGCGCCCGCCCCTGTGTCTGTTCCGCCGACCTACTTGAAGGTGTCGGTCTTGTCGGTGACCCAGGCGCCGTTGTCGACCTTGTAGACGGTGATCACCTTGGACGTCGCGTCGCCGAACTCGTCGAACGAGACCTTGCCGGTCACGCCTTCGAACGAGACACCGCCGACCGCCTTGATCGTCGCCTCACGGGCCGACTTGACGTCCGAGGCGCTGGCCAGGGAGGTCTTGAGGCCGTTGATGATGGCGTTCGCGGCGTCATAGGAGTACCCGCCGTATGCGGCCGACGGGTCCGGGAAACCGGCTGCGGCATACGCGGCGAGGAACTTCTTGCCAGCCTCACTGCTGTCGGCCGGGGCGCCGACCGAGGTGGCCAGGTCACCGTTGCTCGTCGTACCGGCGAGTGCGATGAACTTTGGGTCGTAGATGCCGTCGCCACCCATGAGGGGGACGTTGAGGCCGGACGCCTTCATCTGCTGCGACAACGGACCCGCCTGCGGGAACTCACCGCCGTAGTAGACCGCCTTCGGTGCACTCGGAGCGACCTTCGACACGACGGCCTGGTAGTTCGACTCGTCGGGGTTGATGGTCTCGGCAGCCGTGATGGTGCCGCCACCCTTCTTGAACTCCGTCGTGAACGCGTCCACCAGACCCTGGCCGTAGGCCTTCTTGTCGTGGATGGTGGCGACCGACTTGATGCCCTTGCCGAGCAGGTACTGGGCCGCAAACGGGCCCTGGACCGCGTCGGTGGTGCAGGTGCGGAAGTAGGTGTCGTAGGGCCGCTTGGGGTTGGTCAGGTCGGCGCCCTTGGTCAGCGTCGGGTTGGTGTTGGCCGGCGAGACCTGCACGATGCGGGCCGACTGGAAGATCGGCTGAGTCTGCTGGCTGACACTCGAGTTGAGGTTGCCGACGACGCCGATGACGTCGTTGTCGGCGGCGAGCTTCGTGGCGGCGTTCTTGCCGACGTCCGCCTTGGCCTCGTCGTCCACTGCCTCGACCTCGAGCTTCCAACCGGGCACCGTGCCCGCGGCGTTGGCCTGCTTGACGGCGAGCTCAACCGAGTGCTGGATGCCCTTGCCGAGCGCGGAGAGGTCACCAGAGAGAGGGGCGATGACCCCGATCTTGACGGTCTTGGTGGCTGCGCCACCCGTGCTGCCGCCGGTGGTGGTGCCGGAGTCGCCGCGGGAGCCGCAGGCCGACAGGGCAAGCGCCGCGACAGCGAGCGGAACCCCGATCCGGACGATGGAACGCTGATGCACAGATCCTCCTGGGAATGTTGGGCGCGGGACGACCCCCGACGCCCCCCGTCGCGACAACCGCGAGCGTGTCGCACAATAACCCCCTGCCGGGCCCCAATCCCGCGCCCTGAGCACCTCCGTGTCTGTCTTGTGATGTAGGAAGCTGGTGTTTCGTCCCTGTTCAGACACAAAACCGTCGTTTCGACCGGTGAACCAGGGCGCTGGTCATGGCGTCACCACAGGTGGTTGACAGCCGTGACGGGCACGGTGGACCTGCTCAGGTCGTTGAACCGGCACGTCTGAACCAGACCACCTAAAGGCAGGACGAGGCCATGGCAGACCAGCCCATCTCCACCGCGCGTGACACCGAGACGCTCAACCGCAGAACGGTCCTTCGAGCCGCCGGGATCACCGGGGTCGGCGCCGCCGGCGCCGGCGTCCTCGCCGCCTGTGGCGGCTCCGGCTCGACGTCGACCGGCTCGGGCGGCGCCGCTGCCAGCAGTACCACCGCCGCCTCGGTCAAGGCGGCCGACGTCCCGGTGGGCGGCGGCCTGATCAACCCCGACGCGCTCTTCGTCGTCACGCAGCCCACGGCGGGGACCTACAAGGCATTCAGCGCCGTCTGCACCCACCAGGGATGCACGGTGACCAAGGTGACCGGCGGGAAGATCGACTGCCCTTGCCACGGCAGCCAGTTCGACATCTCCACCGGGGCGCCCACGGCGAGCAGCCAGGCCAAGAAGGCGCTGCCGGCCAAGACAGCCACCCTCAACGGGGACACCATCACCGTCGCCTGACCGGGTGACACCCCGCATACCTAGAGTTGGGGGGTGGCCGACCCGTCGACGTACCGCCCCAAGGCGGGGGAGATCCCGGTGGACCCGGGCGTCTACCGGTTCCGCGACAGGGACGGCCGGGTCATCTACGTCGGCAAGGCCAAGTCGCTGCGTCCCCGGCTGTCCTCGTACTTCCAGGACATCGGGGCCCTCCACCCCCGCACCGCCACCATGGTCCGCACCGGTGCGAGCGTCGAGTGGACGGTCGTCAAGACCGAGGTCGAGGCGCTGCAGCTGGAGTACAGCTGGATCAAGGAGTTCGACCCGCGCTTCAACGTCAAGTATCGCGACGACAAGTCCTACCCGTTCCTCGCCGTCACGCTCGGTGACGAGTTCCCCCGCGCGCAGGTCATGCGGGGGGCCAAGCGCAAGGGCACCCGCTACTTCGGCCCGTTCTCGCACGCCTGGGCGATCCGCGAGACCCTCGACCTGCTGCTGCGGGTCTTCCCCATGCGCACCTGCAGCTCCGGCGTCTTCAAGCGGGCCACCCAGAGCGGCCGGCCCTGCCTGCTGGGCTATATCGACAAGTGCTCGGCTCCCTGCGTCGGTCGGGTGACGCCGCAGGAGCACCGAGCCATCGCCGAGGACTTCTGTGACTTCATGGCGGGCAACACCGCGAAGTTCGTCCGGCGCATCGAACGCCGAATGCAGGAGGCCTCGTCGGCGCAGGAGTACGAGCTCGCGGCCCGGTTGCGCGACGACATCGGTGCCCTCAACAAGGCGCTTGAGAAGTCTGCGGTCGTACTCGCCGACGCCACCGACGCCGACGTGTTCGCCCTCGCCGACGACGAGCTGGAGGCAGCCGTCCAGGTCTTCCACGTCCGCGGCGGTCGGATCCGTGGACAGCGCGGCTGGGTCGTCGAGAAGGAGAGCGAGGACGTCCCCGACCTCGTCGGCCACCTGCTGCTCCAGGTCTACGGCGACGAGGGCGGCGAAGCCGTGCCACGCGAGGTGCTCGTCCCGGTCCTGCCGACCGACGCCGAGGCCGTCCAGGTCTGGCTCGGTGGGCTGCGCGGGTCCAACGTCGACCTGCGCGTGCCGCAGCGCGGCGACAAGCGCTCGCTCATGGACACCGTCCGCCGTAACGCCGAGCAGTCTCTCGCCCGGCACAAGGTCGCGCGAGCCGGTGACCTCACCGCCCGGAGCCAGGCGCTCCAGGAGCTGCAGGAGGGCCTCGAGCTGGAGGACGCGCCGCTGCGGATCGAGTGCTTCGACGTGAGCCACGTCCAGGGCACCAATGTCGTGGCGTCCATGGTCGTCTTCGAGGACGGCCTGTCGCGCAAGAGCGAGTACCGCCGGTTCATCGTTCGCGGTGCGCTGGCCGAGAGCCCCGACGGGCTGCCCGGCACGATCGACGACACCGCCGCGATGCACGAGGTGCTGACCCGACGGTTCCGGCGCTACCTGGACGAACGGGAACATTCGACCGAGATCGACCTCGGCCCCGAGACCGACGACGGTGAGGATGCCGAGGAGGGTATGCGTCGGGCCCACGGTCCGATCGATGAGGTCACCGGCCGGCCGCGCAAGTTCGCCTACCCGCCCAACCTCGTCGTCGTCGACGGGGGTCTCCCGCAGGTCAACGCGGCCAAGGCCGCGCTCGACGAGCTCGGCATCGAGGACGTCGCCCTGGTCGGCCTGGCCAAGCGGCTGGAGGAGGTCTGGGTCCCCGGCCAGGACTTCCCGGTGATCCTGCCGCGCACCAGCGAGGGCCTCTACCTGCTGCAGCGGGTCCGCGACGAGGCGCACCGGTTCGCGATCACCTTCCACCGCCAGCGCCGTTCCAAGGCGATGACCGCGTCGGTGCTCGACGACATACCGGGCCTGGGCGAGGTCCGTCGCAAGGCCCTGCTGCGCCAGTTCGGCTCGGTCAAGCGGTTGCGCGCCGCATCGGCCGAGCAGATCGCGGAGGTCGCCGGGATCGGGCCGACCCTGGCCGTCGGGATCGCGGCGCGCCTGGTACAGGACTCGTCCTCGGCGGTGCCGGCCGTTAACGTGACGACCGGGGAGGTGCTCGAATGACGGACAAGGTCCCACCGGCGGCGATCCGGAGCGCGCGCGCATCGCCGGGCGCCGACGAGCCCATGCTCGTCCTAACCGGCATGAGCGGCGCGGGACGCTCGACCATGGCGAACGTCCTCGAGGACCTCGGCTGGTTCGTTGTCGACAACCTGCCCCCGCAGATGCTGCCGCAGCTGCTCGAGCTGCACGAGGAGTACCTCGACCGCACTCCCGACCCGCTCATCCGTCGGGTCGCCGCCGTGGTCGACGTCCGCAGCCACGGGGTGTTCGCCGACTTCGAGCAGATCGTCGCCGAGCTCGGCAGCGTAGGGCACCGCCCGTCCGTCGTGTTCCTCGACGCCACGGACGAGGCGCTGGTACGTCGGTTCGAGAGCGTCCGCCGGCCGCACCCGCTGCAGGCGGACGGACGCCTGTTGGACGGCATCCAGCGCGAACGCCTGCTGCTCGGCGAGCTGCGCTCCGAAGCCGACGTCATCCTCGACACGTCCGGGCTCAACGTCCACCAGCTCGCGGCCAAGGCGATGTCGCTCTTCGCCGGCGATGGCGCCGCGCAGGTGCGGCTCGCGGTCATGTCGTTCGGGTTCAAGTACGGCGTGCCGCTGGACGCCGACTTCGTCCTCGACCTGCGGTTCCTGCCCAACCCGTTCTGGGTGCCGGAGCTGCGGCCGCTCACCGGACGAGACGCGGTGGTCTCCGAGTTCGTCCTCGCGCAGCCGGGCGCCACCGAGTTCGTCGACGACGTGGTGCGCCTGCTGGGCCCGGTGCTCAACGGGTTCGTCCGGGAGAACCGCCGCTACGTGACGATGGCCCTGGGCTGCACGGGTGGGAAGCACCGCTCCGTCGCGATCGCCGAGCAGCTGGCTGTCCGACTGGCCGACGGTCGCGTCGACACCTTCCTCGTGCATCGTGACTTGGGGCGCGAGTGAGCCCCCGTCCCGGGCGCGGCCCACGGTCCTCACGCGACCCGCGCTCCTCACGCAACCCGCCGTCCTCGCGCAACCCCAAGGTCGTCGCTCTCGGCGGCGGGCACGGGCTGGCGGCCTCCCTCTCCGCGCTGAAGCTGTTGACCGACCGGGTGACCGCCGTCGTGACGGTCGCCGACGACGGAGGCTCGTCCGGGAGGCTGCGCGAGGAGTTCGCCGTGTTGCCCCCGGGAGACCTGCGGATGGCGCTTGCGGCCCTGTGTGACGACACCGAGTGGGGGCATACCTGGCGCGACGTCCTGCAGCACCGCTTCCAGGGCGACGGACCCCTCGCCGGGCACGCCCTCGGCAATTTGCTGATCGTGTCGTTGTGGGACCTGCTCGGCGACACCGTGGACGGGCTCGACCTGGTCGGCCGGCTGCTGAACTCCCGGGGCCGGGTGCTGCCGATGGCCAGCGTCCCGTTGGAGATCGAAGCCCAGATCGCCGGTCACGACGGGGCCTCACCAGAAGCCCTGGTCACCGTGCGGGGGCAGCACCGGGTCGCCTCGAGCACAGGACGCGTCCAGAGCGTCCGGCTGTTGCCCCCCGACCCCGCCAGCCCGCCGGAGACGCTCGAGGCCGTCGCCGAGGCCGACTGGGTCATCGTGGGTCCGGGGTCCTGGTTCACCTCCGTGATGCCCAACCTGCTGGTCCCCGACCTGCGCGACGCCCTGGTCACGACGAGGGCCGGCAAGCTGCTCAACCTCAACCTCGAGGTCCACGCCGGCGAGACCAAGGGCTACCGGGCACAGGACCATATCGAGAGCCTGGTCAAGCACGCACCCGAGCTGCAGTTCGACGTCGTCCTCGCCGACCCCTCGTGTGTCGAGGACGAGGCCGAGGTGCAGCGGGCCGCCGATCTCGTTGGCGCCAGGCTCGTCGTGACGAGCGTGGCGACGACCGGACAGCCCGGCCGTCACGATGCCCTGAGACTCGCTGCCGCCTACCGCGACGTCATCGGATAGCCTGCGGCTCTCCGAACCCCCACCCCACCCACCGATCCGCCTGTCTCGACGGCCTTCGACCCCGATTCGCCTGCGACCGGGCCTGGCCTCGGAACCAGGGTCGTGGCAGCCGAACTACGGGTTCGGCGGTTCCGTCGGGGGACCAGATCGGACAACCGGATGACGATGGGCAGGGTGGCAGGATGGCGGGCATGGCGATGACGGCGAAGGTCAAGGACGAGCTGAGCCGCTTCGAGGTGACCAAACCCTGCTGCCGCAAGGCCGAGGTGGCGGCGACGCTCCGCTTCGCCGGTGGCCTGCACATCGTCGGGGGCCAGATCGTCGTGGAAGCCGAGCTCGACACCGCCAATGCCGCCCGTCGCCTGCGCCGGTTCATCGGGGAGGTCTACGGCCACAAGTGCGAGGTCCTGGTGATGTCGGCAGGGGGATTGCGCAAGAGCAGCCGGTACGTCGTACGCGTCGTCGACGAGGGCGCGATGCTGGCCCGCCAGACCGGGCTCATCGACTCGCGCGGCCGGCCCGTGCGAGGTCTGCCGCCAAAGGTGGTCAGCGCATCGGCCTGTGACTCGGAGGCCGCCTGGCGCGGCGCGTTCCTCGCGCACGGCTCGCTCACCGAGCCCGGCAGGTCGTCCGCGCTCGAGGTGACCTGCCCCGGACCGGAGGCCGCGCTGGCCCTGGTGGGCGCTGCGCGCCGCCTAGGGATCCAGGCCAAGGCCCGCGAGGTCCGCGGGGTGGACCGGGTCGTCATCCGTGACGGCGACGCGATCGCGGCGATGCTCACCCGGCTCGGCGCTCATGACGCCGTCCTGGCGTGGGAGGAGCGCCGGATGCGGCGCGAGGTCCGTGCCACCGCCAACCGGCTCGCGAACTTCGACGACGCCAACCTGCGCCGCTCGGCCCGCGCCGCTGTCGCTGCCGGCTCACGCGTCGAACGCGCCATGGAGATCCTCGGCGCGGAGGTCCCGGACCACCTCGGCGACGCCGGACGGCTGCGGCTGGAGCACAAGGAGGCGTCGCTCGAGGAGCTCGGCCAGCTGGCCAGCCCCCCGATGACCAAGGACGCCGTCGCCGGGCGGATCCGCCGACTGCTCGCGATGGCCGACAAGAGGGCTTCAGACCTCGGCATCCCGGGCACGGACGCCAACCTCACGCCCGACATGCTCGAGTAGCGCACGCACATACCGAGCTCGTATGGAAGTGGTGCCTTGCCCGCAGGACGGACGCGCGTGAGCCACGTCACGACCAGGGGACTAGGGTCGTGAGGCATTGCAGACCCATCATCCGGAAGGTTTGAGACACCGTGACTGTCCGCGTAGGAATCAACGGATTCGGCCGCATCGGCCGCAACTTCTTCCGCGCCGCAGCGGCGTCGGGACACGACATCGAGATCGTCGGGGTCAACGACCTCACCGACAACGCCACGCTCGCGCACCTGCTCAAGTACGACTCTATCCTCGGCAGGCTCGACGGTGACGTCAGCGCCTCGGAGGACGAGATCACCGTCAACGGCACGTCCTTCAAGGCGTTCGCCGAGCGTGACCCGGCGGCCCTGAAGTGGGGGGACCTCGGAGCCGACGTGGTGATCGAGTCCACGGGCTTGTTCACCGACGCGCTCAAGGCCAAGGCGCACGTCGACAACGGGGCCAAGAAGGTCATCATCTCGGCTCCCGCCAAAAACGAGGACTTCACCGTCGTCATGGGCGTCAACGACGGCGACTATGACGCGGCAAAGCACACGATCATCTCCAACGCGTCCTGCACGACGAACTGTCTCGCGCCGATGGCCAAGGTGCTCAACGACGAGTTCACCATCGTCAAGGGCCTGATGACGACCATCCACGCCTACACCCAGGACCAGAACCTCCTGGACGGCCCGCACAAGGACCTGCGCCGAGCCCGCGCGGCCGCTCTCAACATCGTGCCGACCTCGACCGGAGCCGCGAAGGCGATCGGACTGGTCCTGCCTGAGCTCAAAGGCAAGCTGGACGGCTTCGCGATGCGCGTGCCCATCCCCACGGGGTCGGCGACCGACCTCACCTTCGAGGCGGGCCGCGAAACCAGCGCCGAGGAGGTCAACGCGACGGTCAAGGCGGCGGCTGACGGCCCGCTCAAGGGCATCCTCAAGTACACCGCGGACCCCATCGTCAGCAGCGACATCGTCACCGACCCGCACTCGTGCATCTTCGACTCGGGTCTGACCAAGGTGCTCGGCAACCAGGTCAAGGTCGTGGGCTGGTACGACAACGAGTGGGGCTACTCCAACCGCCTCATCGACCTCGTCGAGCTGGTCGGTCGCGATCTGTGACGGCCCTGACGCCTTGAGGACCCTCGCCGACCTCGTGTCGGCCGATGACCTGCGCGGCAAGCGTGTGCTGGTCCGGTCCGACCTGAACGTGCCGATGGACGGCACGACGATTACCGACGACGGCCGGATCCGGGCTTCGGTGCCCACCATCAGGACCCTCTCCGATGCGGGTGCTCGCGTCGTCGTGTGCGCCCACCTCGGCCGGCCGAAGGGTGCGCCCGACGACCGATACTCGCTTGCTCCCGTCGCGTCCCGGCTCTCCGAGGTGCTCGGTATGCCGGTTGCCTTCGCCACCGACACGGTGGGCGAGTCGGCCCGTGCGGTGGTCGCCGCAGCCGGGGACGGTGACGTCGTGCTGCTGGAGAACCTGCGGTTCAACGCAGGGGAGACGGCCAAGACCGACGAGGAAAGGGCCGAGTTCGCGGGCCAGCTCGCCTCGCTCGCCGACGTGTTCGTGTCCGACGGGTTCGGGGTCGTGCACCGCAAACAGGCCTCGGTCTACGACGTGGCCCGGCTGCTGCCGCACGCTACGGGCGGGCTGGTCTCGACGGAGGTCGACGTCCTGCGCCGCCTCACCCAGGACCCCGCACGCCCCTATGCCGTCGTGCTCGGCGGCGCGAAGGTCTCCGACAAGCTGGGCGTCATCGGCAATCTGCTCGGCACCGCCGACCGGTTGCTGATCGGCGGCGGGATGGTGTTCACCTTCCTCAAGGCCCAGGGCCACGAGGTCGGGTCCAGCCTGCTCGAGGCGGACCAGGTCGAGACGGTCAAGGGATACCTGGCCGACGCAGCCGCTCGCGGCGTCGAGATCGTGCTGCCTGTGGATGTTGTTGCTGCGACGGCGTTCTCCGCCGACGCCGACCATGAGGTCGTCGCGGCCGACGCCATCCCGGCCGACCGGATGGGACTCGATATCGGGCCCGAGTCTTCCGCTCTCTTCGCCGAGAAGCTGGCGGACACGCGTACCGTCTTTTGGAACGGGCCGATGGGCGCGTTCGAGATGGCTCCCTATGCCGCGGGCACCAAGGCGCTCGCCGAGGCGCTCGTGGAGGCAACCTCGCGCGGCGCCCTGACGGTGGTCGGTGGCGGCGACTCCGCTGCGGCCGTGCGCCAGCTCGGGTTCGACGACGACCAGTTCGGCCACATCTCGACGGGCGGGGGAGCGAGCCTGGAGTTCCTGGAAGGCAAGGAGCTTCCCGGGTTGACCGTCTTGGAGGAGGACAGCCCGTGACCGCCGCTAGAGCCCACCGGACGCCGCTGATCTGCGGCAACTGGAAGATGAACCTCGACCATCTCCAGGCAACCCACTTCGTGCAGAAGCTCGACTGGACGCTGCGCGACGCCAAGCACGACTACGACGCGGTCGAGGTGGCGATCCTCCCGCCGTTCACGGACCTGCGCTCGGTGCAGACGCTCGTGGAGGCGGACAAGATGAAGATGACGTACGGCGCCCAGGACCTGTCGCGGCATACCTTGGGACCGTTCACCGGACAGATCTCCGGGGCGTTCCTCGCCAAGCTCGGCTGCACGTATGTCGTGTGCGGTCACAGTGAGCGACGCGAGCATCAACACGAGACCGACGAGGTGGTCAACCACAAAGTGCTCTCGGCGTTCCACCACGGGCTCACCCCGATCCTGTGCATCGGTGAGGGTCTCTCCGTGCGCCGCGAGGGCGGGGCCGTGCCCTTCGTCGTCGAGCAGCTGCGGGCCGCGCTCCTCGACGTCAATCCCGAGAATCTCAGCGACATCGTCATCGCCTACGAACCCGTCTGGGCGATCGGCACCGGCGAGGTCGCCACCCCCGAGGACGCCCAGCAGGTCTGCGAGGCGATCCGCCACTTCGTCGCCGACATCTCCAGCGGCGCGACTGCCGACCAGACCCGCATCATCTACGGCGGCTCGGTCAAGTCCAAGAGCATCGCCTCGCTGATGGCCCAGGACGACGTGGACGGCGCACTGGTCGGCGGCGCGTCGATCGACCCCGAGGAGTTCGCAGCGATCTGTCGCTTCCGCGAGCACGTCACTGCATAGATGCGGCTCAGGTATCCTGTCGAGAGGCACTTTCCGTCTCGGGGTGGCATGCATCTCTCGCCGGGATGCTGTCGCCAAAGGTGTCGCCCGAACCAGATGGGAACTCTTCGCTCGTGAACGCCATCAAGATCGGCCTGCAGGTGCTGCTGGTCGTCTCGAACCTCTTCCTGATCCTGCTGATCCTCATGCACAAGGGCAAAGGCGGCGGGCTTTCGGACATGTTCGGGGGCGGCATCTCGACCTCGCTGGGCGGGTCGACTGTGGCCGAACGCAACCTTGACCGGTTCACGGTCGCGATCGGGATCGTCTGGTTCGTCACGGTCGTCGGGCTGGGCCTGTTGACCCGTTTCGCCACCACCTGAGTTTCTTCACCTCTAGTTCACACCAAGGGAGTACGGCATGGCGAGCGGCAACGCAATTCGTGGCAGCAGGGTCGGCGCCGGGCCGATGGGGGAGGCGGAGCGTGGCGACTCGGCTCCCCGGATCTTCCTGTCCTACTGGTGCTCCAACGGCCACGAGACGCGGCCGAGCTTCGCCGAGGAGCCTGGTCTGGTGCTGCCCGAGACCTGGGACTGCCCGCGCTGCGGGTTCCCCGCGGGTCAGGACAAGGCGCACCCGCCGGCACCGCACAAGGTGGAGCCCTACAAGACCCACCTCGCGTATGTGAAGGAGCGCCGCAGCGACGCCGACGGCAAGGCGATCCTCGACGAGGCGCTCGCCACCCTGCGCCAGCGCGGCCTGATCCAGTAGTCGGGCCCCCGTCCGGGTTTGACCGCAAACCCGACGGGTCCGTTGGTATCCGCCGCCGGCGGCCGCGGTCGTCGACCGCGTGGTCGGTTGTTGCGGCGGGAACGGCAGAACGTCCGCGCTCGTCGACCACGTGGTCGGTTGTTGCGGTGGGATCGCCAGAACGGCTCGCTGGTCCTGCTCGCCCGTCAGCGCAGGTTGGTCGCGGCGGCTCGGTCGACGAGCCAGAGCGTCGACTCCCGGCCGTGGACCGAACCGGCCGGCGCCTCCTCGCGGGAAGCGCCCCCGAGCGAACGCGCGACCGCGTCAGCCTTGTCGTCGCCCGACACAAGGAACCAGACCTGGCGGCCCGACTCGAGCGAGCGGAACGTCAGCGACACCCGGTCCGGTGGGGGTTTCGGGGAGTTGTGAACCGCCACCGCCGCGGCCTGGGACTTCAGGGCCGGGTGCCCGGGGAAGAGCGACGCCACGTGCGCGTCCGGTCCGACGCCGAGCATGACGACGTCGAAGTCGGGCACCGAGACGCCGCGCGGATCGGGGCCGCGAATGCCGCTGGCCAGCTCACGGGCATACAGCGCTGTCGCCTGCTCGGTGGACCCGGCGCGGTCAGGCCCAGCCATAGGGTGGACCCGGAACGCGTCGAGGCCCAGGGAGTCGAGCCCGGCGTCACGGGCCTGCGTCTCGTTGCGGTCGGGGTCACCGGTGTCGAGGTAACGCTCGTCGCCCCACCAGACCTCCACCATCGTCCAGTCGACAGCGTTGCGCAGGGGCGACGCCACCAGCGACGCGATGATGGCGCTGCCCATCGACCCGCCGGTCAGCACGATCTGGGCCATCCCCCGGGAAGCCTGGGCGTCGGCGCAGGCCAGCGCGAGCCGGGTCGCCGACGCATCGGCGAGCAACTGCTTGTCGCGGTGCACCACGACCAGGCGCTCGGGTGTCTCGACGAGTGGCATCGATCAGGCCCCCGGCGCCCGGCTGGGGCGGCGGCCCTTGGCCGCGGTGTCCTCCGCCTCGGCCTGCTTGACCGCCGCGCGAGCCGACTTCGTGGTCGCGCGGCGGCCGACGACCCGTTCGCGCTCGGTCGGCGCCCCGGCGACCTTGCGGGCCGTCGCCTTCTTGACTGCCACCGTGTCGCCCCGGTCCGGGGGCGGCTTCGCCGTCACCATCTCGGCAGCCTCCTTGGACAGGGGGCTTCTCCCCAGCTTGGCCGCGAGGCGTCGAGCCTGCTTTGTCGAGGGCGCCTGTCCGCGGGCGGCGGCCTCGGACGCGGTGAGGCGGACCGTCTTGAGGGTTTGCAGCCCCTTGGTCAGCGTTCGGCTGTAGGTGTCGTCGTCGTCCAGCCGGCGCAGCTCGTCGGCGAGACACTCGGCCAGGCCGCGACGCTTGAGGCTGATCCGTCGGTCGGGCTGGCCGGGCTGCGACAGCGTGGCGATGGTGCCGTCGGGGCGTACCAGGTCGATGTGGCCGCTACTGCGCGAGAGTCGCACGCTCACGACTCCCGTCCCGGCCGCAGTGCGGACGCGGCGGACAGGCACCTTGAGCGTCACTCCTAGCCAGGCCGCGAGCAGCTCGGACGAGGGGGAGTCCAGGGCACCGGCGACCACCGCCTCTGTGACCACCTCGTAGGGCGGCCCGTCGAGCGCTGCAGCGAGCAGGCCGCGCCAGCGCGTGATCCGGGTCCAGGCCAGGTCGGTATCACCGGGCTGGTAGTGGTCGGCCAACCGCTTGAGCATCGCCTTGGGGTTTCTCGACTCCGCGGCGTCGGTGATGCGACGCTGAACCATCTGGGCGATGGGGTCGACGCGCATGTCGACCGGGGCCTCGCGAGGCCACCACGCGACGACGGGGGAGTCGGCCAGCAGCAGCGGTACGACGACCGACTGCTCGTGGCTGGCCAGCGTGCCGTAAAGCCGCATGACGATGATCTCGCTGGCGCCGGCGTCGCCGCCGAGCCGGATCTGTGCATCCAACCGAGTGGCTCCGCGGCGGTTGGCCGCGACGACCACGATGATGCGGCACGGGTGCTGGCGGGAGGCGTCGTTGGCGGCCTCGATGATCTCCTCGGCCTCGTGATCCTCGACCACGATGATCAGGGTGAGGACCCGACCGAGGGTCATCGCGCCGACGTCGTTGCGCAGGGCGACGAGCTTCTTGCTCACTGCGACCGTCGAGGTCTTCGGCAGGTCGATGATCACGGCATCCTCCAGGTGCGGCCGTCGCGTTCCATCATCTCGTGCGTCGAGGTAGGTCCCCACCCACCCGCCGCGTACTGCTCTGGCCGGCCGTGCTTGCTCCACCACACCTCGATCGGGTCGAGGATCCGCCAGGACAGCTCGACCTCCTCGTGGCGCGGGAACAGCGGCGGGTCGCCGAGCAGGACATCGAGGATGAGCCGTTCGTATGCCTCGGGAGACGACTCGGTGAACGCGCTGCCGTAACCGAAGTCCATGGTGACGTCACGGACCTCCATCTGGTTGCCGGGAACCTTGGACCCGAACCGCATGGTGATGCCCTCGTCCGGCTGGACGCGGATCACGATCGCGTTCTGGCCGAGCTCCTCGGCTGCGGTGTCGTCGAACGGCAGGTGTGGCGCGCGCTTGAAGACGACGGCGATCTCGGTGACCCGCTTGCCCAGTCGCTTGCCCGTGCGCAGGTAGAACGGGACCCCGGCCCAGCGGCGGGTGTCGATCGTCAGCTTGACTGCGGCATACGTCTCAGTTGTCGAACCGGGGGCCACGCCGTCCTCCTCGAGGTAGGCGCGCACCTCCTCTTCGCCTTGCCAGCCGTGAGCGTACTGACCGCGGGCCGTGTCTCGGCCGATCTCTTTGGGGATCTGGACGGCCGAGAGGACCTTCTCCTTCTCGGAGCGCAGGTCACGGGCGCCGAACGAGACCGGCTCCTCCATGGCGGTCAGCGCGAGCAGCTGCAGGAGGTGGTTCTGAATCACGTCCCGGGCCGCGCCGATGCCGTCGTAGTAGCCCGCGCGACCGCCGATGCCGATGTCCTCGGCCATGGTGATCTGCACGTGGTCGACGTAGTTGGCGTTCCAGATCGGCTCGAACATCTGGTTGGCGAACCGCAGCGCCAATATGTTCTGGACCGTCTCCTTGCCCAGGTAGTGGTCGATCCGGAAGACGGAGTCACTCGGAAAAACCCGGCCGACGATGTCGTTGAGCTCGCGAGCGCTCTTCAGGTCGTGGCCGAACGGCTTCTCGATGACGACCCGCCGCCAGCACGTGCCCTCGGGCGCCGCGAGGCGGGAGCGCTGCAGCTGCTCGCAGACCTGGGCGAAGTTGCCCGGCGGGATCGAGAGGTAGAAGGCCAGGTTGCCTCCGGTGCCCCGGTCGTGCTCGAGCTGGTGCACGGTGTCGGAGAGCAGGTCGAACGCGGCCGGGTCGTCGAACGTGCCTGGGACGAAACGGAACCCCTCTGCCAGGTTGCGCCACACATCCTCGCGGAACGGCGTGCGCGCGTGTTGACGGACCGACTCGTAGACGACCTGGCCGAAGTCCTGGTGGGCCCAGTCTCGGCGGGCGAACCCCACCAGGCTGAACCCTGGCGGGAGCAGCCCGCGGTTGGCCAGGTCGTAGATCGCCGGCATCAGCTTCTTGCGCGACAGGTCCCCGGTGACGCCGAAGAGCACCATCCCGCACGGTCCCGCGATCCGTGGGAGCCGGCGGTCGCGCGGGTCACGGAGCGGATTGACACCGGGCGCGACCCGCGCGGGGCTCACGACATTCTCGTTATGGTCGGCGCTGAGAGTCCCGACCTCACCGGGCCGCCTTCTCGAGGTTGGCAGTCGCCTCGCTGAGCAGCTCGCCCCAGGACTTCGCGAACTTGTCGACGCCCTCGACCTCGAGGAGTTGGACGACGTCGGCGTAGCTGATCCCGATCGCGTCGAGGTCGTCGAGCACCTTCTGGGCGTCGGCGTACTCGCCGGTGATCGTGTCGCCGACCACCTCACCGTGGTCAGCGGTCGCGTCGAGGGTCTTCTCGGGCATCGTGTTCACCACGCCCTTGGCGACCAGGTCGACGACGTAGAGGGTGTCCTTGTAGGCCGGGTCCTTGACCCCGGTCGAAGCCCACAGCGGACGCTGCGGGTGGGCCCCCTGGTCGGCCAGGCTGGTCCAGCGCGGCGTCGAGAAGACCTCCTCATAGGCCTGGTAAGCCAGTCGGGCGTTGGCCACACCGGCCTTGCCCTTGAGAGCCTTCGCCTCGTCGGTGCCGATCGCGTCAAGGCGCTTGTCGATCTCGGTGTCGACGCGGGAGACGAAGAACGAGGCGACCGACTCGAGGTTGGAGAGGTCTTTGCCATTGGCGTGCGCCTGCTCGAGACCAGTGAGGAAGGCGTTCATGACCGCGCGGTATCGCTCGAGGCTGAAGATCAGGGTGACGTTGACGCTGATGCCCTCGGCGAGGACGGCGGTGATCGCCGGCAGCCCTTCGAGCGTCGCCGGGATCTTGATCAGGACGTTGTCCCGGTCGACCGCACCCCCCAGCTCCTTGGCCTGCGCGATGGTCTTCGCGGTCTCGTGCGCCAATCGGGGGTCGACCTCGATCGAGACGCGCCCGTCCACGCCGTCGGTCGAGTCGAAGACCGGCTTCATCACGTCGCAGGCGTTGCGGACGTCGTCGGTCGTCATCGCGAAGACGGCCTCCTCGACCGTCTTGCCGGCCTCGGCGAGCTTGGCGATCTGGTCGTCGTACGCCGTCCCCTGGGACATGGCGGCCTGGAAGATCGACGGGTTCGTCGTGACCCCGACGATGTTGCGGGTCTTGACCAGCTCCGCGAGGTTGCCGGAGTCGAGGCGGTCGCGCGACAGGTCGTCGAGCCAGATGGAGACGCCGGCGTCGGAGAGTGCCTGGAGGTTGTCGTTGGTCATGGTGCTCAGCTTCCTGTGCTTCGTGGTGAGAAGGGTGAGACGGGTGCGGCGAGTCAGGCGTGCGGCGAGTCAGGCGTGCGGCGGTTGGCGATCAACGAGCGCCGGCGGCCGCCTTCTTGGCCGCCGGGACGACGGCGTGCTTGTCGGTGGCAGATCCGTTCGAGGTCGACCGGGGGTTGACCTCGGCGACGGGGGCGACCACGGCGGCAGACTCCGTTGCCTTGGCGGCCTTGATGGAGTTCTTGGCCGCGCGGACCGTGGCCTCGGGTGTGATGCCGAACTCCTTGAAGAGGGTCTTGTAGTCGGCGGAGGCGCCGAAGTGCTCGAGGCTGATGATCCGCCCGGCGTCGCCGACGTAGTCGCGCCAGCCGAGGCCGACTGCCGCCTCGATGCTGACCCGGGCTCGGATCGTGGGCGGCAGGACCTTCTCGCGATAGGCCCTGGTCTGCCGCTCGAACCATTCCCGGCAGGGCATCGAGACGACGCGGGTCCTGATCCCGGACTTCTCGAGCTTTTCGCGGGCCTCGACCGCGATACTCACCTCGGAGCCGGTCGAGATGAGGATGACGTCGGGCGTCTGCGCACCGTCCGGACCGCCGTCGACGAGCACGTAGGCGCCCTTGCGGGCCTTGCTCGCCTTGGCGAAGGCAGTTCGGTCGTAGACGGGGAGGTTCTGCCGGGTGAGGACCAACCCGGCCGGGTCGCCGTTTTCCAGGATCGCGCCCCAGCAAGCCGAGGTCTCGTTGGCGTCCGCGGGACGGACCACGTCGAGCCCGGGCATGGCGCGCAGGGCCGCGAGCTGCTCGACCGGCTGATGTGTCGGCCCGTCCTCGCCCAGCCCGATGGAGTCGTGCGTCCACACGAAGGTGACCGGGAGGTCCTGGAGCGCCGCCAGGCGTACCGCCCCTCGCATGTAGTCGGAGAACACCAGGAAGGTGCCGCCGTAGGGGCGGGTCAACCCCTCGAGCGCGATGCCGTTGAGGATGCAGCCCATCCCGAACTCCCGGATGCCGAAGTGCAGCGTCCGACCGCCCGGCCCACCTGGCCACTCCGCCGTCTGCTTGTCGGTCGGGATGAACGACGAGACACCGGCCATCGTCGTGTTGTTGGACTCGGCCAGGTCGGCCGACCCGCCCCATAGCTCGGGGACGACGCCGGACAGGGCGTCGAGCACCTTGCCCGACGCGGCGCGGGTCGACATGCCCTTGGTGAGATCGGAAGGGAAGGTGGGCAGCGCCCGGACCATGCCGTCGGGCAGCTTGCCTCGCACGAGCCGGTCGACGGTCGCGGCTTTGTCGCGGTTCGCCTTGCGCCAGGTGGCATATCTCTTGTCCCAGGCCTTGTGCGCGGCTTTGCCTCGCGCTTCGACCTTGCGAGCGTGCGCGAGGACCTGACGCTCGACCGGGAACCGCTTCGAGGGGAACCCGAGGAGCGCATGGGTCGCCTCGACCTCCGCGTCGCCGAGCGCCGAACCATGCGCCTTGCCGGTGTTCTGCTTGGTCGGCGCCGGCCACGCGATGATGGTGCGCAGGATGACGATCGACGGCTTGTTGCGGACCTTCTTGCCCGCCTCGAGCGCGGCCAGGAGGGCGTCAACGTCTTCGACGTAGCGGTGCCCGCCCTCGTCGTCAGCGGCCTGCTTGCGCCAGTCGACGGTGCGCACGTCCCAGCCGTAGGCCTCGAAGCGCATACCGACATCCTCCGAGAACGAGATGTTGGTGTCGTCCTCGATCGAAATGTGGTTCTGGTCGTAGACCAGGCTGAGGTTGCCGAGCTCCTGGTGCCCGGCGAGCGCGCACGCCTCGTGCGTGACGCCCTCCATCATGTCCCCGTCGGACGCGACCACGTAGATGTGGTGGTCGAACGGGCTCTCACCCGGTGTGGCCCCGGCGTCGAACATCTCGCGCTGCCGCCGCTGCGCGAACGCCATACCGACCGCAGAGGCGAGCCCGGACCCGAGCGGGCCGGTAGTGATCTCGACGCCCTTTGTGTGATGGACCTCGGGATGGCCCGGCGTTAGGCTCCCCCAGGTGCGCAGCGCCTCGAGGTCCTTCATCTCCAGGCCGTAGCCGGAGAGGTAGAGCTGGATGTACTGGGTCAGGCTCGAGTGCCCGCAGGAGAGCACGAACCGGTCACGGCCGAGCCAGGCCGGGTCGGCCGGGTCGTGGACCATCACGTTCTGGTAGAGCAGGTAGGCCAGCGGTGCCAGCGACATCGCGGTGCCAGGGTGCCCGTTGCCGGTCTTCTGCACCGCGTCGGCCGCCAGGATCCGGGCGGTGTCGACGGCGCGCACGTCGAGGTCGCTCCATCCGGCCTTCTTCGCGATGGGGAGCGGCAGGTCGGGGCTGCGTCCCTTGAGCACCGAGCCCCGGTGTGAACGGGCCGAGCTAGCTGACGGGGTCACTGGACGTTCTCCTTCAAGCCGGAACCTGTTGCTTCGAGCCTATCGTCCGCAAATGTCCCGGCACCATGGGCGGACCGGCGCGTAGGAGACCCGGCCCTGGGGCTGGCTTGTGGGTGGTCGGTCTAGACTCGTGTTAGCAACCGAAACCATCACCACCGTTCCGCCTCCCCACTGCCGAAGGACCTCGTGACCGCTCTCGACCCACGCGCCGACCTGGCGGCGGCCCCTTCGCCGGACGGCCGTGGCGTGCGGTTCGTCGTCGGCCAGTACATCGCCCTGACCAAGCCGCGGATCATCGAGCTGCTGCTGATCACCACGGTCCCGGTAATGTTCCTCGCGCATCGTGGGGTGCCGTCGCTGTGGCTCGTCGTCGCGACTCTCGTGGGCGGGACGTTGTCCGCTGGTGCAGCCAACACGTTGAACTGCTACCTCGACCGCGACATCGACGCGGTCATGCACCGCACGAGCAACCGCCCGTTGGTCACAGGGACCGTATCCCCGCGCGCCGCACTGCTTTTCGGGCTCTTGCTCACCATTGCGTCGACGCTGTGGCTCGGCCTGCTGGTCAACTGGCTCAGCTCCGCGCTCGCCCTTGCCGCGCTGCTGTTCTACGTCGGCGTCTACACCGCCCTGCTCAAGCGGCGTACCTCCCAGAACATCGTGTGGGGCGGAGCAGCCGGCTGTATGCCGGTGCTCGTCGGCTGGTCGGCCGTCACCGGGTCCCTCGCCTGGACACCCGTGGTCCTGTTCGCCGTCGTGTTCCTCTGGACGCCGCCGCACTACTGGCCGCTGTCGATGAAGTTCAAGGACGACTACGCTGCCGCGCACATCCCGATGCTGCCGGTGGTCGAGAAGTTCATCGTCGTGGCCCGTCAGGTGGTGGCGTACTCGTGGGCGATGGTGGCGGCCTCGCTGCTTCTCGTTCCGGTGGGGCGGATGGGCTGGGTCTACCTCGTCGGTGCCGTCGTCGCCGGGACGCTGTTCGTCGTCGAGGCGCACCGCCTGCTGCGCCGGGCACGCGAGGGAGCCGGTCCCGCCGTCCTCAAGCCGATGCGGCTGTTCCACTTCTCGATCACCTACCTCACGATCCTGTTCGTGGCGGTCGCGATCGATCCGCTGCTGCACATCGCCGTCCTGCGCTGACGCTGTTTTCAGCGGGCTTCGTAGATCTGGACCGACTGGTCGTCGGGGTCGGTGACCGAGACGTGTGATCCGAAGTCCTCGTGGACGACCTCGGCGGTGAAGCCGGCCGAAGCTAACCGCGCGGCGAGATCTGCCATCGGCTCCCGGGTCGTGAAGGTCAGGTGCACCGCCCCCGGCGCGTCGACGACAGGCAGCTCACCGGCATAAACGACGTGGAGGTTGACCTCACCTCCTGCGTCCTGCGCCTCGAACGGCGCGAAATGCTCGGTCCCGCCGTCGACGGCGCGCAGGCCCAAGGCCTCGAGGAATCCGCGGTACGGACCCGTCGGATCAGTGAACCGAGTCGGCGAGACCGTCAGACTCGGGTCTGGCGCCGCCTCCTTTCGCTGGTAGCCGTAGAGGTCGTTGCTCACGCCGTTGAACAGCAGCTGGTCACCGTCGGGATCGGTGACCAGCACGTCACGGCCGTAGGACTCGTCGACCACCTCGGCGTCGGAGAAACCGGCGGCACGCAGGCGCTCGGCGACAGAGTCAGGGTCCCCCACCTCCAAGCTGAGCGTGGTCTGCCCGGACTGGGCTCCCCGGGTGGACGACCCCACCGAGTGCAGGGCCACCATGCCGGCCCCGGCAACCAGGTCGACCCACCCGCCGCCGCGGGACTCGGTCCGGGCGCGCATACCCAGCAGCTCGAGGAAGCGCCGCATGGCGGCGACGTCGTTGGTGAAGCGCACGGGCCGAACCATGGCGGCGGTCATCACAGGGTCCCTTCAGAGGTGGGTGCGGAGGCAGGTTGGGAGGCAGGTTGGGGGGCAGACAGATAAGCGTGGAGCGCGGCCTCGACGAGCGCCGAGAGGCTGACGCCATCGTCGATCGCGCGGTGCTTGACCTCGCGGACGAGGTCGGGGGGGAGGTAGACGTTGAACTGGGACTTGCCCAGCGACCCTGCCGGAGATACTGGCATGCGAGTATGCTAGCACACTAGCTCAGTCAGACCTCCGGCGCCCCGGCGCCCCAGCGCCCCGGTGGCCCGACCTGGACGCCCTGTGGACCATCTCGACCATGACCGGTCGGCCGTCCGTGGGGCTTTGCACAGCGGCGGCGGACTGCGTGTCTGCCCACCGAACCCAGATATTCCCGGGTTTTGGCCGCCTCGGCGTCCGGATTGTCCACAAACAGCAGAGTCCGGTCGCAGAGAACGTGAGTTCGGTCGCAGAGAACGTGAGTCTGGTCGGGCGCCGGCGGACGAGCGGAGCGGTCAGATCGGATGGGCTCGCAGGTTCAGCACGCCGAGCGTGACGACGACGACCAGCAATGACGCGCCCAGCATGTGCACGGCGACGAGCGCCTCCGGTAGGTCCGTGAAGTACTGCGCGTAGCCCACGACGCCCTGCAACAGCGTCACCACCAGCACCGCCCGCCAGGTGCGCTTGGCGCGCACTGACTCGCTGGTCAGCGCCACCGCGACGACGACTGCCACCACGAGGCCGACGAAGAGCATGACGACGTCGGCGTGCAGCCAGGCAACCGACCGGGGGTCGAACCCGGTCCGCGCGGGCTGCACCGCATCTCCGGAGTGCGGCCCCGAGCCGGTGACCACGGTCCCCAGCACGAGGACGACGGCCGCGACGCCCACACAGAGGAGGGCCAGCCGCGCCACCAACGGTGGGACGAGCAGCCTCCGTATGCCTGGCTCCACGTCCTCGCCGCCGCGGACCAGCATGGTCGACAGGGCCACGAGCACCATCGAGATCAGGAAGTGCGAGGCGACGATCGTGGGGTTGAGGGTCAACCGGACGGCGATGCCGCCCACGACCGCCTGCCCCAGGATTCCCGCGATGATGCCGACCCCGAGCCAGTGCAACGGGCGGCGGTGCGGCAACCGGGTGAAGACGGCGTACAGGGCGGCCAGGGCGAGCATCCCGACAACACCGGTCAGGGTGCGGTTGCCGAACTCGATCAGCTTGTGGATCCCCTCCTCCTGATGCGGGACCGGCACGAACGAGCCCGGGACGCACTCGGGCCAGGTCGGGCAGCCGAGTCCGCTGCTCGTGAGCCGCACGATCCCGCCGGTGACGACGATGCCGACCTCTCCGACGAGGTTGGCGATCAGGATGGGCCGCACCCACGACAGGGGGACTGCGGGCAACCGCACCGACCCGACCCGGCGTGCGGTGGGCGCCTCGACGTCACTGGCCACCCGACAGCTCCTTCACCAACATTGCGACCACGTGACCGGGCTCACCCCGTCGCCCGACCTCGACGTACCCACGTCCGTGGTGGAACGCGAGTGACCCCGGGTTCGGGGGCTCGACGTTCACCTCGAGGACCATCCTCGCAAACGGTCGGGCGAGCTCCTCCATCGCGTCGTACACGAACCGGGCGAGCCCCTGCCGTCGGAACTCGTCGTCGATGACGATCCGGTCGAGGTAGTAGAACTCGCCGGCGTAGCGCTCGGTGAACCACGCATAGTTCACCCCGTCGTAGTCCGTCCCCGGCTGGAACGTCACGACGAAACCGGCGAGCTGTTCCCCGAGGTCAAGCACGTCGGCCCGGTCGGCCCATCCGATCAGCTGCTCCAGCCGCTGGCCGTCCAGCGGCGCGAGCAGCTCGACGTCGCGAGCGTTGAGGTTGAGAACCGTGAGGGTGTCGTCCTGGGCGATCGGGCGCAGGTGGGGACGGGGTGTCACTAGGGCAGTGTCTCAGGCAGTTCCTCGGAGGGTGCTGCAGACGGGTCAGCCCCCGAGTCGGGTTGCGGCCCAGCGCAACGACTGCTGCAACGTCGCCGTCCCCGTCTCGAAACATGACTCCCCGGTCGGACGTGCATCTCGACGACGAAGCCCTTGGCGGTGAGCTGGCCGGCGAGGCCTGGGCGGGCCCACGAGCTCGGTTTCGTCCGCGCCGACGTCGGGTCGGCACACCGTCAGGTTCGAGAACGCCAGGCTGACCGAGAAGACGTCCGGGTGCTTGAGCGCCAGACTGCGCGCAGAACCCTCCCATCGAGGAGCCGCCGATGCCGCGGTGCCGGGCATCCGGGAGGGTGGGAGCCTGCGCGGCCCGCGGACACGCCCGTCAGACGCTCCACCTGCTGCCCGTCAGTCGGACCATCTGAACGTCCGAGCGGTCAGGGCGGTGGCTCCGAGACCCCAGAGGACGAGCACGACCACGGGGGCGACCGTGAGCCGGCCCTCGGCGAGCGCGGCACGCAGCCCGTCGCCCAGCGCCGACGAGGGGAGGACGGCGACCGCGGTGGACACCATCCCGGGCAGCTCGGTGCGTGGGACGACCGCGCCGCCGGCAACCAGCAGGAGCACCCAGACGAGGTTCGCTACCGCCAGGACTCCTTCGGCGCGCACGGTGCCCGCGAGCAGGAGGGCGAGGGCGACGAAGGCCCAGGTGCCGAGCAGCAGGAACACGACCGAGTAGCCGAGCCCGGCGACCTCCGGCCGCCACCCCAGAACGAGCCCGACCGCCCCGATGACCACGCACTGGAGCACCTCGACGCCCAGCGTTGCCAACGCCTTGGCGGACAGCAGTCCGTCGCGTCCGAGGGGAGTGGTCCCGAGCAGCCGCAGGACGGCAGACCTGCGCTCGAAGCCGGTCGCGATCGCCGCAGACGTGAAGGAGGCCGAGATGACGCAGAGGGCGAGCACTCCGGGGACGGCGAGGTCGATGCGGCGACCCGTCCCGAGGGATGGAACGGTGCTGACAGCCAGACCGACCAGGGCCAGGAGGGGCAGGACCAGCGAGACGAGCAGCTGCTCGCCGTTGCGCAGCAGCGTCCCGAGCTCGAACCGGGACTGGGCCAGGACCCGGGTGATGGCGGGGGCCGGGGCGCTCATCGCGTGGCTCGGCGGGTGAGCTCGAAGTACAGCGTCTCCAGCGAGCCGGCGCCGACCACCTCGGCTGACGGGCCCTGCGCCATAGTGCGTCCCTCGCTCACGATGACCAGGTGGTCGGCGAGCCGCTCCGCCTCCTCGAACGAGTGGGTCGTCACAACCACAGTCGTGCCCTCGGACCGAACCTCCTCGAGGAGCTCGTGGACGTCGAGGCGCCCGTGCGGGTCCAAACCGGCCGTCGGCTCGTCGAGGAACACGACGTCGGGCCGCCCGACCAACGCGGCGGCAAGGGCGACCCGCTGACGCTGCCCTCCGGAGAGACGACGCACGGTCGTGCCCGCGAACCGGTCGATGCCGAGCCGGCCGGCGAGCTCGTCGACCGGCACCGGGTCCGCATACAGGGAGGCGAGGTGGCGCAGCAGGCGCAGCGGTGTCGTCCCCGTGGGAAGGCCGCCGGACTGGAGCATGACCCCCACCCGGGCGCGGTGCTCGGCGGGGGAGCGCCACGGGTCGGCGCCCAGAACCCGCACGGACCCGCCGTCGGGCCGCTGCAGCCCGACGGCGCACTCGACCGCGGTCGACTTGCCGGCACCGTTGGGGCCGAGGACAGCCGTGACCGCGCCCAGGGGGGCGGCCCAGCTCATCTCGTCGGCCGCGACGAGGGCGCCGAACCGGCGTACCAGCCCCTCGACGGTCACAGCGGCGGTAGTCGGCACCCCGTGAGTCTAAGGACGGAACCAGGGCGGCAACCGGGCTTAGGCTGACCTTACTATCGGGCCTCTTGACAATTACGTCACAATGGCATGGTGTTTATCAAACCGGAGGAGCAGCGCACCCGCGAGCGGGTCCTCGCAGTCGTCTCCGAACACGGACCGGTCACCGCCAGCGAGGTCGGACGCCTCCTCGGCCTGACGCCCGCGGCGGTCCGACGTCACCTCGACACCCTCGCCGACCAGTCCGCAGTCACCGAGCATGACCCCACCACGGGAACCCGCGGACGCGGACGCCCCGCCCGGGCGTACGTGGTCTCCGACACGGGGCACGGTTCCCTGCCGACCGACTATGAAGGACTGGCGACCGAGGCGCTGCGCTACCTCGCCGCCGCGGGCGGCGACGAGGCCGTCCGCGACTTCGCACGGGAACGGATGTCCGGGTTGGAGCAGCGGTATGCGGGCCGGCTCGCCGATGCCGGTCACGAGCCCGCTGCTCGGGTCGACGCCCTTGTCGAGGCGATGTCCGAGGACGGTTTTGCCGCATCGGCCCGCCCGGTCGGCTCCGGTTCGCTCGCCGGCATCCAGCTCTGCCAGGGGCACTGCCCTGTCGGCCACGTCGCCGAGCAGTTCCCGGCGTTCTGTGACGCCGAGACCGACGCCATCTCCCGTCTGCTCGGGGTGCACGTCCAGCGACTGGCCACCTTGGCCGGCGGCGCGCACGTCTGCACGACGTTCGTCCCGCGAACTCCGCAACCGCCGGGAACACCACGACTCTCCACCTCCTTGAACCAGGTAACACCTACCCACGAAGGGGCACCGCGATGACCACGCACATCGAAGAGCTCAACCCCGGCCTGAAGGACCTCGGCCGGTACGAGTACGGATGGGCCGACTCCGACAGCGCCGGCGCAACCGCCAAGCGCGGTCTGAACGAGGACGTGGTCCGCGACATCTCGTCGCGCAAGAGCGAGCCCCAGTGGATGCTCGACCTTCGCCTCAAGTCGTTGCGTCTGTTCGGCAAGAAGCCGATGCCGTCGTGGGGGTCGGACCTGACCGGGATCGACTTCCAGAACATCAAGTACTTCGTGAAGTCCACCGAGAAGCAGGCCACCTCCTGGGATGAGTTGCCCGCGGACATCAGGAACACCTACGACCGCCTCGGTATCCCCGAGGCAGAGAAGCAGCGCCTCGTCGCGGGGGTGGCGGCGCAGTACGAGTCCGAGGTCGTCTACCACCAGATCCGCGAGGACCTGCAGGAGAAGGGCGTCATCTTCGTCGACACCGACACCGGGCTGCGCGAG
>NZ_JBDTKA010000074.1:0-44675 GCF_039935575.1 Lapillicoccus sp.
TCGTCACGGCAGCGCGGTCAGGGCCTTCAGCTCGTCGAGCGTCTCCCGGATGCAGCGCGCCAGGTCTCCCGAGGACGTGGAGACCCACCTCTCGAACCCGACCCTGAAGACCGTGACACTGGTCTCCGCCGACAGACTGGCAGCGGGTTCGGTGACGCCACGTGCGCGCAGTGCGGCGGCAGCGGCGGCCCCGAGCGATGCGAGCTTCAACAGGTCGCGCTCCTGGAGGCCGGGGTTGGCCGCGATGGTCGCGGCTCGTTGGCTGGCATAGTCGCGGCGGTTGTCCAGCAGCACGGCGGCGGACTCGAAGGCGCCGACGACTACGTCGACCGGCGCCATCGTGGCCGGGGCTGACGTCACTGCGTCGACCACGACCGTCTGCAGCTCGTTCGAGGAGTCGAACAGCACCTCCCGCTTGTCGGCGAAGTACCGGAAGAACGTGCGTTCCGTGACCCCCGCCCGTTCGGCGATGTCGACGACCGTCGTCTGCTCGAACCCGGCGTCGGCGAAGAGCTCCATGGCGGCGCTCATCAACCGCCCGCGTGCATCCGGCTCCCATCGCGCCATCTGTGGAGTGTAGTGATGCCAGTCCCTGACATACGTGTGACGTTGTCCTGACAGTCACTGACATTTAGATCCGGCCGCTGGCCGGCAGCAAGGAGAACCTGATGCGCGTGTTCATCACCGGTGGGTCCGGATGGGTCGGGTCTGCCGTCGTCCCCGAGCTCGTCTCCGCGGGCCACCAGGTCGTCGGGCTCGCCCGCTCAGACGAGCCCGCTGCTGCGTTGACCGCTGCCGGAGCGCAGGTGCGGGACGCACCACGCGGCGGCGCCGAGGACCTCGCGCTCGGGTACGCCGGGCGCGGGGTGTGGGGTGCGCAGCGTGGCGTTATGGTTCGCGCCCACCGTGCACGACGACGGCGACCACGGGTTCATCTCGACGTTGGTCGGGGTCGCACAGGCGATGGGCACCTCGGGCTACGTCGGCGACGGATCCAACCGCTGGCCCGCCGTGCACCGGTTCGACGCCGCCCGTCTCGTCCGGTTGGCTCTCGAGAAGGCACCCACCGGGTCGAGGATGCACGCGGTGGTCGAGGAAGGCGTAACGGCGCGCACGATCGCCGAGGCGATCGGGCGCCAGCTGCTCGGCTGGACCCGACCCACCCCGGGCTGGTGGCGGACCTGGACGCCGGGTACTACGTGCGCAACCGAGCCCCGGTCAGTGAACCGGCTGAACCGGCTGGGCCGCCTCAGGCGGACTCGGACTTCAGGGTGCGCGTCATGAGCTCCTTGACCATCTGACGCGGCGTCACCTCGCCCCGCACGACGCCGACCACGGCACCGACGATCGGCATGTCGACGCCGTGGTCGAGGGACAGCTCGTGGATCGACTCGCAGGACTTGACGCCCTCCGCCGTCTGGCTGGTGGCCGCCGTGACCTCCGCGACCGTCATCCCCCGCCCGAGCATCTCACCGAAGGTCCGGTTGCGCGACAGGGGCGACATGCAGGTCGCGATGAGGTCGCCGACGCCGGCGAGGCCCATGAACGTGGCCGGGTCCGCTCCGAGCGCCCCACCCAACCGGGCCGTCTCGGCCAGACCGCGCGTGATGAGCGACGCCTTGGAGTTGTCACCCATCCCCATCCCCGCCGCCATCCCGACCGCGAGCGCCACGACGTTCTTGACGGCCCCGCCCAGCTCGATGCCGATCACGTCGTCGTTCGTATACGGCCGGAACCACGGGGTGGCACACGAGTTCGCGACCACCTCGGCCGTAGCCTCGTCCTGGCAGGCGACAACACTGGCGGCCGGCTGCTTGACGGCGATCTCGCGCGCCAGGTTCGGACCGGATACGACGACGATACGGGGGGTCTCGACCCGGCCCACCTCGGCGATGACCTCGCTCATCCGCTTCGTCGTCCCGAGCTCCACGCCCTTCATCAACGACACGACGGCCGCATCGGAAGGGATCAGGTCAGCCCACTCGACGAGGTTGCCGCGCAACGTCTGGGAGGGCACCGCCAGCACGACGATGTCGGCACGCTCGAGAGCCTCGGCGGCGTCGGTTGTCGCCCGCATCCGCGCAGGCAACGGCACTCCCGGCAGGTATGCCTTGTTCTCCCCAGCGTTGACCTGGTCGACGATCTCCGCCCGACGACCCCACATGGTCACCTCGACCCCGGACTCCGCCATGGTCATCGCGAACGCGGTGCCCCAGCTCCCCGACCCGAGAACCGCAGCGCGCCTCATGTCTGCTCCTTCTTGAAGTTGCCGATGTCCGGCTGGCCGGCGCGTCTCGGGTCATGCCGCACCGTCGGTGCCGACTCGTGTCGGATGCCCTCGAGCAATCCTGTGATCGCCGTCATGATCCGCCCGGTCGCCTCGCGCAGCACCGCACCTTCGATCGGGCAGTCGTAGAGGTCCGTAAGGTCCACTGCGGGACCCGCCGTGACCTCCATACGATGCCTCGGCACGAGATGGATCCCCTTGCCATAGGTCGCGATGATCTCCTGGCCACCCCAGTGCGCCATCGGCACGATGGGCCGCCGGGTCTGCAAGGCGACCCGCGCGGCGCCTGTCTTGCCGACCATCGGCCACAGGTCCGGGTCGCGGGTCAACGTGCCCTCCGGGAAGACCACGACACACTTGCCGGCCTCGACGCCCCCTACAGCCGCCCGGTATGCGTCGACGGCGCGGCCGGTCTTGCGGTAGACCGGGACTTGACCCGACGCCTTGAGCAGCCGCCCGAAGAACGGGATCCGGAACACCTCCTCCTTGCCGAGGAAGTATGGCTCGCACCCGCTCTTGTAGAGGTAGTGCGAGATCGTGAACGGGTCGAAGTACGAGATGTGGTTGGGCGCCGCGATGAAGCCGCCCTCCTTGGGCAGGTGCTCCCAACCGGTCCACTCGTGCGTCGTCGTGACGTTGACGATCGGCAGCACCATCGCCACGGCCGCGCGGTACGCCGGGTTGCGCCGGCCCCGTGTCCGGGCTGGTTCCACGTCCTGGCGCCTCTCGTCGGGTTCGCTCGTTGGCTGCACTGTTGCTGATCCCGTCATCCTTGCCTGTGCCCCCGTCAGTGTCGATAGCCGAGTAGCGGCCGAGTGCCAGCCGAGCGGAGCGGGCATGCCGGCGGCTGCAAGACTCCACCTCGATGAGCGACTTGATCAACAACCGCGCGACCGCCCCCGGTAGTGCCGACAGTGCCGACAGTGCCGACAGTGCGCAGCAGTTGGTGTGGCACGTGGTGATCCCGGTCAAGGGCGGCCCGTTTGCCAAGACCCGCCTGCATCCGCCCGAAGGTGTCGACCACCCGGCCCTGGCAATGGCCATCGCCCTCGACTCGGTGGATGCGGCCATCGCCGCGGTCGGACCGGCCCACGTCCTCGTGGTCACGTCGGACCAAGCGGTGGCCGAGGCAGTCTTCGCGCTCGGTGCCGCAGTCCAGGCCGATCCCGGAGACGGCCTCAACGGCGCGGTTCGCGCCGGGCTGGCCGCGCTGTCCCATAGGCGTGCCTCCACCGAACCGCTCGCCGTCGCAGTGCTGCTCGGCGACGTGCCCGCGCTGCGACCCGAGGAGCTGCGGCGCGCGTTGCGGGTCGCCGGGGAGTTCGACAGCGCCTTCCTCCCCGACGCGGAAGGGACCGGAACAGTACTGGTGACATGGCGCCGGTCCTCGGGCGAAGAGGTCAGCCGGTTCGGTGGGGCGTCAGCGCAGGCGCACTCCGGTGTGGGGTACGCCCGGCTCGCTCTCGACCTCCCGGGTCTGCGGCGCGACGTCGACGACATCGACTCGCTCCGCACCGCGCTCGGTATAGGGGTCGGCCACCACACCGCCGACCTGCTCGCCCACCTGATCTGACTCCGGGGCCAGGCAGGCAGTCGCACCTCGATCTCGCCCCGCCCTAGGCTTGGGGCGTGCAGGCAAGCGTCCATCGGTTCGACGAGGTGTCCGGTGACGGCAGCGTCCTGCTCGACGACGGCCAGGAGCGGGCCTTCGACGCGCCGACGTTCCAGGCCAGCGGGCTGAGGTACCTGCGAGTCGGACAGCGACTCAGCATCGAGGTGACCGACGATGCGGTGTCGCGACTGTGGATCACCGGCATCGGAGACGGCCAGCCGATCCGATGACGTGGGGCCTGGCAACGCGCCAGGCCCCGGCCAGCCGTGCGTGGAGCCCTGACCACACCTGGGTGCGGTCAGGGCTCCACGTGGGGCCGCTCGGCTCAGCAGGTCAGCTGCCTGCCGCCTTGCGTGTTGCCTTCTTGGCGGGCGTCGCCTTGGCTGGCGCCGCCTTGACCGTCTTGGCCGCAGCCTTGGTCGCCGTCGTGGCCGCCTTCTTCGCGGTCGCCGCCGACTTCGTGGCCGTGCTGGCGGCCTTGGCCGCGGTCGTTGCCGCCTTCTTCGCCGTGACCACTGGTGTCGTGGCCGCCTTCTTGGTCGCGGCCGCCCTGGTGGTGGCCGTCTTCTTGGCCGTCGCCTTGGTGGTGGTGGCCGCCTTCTTCGCCGTGGCCGCCCTCGTGGTGGTGGCCGTCTTCTTGGCCGGCGCCGCCTTGGTCGTGGCCGCCTTCTTCGCCGGCGCCGCCTTGGTGGTCACTGCCTTCTTGGCCGGCACCGACTTCGTGGCCACCGACTTTGTGGCCGCCGACTTCGTGGCGAGCGCACGAGTGGCGACGGCACGGCCGCCTGCAACGGTGTCCTTGGGCAGTTTGCGCGGGTCGGCGACCATGTCCTTGAACGCGGTCCCGGGGCGGAACCGGGGCACCGTCGTCTTCTTGATCTTTACCGTGGCCCCCGTGCGCGGGTTGCGGCCGGTGCGAGCGCCACGAGCGACCTTCTGGAAGGTGCCGAAGCCGGTGATCCCGACTTTCCCGCCCTTGGCGACCTCACGGATGATGACGTCCAGGACGGCCTCGAGCGAGTCGCTGGCGGCTTTCTTGCTCCCCAGCTTGGACTCGAGAGTGTTGATGAGCTCTGCCTTGTTCACGTTCCCCTCCGAAGGGCTGCTGGTCGGGCTAACTACCCGACGTCGTGCGACCGGACCGATTCCGGCTCTATGAGTGCTGACGGTATGGCGGTTCGTCGCGTGAGTCCATCACCACGGCCGTCATTCCGTTGTCACACAACAGATTCGGACTTGGTTGTCAGGGTGCCCAAACCCCTTGCGTCCCACTAGTCACACGCTCGGCCAGGAGACGGGGCCGTCGGACAGGGGGCACAACCGTTGCGCGAACGGCGAGTCACGTTGCTTGTCAACGAGATTCGCGCAACGAAGGAGGAGCTCAGCAGAGCAGTTGAGGCTGACGAGAGACGACGACCCGCCTTCTCTCCGCGCCAGGACGGATCAGTCGCCGGTCACCGTCCCAGCAACCGCGACACGCCGTGTCGGCGTGTCGTTTTCGAGCGTCACGGGCTTGTAGGCCGGCCGCGCCTGCTCGAACGCGGTCACGTCGATCTCGTGACGCAGCGTCAGACCGATGTCGTCCAGCCCTTCGAGGAGCCGCCAGCGCGTGTACTCGTCGACGCGGAACGGCGCCACGATCTCCCCCGCCGTGACCGTGCGTGACACGAGGTCGACCGTGACCTGGCCGCCCGGCTCGTTCTCGAGGTACTTCCAGATCAGCTCGACGTCATCCTGGGCCACCTGCGCCGTCAGCAACCCCTGCTTGCCGCTGTTCCCGGTGAAGATATCCGCGAACCGCGACGAGATGACCGCGCGGAACCCGTAGTTCATCAGCGCCCAGACCGCGTGCTCGCGACTCGACCCGGTGCCGAAGTCAGCGCCGGCCACGAGGACCGAGCCCGAGGCATACCGGGGGTTGTTGAGGATGAAGCCGGGGTCCTTGCGCCAGGCACTGAACAGCCCGTCCTCGAAACCGTCACGGGTGACCCGCTTGAGGTACTCCGCCGGGATGATCTGGTCAGTGTCGACATTGGTGCGCCGCAAGGGGACCCCGATGCCGGTATGCGTCGTGAAGCTGTCCATGTCAGACCTCCGTCAGGTCGGCCGGCGACGAGAGGGTGCCTCGAACGGCGGTGGCCGCGGCGACGAGTGGGCTGACCAGGTGGGTGCGCCCGCCGTTGCCCTGACGGCCTTCGAAGTTGCGGTTCGAGGTCGACGCGCTGCGCTCCCCCGGAGCCAGCTGGTCGGGGTTCATGCCCAGGCACATCGAGCAGCCGGCGAGCCGCCACTCGGCGCCGGCCTGCGAGAACACCTGGTCCAGCCCCTCGGCCTCCGCCTGCAGCCGGACCCGTGTGGACCCGGGCACCACGAGCATGCGCACGCCGACGGCGACCTGGCGGCCCTGGATCACCTCCGCTGCAGCGCGCAGGTCCTCGATGCGACCGTTGGTGCACGACCCGAGGAAGACGGTGTCGACGTGGATGTCGCGCAGCTTCGTGCCGGGCTCGAGGCCCATGTATGCCAGGGCACGCTCGGCCGTGAGGCGGTCACCTTCGTCGGCGAAGGACTCGGGGTCGGGAACGCTCTGCGAGAGCGGCAGGCCCTGGCCGGGGTTGGTGCCCCACGTCACGAACGGCGTGAGCGCCGACCCGTCGAGGTGCACCTCGCGGTCGAACACCGCGTCGTCGTCGCTGCGCAGCAGGCGCCAGTCCTCGAGCGCGCGGTCCCAGTCGACCCCCGTCGGGGCGTGCGGCCGGCCGTGGAGGTAGTCGAACGTCGTCGCGTCCGGCGCGATCATCCCAGCCCGGGCGCCGGCCTCGATCGACATGTTGCAGACCGTCATCCGGGCTTCCATCGACAGCGCCTCGATGGCGCTTCCGCGGAACTCGAGGACGTGCCCGGACCCGCCACCCGTGCCGATTGTCGCGATTACGGCCAGCACGATGTCCTTGGCAGTCACCCCAGGTGCGAGCTCGCCCTCCACGACGATCGCCATGGTGCGGAACGGCTTGAGCGGCAGGGTCTGCGTCGCGAGGACGTGCTCGACCTCGGAAGTACCGATCCCGAAAGCCAACGCCCCGAAGGCCCCATGGGTGGAGGTGTGGCTGTCGCCGCAGACGATCGTCATCCCGGGCTGGGTCAGGCCGAGCTGGGGGCTGACGACGTGCACGATCCCCTGCTCGATGTTGCCCATGGGGTAGAGCGGGACGTCGAACTCGCTGCAGTTGCGTCGCAGCGTCTCGACCTGCGTCTTGCTCACCGGGTCGAGGATCGGCCCCGGAGTCGTGGGGACGTTGTGGTCCTCGGTGGCGAGCGTGAGGTCCGGGCGGCGGACCTTGCGTCCTGCGATCCGAAGCCCGTCGAACGCCTGGGGGCTGGTGACCTCGTGGAGCAGGTGCAGGTCGATATAGAGCAGGTCGGGCTCCCCCTCGGCCTGTCGCACGACGTGCGCAGCCCACACCTTCTCAGCCAGTGTTCCGGACATCTGGTGACCTCCACGTCAAAACTTGTGTCCGCCAGCCTGGCCCACTTTCGGGCGCCTGAAACTTGCGTCTCAGGCAATGAGACGTCAGTATCAGTGCATGGACAGCTCCAGCGGGGTCGGGGTTCTCGACAAGGCCGCGACAGTGCTCGGCGCCCTCGAGGCGGGGCCCGCCACCCTCGCCCAGCTCGTGGGCGCGACCGGGCTCGCCCGGCCGACCGCGCACCGCCTGGCGGTCGCTCTCGAGCACCACCGCCTGGTCACCCGGGACATGCAGGGCCGGTTCGTCCTCGGCCCCCGACTGGCCGAGCTCGCCTCCGCCGCGGGCGAGGACCGGCTGCTGGCCGCGGCCGGTCCGGTGCTCGGCGCCCTGCGCGACCACACCAACGAGAGCGCGCAGCTCTTCCGCCGGCAGGGCGACCAGCGCATCTGCGTCGCCGCCGCCGAGCGCCCGGTGGGCCTTCGCGACAGCATCCCGGTCGGATCGAGCCTGAGCATGTTCGCGGGTTCCGCGGCCCAGGTCCTGCTTGCCTGGGAGGAGCCGGACCGGTTGCACCGCGGGCTGCAGGGGGCGAAGTTCAACGCGACAGCGCTCTCAGCGGTGCGCCGACGTGGGTGGGCACAGAGCGTCGGAGAACGCGAGGCCGGCGTGGCGTCGGTGTCGGCGCCCGTACGCGGACCGTCGGGTCGCGTGGTCGCCGCAGTGTCGATCTCCGGGCCCATCGAACGGCTCTCCCGTCAGCCCGGCCGCCTGCATTCAGCGACGGTGGTCGCGGGCGCCACCAAGCTGACCGAGGTGCTGCGCCGGGCCCAGAACACCCACCACGCCTGAATGGTCACGATTTGCACACACGCCGGGCTTGGAGTCGGACGCACTCGGAGGCAGGCCCTACCGTGAGTTCGCACGCGCGCACAGAGGGGGGAAAGAGATGAGGAACCGCTTCGGCCGGCAGGTCGGGATGGTCGGTCTGGCTGCGGGGGTGCTGGCCCTGTCCGCCTGCGGACCGAGCGTCGGAGGTGGGGGCGCCATCGCGACGCCCTCCACCAGCGCGGCCACGTCGGCGCCGAGCCCGGTTACCGACCCACCGTCGTCCTCGACGACGTCCACCCCGGCGCCGACGCCCTCCACCGTGACGACCAGCTCACCGACGAGCACGCCCACCAGCACGCCGCCTCCCGCCTACCTGATGACCACCGGCGCCAAGACCGCCCAGGTGCGCGACCTACAGTCCCGGCTCGCCCAGCTCAACTGGTACGAAGGGGCCATCTCCGGCACCTACGACACGACGACCCAGGCCGGGGTACGCGGCTTCCAGAGCAAGCGGGGCATGTCGGAGACTGGCTCCGTCGACCAGGCGACCTGGGCGTCCCTGACCGGGATGACCCGTCAGCCGACCGACGATGAGATGAACAACCGGATGACCGCCGGCCCCGCCCTTTACAAGCAGGGGTCGACCGGTGCGGTCGTGCGCAACCTGCAGGCCCGGCTCAAGCAGATCGGGTGGTGGAGCGGCGACGTCAGCGACTCCTACGGCCCTTCGACGGCGGCGGCGGTCAAGTCCTTCCAGGCCAAGCGCGAGATCCTGGTCACCGGGGAGGTCGACCAGCGCACGCTCGACAAGCTCAACGGCATGACCCGCACGCCGACGAGCGACGAGCTCAACAACGTCAAGCCGGCGCCTGCTCCGGTGTCGGCGACGGGTCTGGACCCACGCTGCCTGACCGGGCACACCATCTGCATCAGCAAGGCCACCCGCAGCCTCACCTGGGTCGTCGACGGTCAGCCGCAGCTCAACCTGGCGGTCCGGTTCGGCTCCGAGAACACCCCGACACGCGAGGGCCAGTTCAGCGTCGACATCAAGCACGCGGACTGGACCTCGACGCTCTACGGCTCGAAGATGCCGTACTCGATGTTCTTCAGCGGCGGTGAGGCCGTCCACTACTCGTCCGACTTCGCCGCCCGCGGCTACGCCGGTGCCTCGCACGGCTGCGTCAACGTGCGCGACCTGCAGGGCATCACGTGGTTGTTCAGCCAGGTCAACCTCGGCGACAAGGTTGTCGTCTACTGACCTCGGCGCGCACGTCGATGTTCAGTGGCGCGCATCGCCTTGGTGCGCCCAAGGGTCGTCGGCCCTGAGCCGGGTCGTCACCGCGCTCTCGTGCGTGGGCCACACCTGCAGCAAGTGCTGCTCACGGGGAGGGCCGCAGTCGTCAGGGCGCTCCGGATCGTCGGGGTTCCACATGACGGTGTCGAAGTCCAAGGCGCGGCCCACCGCGTGAGCTCGGACCCGGTAGCGACCGGCGCCGGCAGGCAGGTCGAACTGGTCGAACGGCGCGGCCGTGCTGTCCAAAAGGAACAACAGTCTGCCGACCGGGTCTGTCGCCTCGAAGGTCACCTCTTCGACAACCTCCCAGGGCCGGGAGGCGTCGATGGCTGTCGGAGGAGCGTCGAGCAGGTGAAGAGCGAGCCTGACGGTGCCCATGGCGATCCCGGTCTCGATGCAGACGGCGTCCGCCTCCTGCGCCACCGAGACGAGGCGTCCGAGATAGCTGCCGTCGATCGGGTACATCGGAAAGGCGCCCGACGCATCCGCCGAAAGGAAAAACTGGTGATGGTCGACTCTGTCGATCCACCCCTCGAGCCGGCTCATAGGCAGCATCATCACCCACCACCACCCTGGTGCCCAACGACGAGCGGGTCAGCGCCACCCGGGCCGAGTACGCCGCGCCAGGAAGGCATCGACGGGCCGACTCCCGACGTCGTCGTCACCGACCAGACGCGTACGTCAGCGGATCTCAACGCGTCAGAACGGCGCTGATCGCCCCCGCGAGGTCGCCCACCTGCTCGTCGGTCATCACGAACGCCGGGGAGACCTGGACCCCGCCTGCGCCGACGGCGCGGGTGGCGACTCCGTGCGCGCGTAGCTCTTTGGCGCAGGCCGTCGCGGCAGCCGGGTCGGCCAGCTGCACCGCGGCTAGTGCACCGGTGCCGCACCGCACCTCCACCACGGCGTCGAGCTCGACGAGCGGGCCGAGCTCGTCGGCAAGGGTCTTCTCGAGCCGCAGCGCCTCGTCGAGCAGACCCTCGCGCTCGATGACATCGAGGTTCGCGAGCGCGACCGCGGCCGCCGTGGCGTGTCCTGAGTAGGTGTAGCCGTGCCGCAGCCATACACCGCCCTCGGGCCGGTAGAACGGCTCGGCCACCTTGGGCGCCACCAGCACCGCGCCCATGGGCAGATAACCCGAGGTCAGACCCTTGGCGCAGGTGACCATGTCGGGTTCGAGCCCGTACTTGGTCGAGGCGAACCACGACCCCCCGATCCGCCCGAACCCGGTGATGACCTCGTCGGCCACGAACAGGACGTCCATCTCGGTGCACAGCTTGCGCACCCCGGCGAGGTAGTCCACCGGCGGTGGGTAGACCCCACCGGCACCGATGACCGGCTCGCAGAAGAAGGCCGCGACGTGGTCCGCGCCCACCCGCTCGACCGTCGCCCGCAGGTCCTCGACGTCGTCCCAGGCAACGGTGGCGGTGTCCGGCACGAGCACGCCGTAACCCTCGGTGTTGCCCGGGATCCCCCCGAGCGCGGTGCCCGCGTAGTGCATCCCGTGGTAGGCCTTCTGGCGCCCGATGACCATGGTCTTCTCAGGCTTGCCCATCTCGACCCAGTAGCGCCGCGCGAGCTTGGCGGCAGTGTCGATCGAGTCGGAGCCGCCGGAGGTGAAGAAGACCTTGCTGCCGGGGACCGGCGCGATCCCGGCCAGTCGCTCCGCCAGGTCGAGGGTGGGCTGCGTCGCGTAGTCGCCGAAGCTGCTGTACGCCGCGATCGTGCGCATCTGCGTGGCCGCCGCCTCGGCGAGCTCCGCCCGCCCGTGGCCGATGTTGGTGAACCACAGGCCGGCCGTGGCGTCGAGGTAGCGGTTGCCGTCGGCGTCGAAGACGCAGGCGCCCTCACCCCGCGCGATGACGAAGTCACCGCCGCGCTCGACGGCCGACATGTCCGAGAACGGGTGCCAGAACGATCCCATCTGAAACCTCCTGTGGTTTTCAGGCGACGGTACCGGGTCCCACGCGACTGCCTCACGCGCGAGACATAGGCTCGACAGCGCATAGAGCCGCAGACCGGAGACCGATGTTTAGGGAGAGAACACATGGCGCTGAGGATCGGCTACAAGGCGTCGGCGGAACAGTTCGGCCCGCGACGGCTGCTCGACTACGCGGTACTGGCCGAGCAGGTGGGACTGGACAGCGTGCTGATCAGCGACCACTTCCAGCCGTGGCGCCACCACGGAGGTCACGCGCCGTTCTCGCTCTCCTGGCTCGCCGCCGTCGGTGAGCGCACGGAGCGCGTTCAGCTGGGCACGTCGGTGATGACCCCGACCTTCCGGTACAACCCGGCCGTAGTCGCCCAGGCCTTCGGTACGCTCGGTTCGCTCTACCCCGGCCGGGTGCTGCTCGGCGTCGGGAGTGGCGAGGCGCTCAACGAGGTCGTCGTCGGCTCCGTCGAGTCGGCCGAGGAGGGCAACGGCTGGCCCGAGTTCAAGGAGCGTTTCGCCCGGCTGCGTGAGGCCGTCGCCCTGATGCGCGAGCTCTGGTCCGGCGAACGGGTCAGCTTCGAGGGCGACTACTACTCGACCACGGACGCGACGATCTACGACAAGCCGGAGCAACCGGTCCCCGTCTACGTCGCTGCCGGTGGCCCGCTCGTGGCCCGGTATGCCGGCCGCTCGGGTGACGGGTTCATCTGCACCTCGGGCAAGGGCGCCGAGCTCTACACGGACAAGCTGCTACCGGCCGTCGACGAGGGCCTCGCGAAGTCGGGCAGGACCCGCGACGACATCGACCGGATGATCGAGATCAAGCTCTCCTGGGATCCCGACCACGACAAAGCCGTGACCAACACGCGGTTCTGGGCGGCGCTGTCGCTCACGGCGGAGCAGAAGCACGGCACGAGTGACCCGCTGGAGATGGAGCGTCTCGGTGACGAGCTGTCCGACGAACAGGTCGCATCCCGCTGGATCGTCTCCGACGACCCCGAGGAGGTTGTGGCCGCCGTGAAACCTTACGTGGACTGGGGTTTCGACCACCTGGTGTTCCACGGTCCCGGCGACGACCAGGCCCGCTTCCTCACGACGTTCGCCGAGCAGGTCGTCCCGGGTCTGCGCGCCCTCGGCTGACCCAGACGCCGGAGGGGTCGACCGTGTCTTGGCCGTCGGTGGCACCGGTGGCACCGGTGGCACCGGTCGTGAGGGCGTCGGGAGTCCCCAGCACGACGAGGTCGGCGCGCTCCCAGGGCCGGTCGTCGCGCAAAAACGTGATCTCGTGGGCCTCCCACTCGTCCCAGAACCGCACCGCCTCCTCCTGCTCGCGTCCGAGCGCCACGTCGCGACCCAGTCCGCGACGACGCGCCTCGGCCGAGTCGGACTGGACCCAGACGGCTGCGTCGAGCCACGGGCGAAGCGACACCCGCGTCGAAGCGACCCCTTCGACGAACACCAGCCCGGTGTCCTGCGGCACGACGATCGCGCCTTCCCGGCCCCGCTCGACCCAGCCCGGCGGCCGGTAGTCCACCGCGTCCCCGCGCGACAGCGGCTCGAGGATCCCCTCGACGAGCAGCGCTTCCCAGTCGAAGAAGCTGTGCGACCACGCGACGTCGTCCGTGTGCACCACCGCCGCCCCCGGGACCACCGAGGCCAGGACCGCGGCGAGCGTGGACTTGCCCCCGGCGCCACGCCCGTCGACCCCGATGACGAGCGCGCCCGTGCGGCTGGAGGCGACCCTGCTCTCCAGCCCGACGCGTACCAGCTCGTCGGCCAGGCCCTCCGGCGTGACGGCCTGCCAGGGTCCGGCCACCGGTTCTCCTGCGAACGTTCTCATCGTTCCTCCTCGAGCACGACGCAAGCCGCCCGTATGCGTGACGCCGGGTCCCTCTCGTGGTAGATCCACTCGGTCTCCTCGATGTGGTCGAGGAAGCGTTGGTAGGTCAGGGCCGCACCCAGCTCGGCCACCGGACGGAGCAGCTCCGCGGCGCGCACGGGGTCGGCTCCGGGCACGTGGCGGCGCCACTGCTCGGCCCACAGCCGGCTGGTCCGCCGCCGGAGATCGTCGTCGGGCAGGCGTTCGACGAAGGCGCGCATGTCGATCACCGGGTTGCCCACGCCGACGTCGCCCCAGTCGAGCAACGTGAGTCGCTCGACCGGCGTGACGGCGCGACGCCAGTTGCCAGGGTGCAGGTCACCGTGCACGAGCGTGTCGGGCAGGCCGCACGCGGCGACCGCCTCGAGTCGGTCCGGCAACCCGGACACGAGCGAGTCGAACATCGTGCCCTCCTCTGGCGTCAGGGTGTCCCGGACGCTGCGTCGGCCCGCAAGGTCGCGGACGTCGTCCAGCATTGCGGCCGGCCGCAGATCGGTCGCACCGAGGACCAGGGCGTGCTCGATGTCGTCGACGAGGGCCGCCTGCACCGCGACCCACCGGGTCACCATGCGGGCGATCACCTCCTCGTCGCCGGCGCACCCACCGAGGCCCCACTGGTCGGCGCCAGGGATCTGGTCCATCAGGATCGCGCGACGCTCGGCGTCATGGCCGAGCACGACGGGGACCAGGTCCGGGTCGACACGACCCACCCGGGCGATGACTCCCCCCTCGTCGACCAGGAACGGCGGGCCGGCCTTGAACCAGACCTCACCCTCGGTCGTCGGGGCGGACACGACGAGAGACAGGTTCCACGTCTTGCGCTGCCGCACCGGCCCGGTCCGCCTTCGGCCGTGGCGCGAGAGCGTCGAGTCCACCCACCCCGCCAGCCCGTCCAGGCCACCAGGATCGGCCCACCACCGGCGGTTCCGGGGGTCCGAGTCTGTAGCCGCGCGGTGTTCGGGGGACAGCGGCACGGTGTCGTCCGGCATACCGGCAGTCACCTCCGCGAGGTAGCTCACCGGTCCCCCGGCAGGCCCCGCACCGGCCGTCAGCAGCCGCAGCACCGTGACCTCGAGCCCGTGTCGCTCGCGCACGATCCGCACGACCTCGTCGACCTCGGGCCACCAGAGGGGGCGCGCGAGGAAGGGGGGAAGCTCACCCATGAGCCGGCCGCGCAAATCGCAGAGCACCAGTGTCACAAGGCGCTCGGCCGCGCCAGGAACCAGAGCGCGGTCCAGCATGACGTCGATCGTGCCAGAGGGGGGGTGAAGGGTGCGACCCCGTAGGCGGGGATGCACCTTTCACGGTCCATCCGCTGTCCGTTCTGGTAGCCCCGACGGGATTCGAACCCGCGCTACCGCCTTGAGAGGGCGGCGTGCTAGGCCGCTACACAACGGGGCCCTAGCCGTGCCGTCCGGGCCTCTGCAGACCTCGGACAGCGGACTGACAACGGACGAAACCCTACCCGAGGACAGGGGTCAGACCGAATCGTCCGCTGGGGTACCAGGACTCGAACCTAGAACAACTGAACCAGAATCAGCCGTGTTGCCAATTACACCATACCCCATGGGGGTATCGGCCTCGTCTCGTCGAGCGCAACGAGCGGGAGCCGAACCGAGGGTCGATACTACCGGGCGCGCGACCCGGCACCCAAATCAGAGTGAGTCACGCAGGGCGTGCAGGCGCCGGAGGGTCGAGGTCTTGCCGAGGATCTCCATCGACTCGAACAGCGGCGGCGACACCCGCGCCCCGGAGACCGCCGTGCGCAGCGGTCCGAACGCGAACTTCGCCTTGATGCCCAGCCCCTCGACGACGGCAGTACGCAGGGCAGCCTCGATCGGTGCCGCGGTCCAGCCGCTCTGCGACCCCAGCAGCCCGCGGGGGTGGTCGTCGATGTCACCCAGCGCGTGGATCGCTGCGTCGAGGACGGCGCCGGAGTCGGCCCCGAGCTGGGCTCGGGCGTCGTCGGAGATCTCGATCTCGTCGTCGCCGAGGAAGAAGGGGCGCACCAGTGGCGTCGCCTCCGACAGCAGCCCGATCCTGGTCTGGATGAGCTCGGCCACGGCCATCAGCCGGCCGAGCTCCCCGAGCGACGGGGCGCCCGACAGCACGCCGGCGGCCTCGAGGTGAGGCAGCAGCCGCGAGGTGAAGTCGCGTACCTCCAGGCTGCGGATGTAGACGCCATTGAGCCAGTTCAGCTTGTCCAGGTTGAAGATCGCCCCCGACCGGTTGACCTCCGACCAACGGAACCGCTGCGTGAACTCTACGAAGGTGAACACCTCCCGCTCGGTCCCGTCAGCCTCCACGATGGGCGGATAACCCTGCAGCGCAAGGAAGTTGACCAGCGCCTCAGGAAGGTAACCCTGCTCGCGAAACCAGGTGAGCCGGGCCCACGGGTTCTTGCGCTTGGATATCTTCGCCTTCTTCTCGTCGCGCAGCAGCGGCATGTGGGCGAACGCCGGAGGGTCCAGCCCGAACCAGCGGTAGAGCAGCAGGTGTTTGGGCGTCGAGCTGATCCACTCCTGCCCGCGGACGACGTGGGTGATCTCCATCTCGTGGTCGTCGACGACCACTGCCAGGTGGTAGGTCGGGAACCCGTCGGCCTTGAGGATGACCTGGTCGTCCGGCCGGGGCGCGCTGGTCCGGCCCATGATCAGGTCGTCCCACGCCAGCTCGACGTCGTCGGGAACGAGCATCCGCACCACCGGGGAGGACGAGAAACCCGGCAGCTCGGACCGCTCCTCGGCTGTTTTGCCAAGGCAGAGCCGGTCGTACCCGGTCGGCTGTTTCGCCTTCTGCTGCCGATCACGCATCTCGGCGAGCCGGTCGGGCGAGCACCAGCAGAGGTATGCGTGTCCCTGGGCGAGGAGGCGGTCGGCATAGGGGCGGTAGGTGTCGAGTCGCTCGGACTGTCGGTATGGGGCGTGCGGGCCGCCGATGTCGGGACCCTCGTCCCAGTCAAGCCCCAGCCAGTGAAGCGTGTCGTAGAGCTGCTGCTCGCTATCGGCTTGGAACCGGGCGCGGTCGGTGTCCTCGACGCGCAGCACGAACCGGCCGCCCTGCTGGCGCGCGTAGGCGAGGTCGAACATCGCCATGTACGCCGTGCCGACGTGCGGGTCACCCGTGGGTGACGGAGCCACGCGAAGGCGAGCTCGGGAGTCCGGGCCGAGGGGCAAGAGGACCGAGTGGGCCGCGCCCGCCGAGACAACGCGGATGGACGAGCTGGGGCTGGAGTCAGTCATGGTGTCGACAACCCTATCCGCGCCCTGGACAGGGGGGCCTGCTCGATATAGTTGCGAGGCCGTCCGGAAGCGTTGATGAAGGAGCCCATGTCGCAAGGCAGCTCACCTGTCGCGACCGACGCCACGTCTTTGCCGGACCTACGTCGGGCTGGCTCGGTGATAACCGCTGGTGCACGGCGGTTGCCTTACACCGCGACGCTGCTCGTCATCATCGCCATCTTCGGTATCGTCACCACCAACCTGTGGACGGACCTCTACGACACCGTGTGGTGGGACCGGCTCGCCTACGGGGTGCCGGCGCTCGAGGCCGGGCGCTGGTGGACACCAGTGACCGGGGCCTTCTTGGCGCAGTCGCCGCTCGACCACTTCCCTGCCCTCGTGTTCTTCGTGGTGGCGTGTGGGTTGTGCGAGTGGCGCCTCGGCTGGCGGCGGACCGCCATAGCGACCGTCGGAGGACAGCTGCTGGGGGTCTTCGGTGCAGCCGGGACTCTCGTGCTCGGACGGGCGATCGGATGGCAATGGGCCGCGCACACGGCTGACGAGCTCGATGCGGGCTGGACTGCCGGAGCGACAGCCGCAGTGATCGTGTGGGCCTACAGCCTGCGGGCCCCGTGGCGGCCCAGGATCGTCATCGGCACCCTGGGCTACTGCGTCATCAGCCTGGTCTGGGTCGGTCGGTTCGAGCACGTCGAGAACATCATCGCGGTCGTCTTCGGGATGGGCGTGGGACTGCAGATGGGCGGGCCCCGGCTGAGGTCTCGCAGCCCGACGCTGACCCGTCACGAGGTCCGGATCATCGCAGCCCTGCTGTTCGTGGTGGTGGCGACCGCACAGCTGTTGGCCATGGGCTACCCCAACGAGGGCCCACTCGGGCCCTCGGGCCTGGTCGTCACGCGGCCCTTGTTCATCGTCTTCATCGTGCTTCAGCTGCTGATCGCTGCCGGTCTGCACCGCGGCAGTCGGCTCGCGTGGTGGATCGCCATCGGGCTGACCGTCATCGGCCTGCTCGGCTGTCTCGTGCTGCGATCGTGGCCCCGGAGCCTGGCTGCCGCGGTTCTCTACCTGCCGCTGTTCCTCCTTTTACTGCGCAGCCGTCGGGCCTACACTGCCGACGTCTCGCCACCGACCTGGCGCCGGATTCGCCGCGACCTCGTCCTCATCGTCATCGGTTTCGTTGGCTATGTCGTTCTCGGCTTCACCCTGATCCACGGGTTCTCCCCCGCGGCCACGCCGAGCGAGGCGGTGAACATCGTCTTCCAGCGCGCGTTCTTCTCGTCTTCCGGGGGGCTGACCGCGACCACCCGACCGGCCCACATCTTCCTGGACTCCCTCTCGTTGGTCCCGATCGCCGTGATCCTCACGGTCGTGCTGCTGCTCGTACTGCGCACCCACCGGCCGGCTGCTGCCACCGGCCGCGAGCGGGCGTTGGAGCTGCTGCACACCTACGGAGGCGGCAACCTGTCCTGGATGGCGACCTGGGCCGACAATGTCCACTTCATCACGGCCGACGGTCACGCGGCGGTCACTTACCAGGTGCATAGCGGCACCGCGATCGTGTTGGGCGACCCCATCGGGGCCCCGGGGTCGGTGGACCGTGCGGTCATCGAGTTCGCTCGATACTGCGAGCTGCAGGGTTACCTGCCGTGCCTGTTCTCGTCCACCTCCATCGTGTTCCCGCAGACCCGCCAGCTGCAGTGGCGCAACGTCCAGGTCGCCGAGGACACCGTCATCGACCTCCCGACCCTCGAGTTCAAGGGCAAGGCCTGGCAGGACGTCCGAACCGCGCTCAACAAGGCCGCCAAGACCGGCATCACCTTCCGGCTGAGCCGCCTGCAGGACGAGTCGTTCGCCATGGTGCAACAGTGCCGGGGCATCTCGGACCAGTGGGTGACCGACAAGGGCATGCCCGAGATGGGCTTCACCCTCGGCGGGATCGACGAGGCCTCCGACCCCGAGGTGCGCGTCGGTCTGGCCGTCGACGGAGCCGGTGTGCTGCAGGGTGTGACGTCGTGGCTGCCGGTCTACGGTGAGGCCGGCGAGGTCCGCGGCTGGACGCTCGATGTGATGCGCCGCCGTCCCGACGGCTTCCGCAACGTCATGGAGTTCATGATCGCCTCGGCCTGCCTGGGCTTCAAGGCGACAGGAGCGCAGACGGCCTCACTCTCCGGGGCTCCCCTCGCGCGGTCCGAAGACGCCGACCAGCTCGGCGCGGTCGACATGGTGCTCAACCGGCTCGGCGAGACCCTCGAGCCGGTCTACGGCTTCCGGACCTTGCACCAGTTCAAGACCAAGTTCAAGCCACGCTACGTGCCGATGTACATGATCTACACCGACGAAGCCGCCCTGCCTCGCATCGGTATCGCCCTCACCCAGGCGTTCCTTCCAGGCGCGAGCCTTCGCCAGTATGCGTCAATGCTCGCGAGCGTCCGCGGCTGACCCGCCCAGGCAGCACGGGTTTCGGGAGTCCACCGCCGTGGGAGTCCGTGCGCTCGACTCCCACAAGTCAGGTGACCGCGGGTCAGCGTCGCACGAACGGGTTGTCCAACGCGCCGATCCCCTCGATCTCGATGCTCACTCGTTGTCCCGCGCTGACCGGGCCGACCCCTGCCGGCGTACCCGTGAGGATCACGTCGCCCGGCAGCAGCGTGAAGGCGGCCGAGGCATACGCGATCAGGGCTGCGACGTCATGGACCATGTCGGCGGTCCTGCCGTCCTGGACGACCTTCCCGTCGAGGCGGGTGACCAGGCGCAGGTCGGACGGGTCGAGCTCCGTCTCGACCCACGGGCCGAGCGGGCAGAACGAGTCGAACCCCTTGGCGCGCGCCCACTGTCCGTCGCTCTTCTGCAGGTCGCGAGCGGTGACGTCGTTGGCGACCGTGTAACCCCAGACGCAGTCGAGCGCGTCCTGGACGCGGACGTCCTTCGCAATTTTCCCGATAACCACAGCCAGCTCGCCCTCGTAGTCGACCTGGCGGCTCTGGCGTGGCATCACGACCGGGTCGCCCGGGCCGACGACGGCCGTGTTGGGGATCAGGAACATCATCGGCTCTGCCGGGACGACGTTGGCGAGCTCGGCAGCGTGGTCGGCATAGTTGCGGCCGATCCCGATGACCTTACTGCGGGGGATCACCGGCGCCAGCAGGCGTACCTCCTCCAGGGCGACCGTGGTGTCGTCGGGCACGACACCGATGTAGAGCGGGTCGCCTCGCAACCCCCGGACAACCTCGTCCCCCGGCTCACCGTCGATGACCCCGTATGCCGGGTCCTCCCCCGTCGTGTACCTCGCGATCCGCATCGGACCACCCTAAGGGCCGCGCTCAGCGGACGGCGATGACGGCCTTGGCCGTAGCTGCGCCCTGCTCCATCCTGCACCGCTTACCCTCGATCTCGTGGAGCTGCTGGCGGAACCCGTGTGGCGAGTGCGGGAGCGGGCGCACGCCGCCCGCGTCGACGCCGCCACGGCCGGGCACCGCACACGTCGGGCGAGCGGTGAGCCCCATCCCGTCGAGGACTTCCTGTTCACCTACTACTCCCTCTCCCCGTCGAAGCTGCGTCGCTGGCACCCGGGTCTCGGCGCCTCGCTGGCGGGCGCCGCCACCACCGAGCGGTCCGGCTGGCGGTTCTACCACGCGGACGGCGACACGGTGACGTTGGACGTGGAGGCGTTCCTGGCCGCCCGCGGCAGGACCGTCACCTTCGTCCGGGACCTGCTGGCAGCGACGTTGTCGCGCCCAGCCCACCTCAGCTGCTTCGGGCTGCACGAGTGGGCCATGGTGCACGGGTCCGGACGGTCCGACGGCGAGGTACCGAGGCACGGGAGCTATCCGCTGCGCCTCGGGCCCGCGGGCACCGACGACGTCGTGGAGTCGCACGCCGTGAGCTGCACGCACGCCGACGCATACCGGTTCTTCACGGCCAGTGCCCGTCCTCTCAACAGCCTTTCGCCTACGCGCGACTCGCAGGTCGCCCTCGAGCAGCCGGGCTGCCTGCATACCGGGATGGACTGCTACAAATGGGCTTACCAGCTCGCGCCGGCGAGCTCGAGCGCTCTGGTCGCGGACTGTTTCGACCTCGCTCGCGACATCCGGGTCCTGGACATGCGGGCCGCGCCCTACGACCTGACCGCGCTGGGGTTGCAGCCCGTATGCGTCGAGACCCGAGCGGGCAAGGCAGAGTACCTGGCGGCCCAGCGGGCTTTCGTCCCACGGGCGAACGCCCTGCGGCGCCGCATCCTCGAGGTGTGCGACGCGCTACTCGCCCACGCCGAGGGACGGGACGTCGAGCTCGAGCAGGGGCAGCTCCCGACCGGGGACGACGCTGCTCGGCACCGCACCGATCCGACTCGCGCCGTGGGCGAGGTAGAACGGCTCGGCGTGGGGGTCGGACTCGATCCGCAGAGCTCGCCAGCCTCGTGACCGGGCCGTGCGCACCGCGTCCGCGAGCAGCCGCCGGCCGAGCCCGGTGCCCACAGCCGAGGGGTCGACGAAGAGCATGGCGAGCTGCCCGAGCATCGGGTCCGGCTCGGCCAGCCCCTCGGCCTCGCCGAGGAGATGGAACCCGAGCACCGTCGCGTCGACGACGGCAAGCATCGATGCGCCAGCCTCGGAGCCGCTCACCGTCAGGTCTGCGCGGCACGCCTCGAGGAAGGCGGCGTCATAGCCCCAGTAACCCTTGCTGCGCAACGCGAGGTCGCTGAGCAGCGCGGCCTCGTCGGGCCGGCCTCGCCGCAGCGCGGCAGCCGAGCGAACCAGGCCCTACTCCCCGCGCTCGATCCGGCGGCGCTCGTCGTGAGCGTCCCTGCCGCGGCGACGGCTCCGGTCGCCGTCCCCGGCATAGAGCACGACGCCCAGGGCGGGGATGAGAAGGAAGAAGATCCACTGCTTGGTGATGAAGAACAACGCGACTGCGACGAACGGGGTCACGCCGAGGATCGCGTCGCGGTGCTGTGCGGCCCAGGAGTCAGGCGGGAACATCCCTCCGCGGCCCTCGGGTGCCGACGGTGGCACGGAGCCGCTCGTCGCGGCGGTCTGGCCAGCTGCGGTCCCCGGTGTGGCCGCCGGTCCGGACACGACGTCCTGGGCCGTGGACGCGGCTGGGCTTCGTCCACCGGGCAGGTCGGTGAAGAGCGCGTCGAGGTCGCCGCGAGTCGTTGCGGAGTATGCAGCGGTGGTCCGGCGCTCGTGCTCGGCAGGGTCGAGCCGGCCGGCGTTCCACTGCTCACCCAGGGCGGCGATAGCGGCTTGACGCTCGTCGTTCCCGACCCGCACCGAGGGGTCGTCACCAGTAGTCATAGTTCCATCATGGAGGACGGGCGGTCCGGCGCTGCATACATCCGTCAGGTTTCGGGAAACCTGCCGTCCAACCGCCGGTCAGCGCACCGGCACCTGGTGGCGCAGCAGCCCGAACGTGATGCCATCGACCAGCGCCTGCCAGGACGCCTCGACGATGTTGGCAGCCACTCCGACCGTCTCCCACGACGTCTCCCCGTCGGAGGTCTCGATCAGCACGCGGGTCACGGCGTCCGTGCCGTGCGCGGCATCGAGGATGCGCACCCGGAAGTCGATCAGCTCGAGCTTGTCGATCTCCGGGTAAACCTGAACCATCGCCTGACGCAGCGCGTGGTCCAGCGCGTTGACCGGTCCGTTCCCCTCGCCGGTCGCGACGAACCGCCGGCGGTCGGCGACCAGCTTGACAGTCGCCTCGGAGGTTGCCCCCACCTCGCCGCGCTGGTCCGTGATCACCCGCCACGACTCGACGTCGAAGTAGGACAACGTCGTGCCGGAGACGGCGTTGCGCAGCAGCAGCTCGAACGACGCGTCGGCAGCGTCGTAGGTGTAGCCCACAAGCTCGCGCGCCTTGACGTCGGCCAGCACGCTCGCCACGAGCTCGGGTCGGTTGCTGAGGTCGATGCCGAGCTCGCGAGCCTTGAGCTCGATGCTGGCCCGGCCGGCCATGTCGGACACCAGCGTCCGCATCGAGTTGCCGACCGCCGCCGGGTCGGTGTGCTGGTAGAGGCCCGGGTCGACCTTGAGCGCGCTCGCGTGCAGACCGGCCTTGTGCGCGAACGCGCTCGACCCCACATACGGCTGCCGGCTGTAGGGCGGGACGTTGGTGACCTCGCTGATGGCGTGGGCGACGCGCATCGCGTCGCGCAACCGCTCGTCGGGGAGCAGCCGGAGTCCGGACTTCAGCTGGAGGTTGCTCACGACGGTGAGCAGGTCGGCGTTCCCCGTGCGCTCGCCGTAGCCGTTCACCGTTCCCTGGACGTGTGTTGCGCCCGCAGACACCGCAGCCATCGAGTTCGCCACGGCGCACCCGGTGTCGTTGTGGCAGTGGATGCCGATCCTGGTGAGCCCACCACCGGTGGCGAGGACATCGGCGACCACCGTCTCGACCTGGTCCGGGAGCATCCCGCCGTTGGTGTCGCACAGGGCCACCACCTCCGCGCCCGCCTCGGCGGCCACGCGCACGGCCGCCAACGCGTACGAGCGGTCCACGGCATACCCGTCGAAGAAGTGCTCCGCGTCGAGGAAGACGCGCCGGCCTTCGCCACGCAGGTACGAGACGGTGTCCCTGATCATCTCGAGGTTCTCCTCGAGGGTGGTGCGCAGGGCCTCCTGGACGTGGCGCACGTGCGACTTCGCCACGAGGGTGACGACGGAGGCTCCCGAGTCGACCAGCGCGCGCACCAACGGGTCCGCCTCGGCTCTGGACCCCGCACGCCGGGTTGCCCCGAACGCCGCGAGCGTCGCGTTCTGCAGGTCCAGCTCGTCGCGGGCCCGGGCGAAGAACTCCGTGTCCTTGGGGTTCGCCCCCGGCCACCCGCCCTCGATGAAACCGACGCCGAGCTCGTCCAGATGCCGGGCGATGGCGAGCTTGTCACCCACCGAGAGGTTAAGACCTTCCTGCTGGGCACCGTCGCGCAGGGTGGTGTCATAGACGTGCAGGTCGCTCATCGTCGTGCTCCTCATGGTGCTGGTCCGTGTGACTGTCCGTGTGACTGTCCGTGCGACTGCCCTGGTGACCGTCTCGCCGCTCGTGTCCCAGGCGGGGTGTACCCGGACACAAAAAGACCTCCCGGGTTGCGGGAGGTCAGCGCGACGAGAAGGCTCGTCGCGCTAGCAGATAATGAGCGAGGCGTGCTGGTCGGTCACCACGGTCACGGAAGTCACGACATTCACTCTGCCTGCTTGTCCACGATGTGACAAGGCTGTCTCGCCATCCGGCCCGCCCCTCTTCGAACCAGCGACGCTGGTAGACGGAGCGAGTTGGCCGCGGTGACGGACTAGTGCAGCCCGTCCAGCATGGCTTCCAGCGTGACCGCAACGCCGTCCTCGTCGTTGCCGGGTATGACGTGGTCGGCGGCGGCCAGCACGTCGGGGTGCGCGCCCCGAACGGCGAAGGCCGTGCCCGCCCAGGTGAACATCGGTAGGTCGTTGGGCATATCCCCGAACGCCCAGACGTCGGCGGCGTCGATCCCGAGGTCGGTGCACCAGGTCGCGAGCGCCGTCGCCTTCGTGACTCCGGGTGCGGAGATCTCGGCCAAGCCCCCGGCTCCGGAGTACGCGACTATCCCACGCTCGCCCACCACCCGCTCGACCGCGTCGAGGAACTCTGTCTCCGACAGCGTGGGGTGACGTCCGAGCAGCTTGCCGACGGACTCCCCGGTGAGGCCCTCGATCGGGCCGCGTACGGCATCGGGCGGCATGGGGTGGAGGTCGAGATAACCCTCCTCCATCCCGAACCCCGACGCCCGCTCCGCGGCAAACGTCACACCCGGGATCTCACGCCTCAGGTCGGCCACGATAGCTGCCACCTGGCCGGGGCCGATTCCCTTGTGGGACAGCACTTCTCGCGTCGGGACATGATAGACGAACGCGCCGTTGCCACAGATCGCGACGCCGCCGTCCCCGACGATCGAGACCAGCGCGTCGAGCCACCGCGGCGGTCTGGCGGTGACGAGGACGATCCGTATGCCGGCAGCCTGGACCGCGCGCAGCACCCGACCCGTTCGCTGCGAGGCGGTCCCGTCCGAGCGCAGCAGGGTGCCGTCGAGGTCCGTCGCCACGAGCCGCGGCACACGAGCGCCAAGAGGCATACCGGCTCGTGGCGTCAGGTCGGGTAGTCGGCTCAGGCCAGCTGCGTCAGCCAACCTCGGCTGTCCTCGACTCGTCCGTACTGGATGTCGAGCAGCATCTCGCGTAACCGCAGGGCGACGGACTCGGGCACGCCCATGGCCGGCTCGCTGTCGGCTGGCCCGTACGAACGGTGGTCGACGCTGCCGCCGTCCCACTTGAGCTCGCCGACGGGCGTGATGACGGCCGCTGTGCCACAGGCGAAGACCTCGGCGAGCTCGCCGGAGCGGGCCGCGTCCTTCCACTCCGCGATCGGGATGCGCCGCTCCTCGGGCTGCAGGCCGAGGTCCTTGGCGAGCTCGAGGATCGAGGACCGCGTGACGCCCTCGAGGATCGAGCCGTTGAGCTCGGGAGTGACGAGCCGGCCGTCGCGGTAGACGAGGAACAGGTTCATTCCGCCGAGCTCCTCGATGTAGTCGTGGGTCGAGGAGTCGAGGAACACGGCCTGGTCGCAACCGTGCTGGGCGCCTTCCATCTGACCGGCAAGGCTGGAGGCGTAGTTGCCGCCGCACTTGGCGGCGCCGGTCCCGCCGTCCCCGGCGCGGGCGAAGTCCGTCGAGACCCACAGCGAGATCGGCTTCGCGCCACCGGAGAAGTAGGCCGCGGCCGGCGAGGCAATGACGCAGTAGGTCACCTCGGCCGCGGGTCGCACCCCCAGGAAGACCTCCGACGCGAACATGAACGGGCGCAGGTAGAGGCTCTTCTCCCCCGACGGACCGGGCTCGGGCACCCAGTCGACGTCGGTCGAGACCAACGCCCGCAACGACTCGATGAAGTCCGACTCGGGAAGCTCCGGCAGGGCCAGCCGCCGCGCGCTGCGGTTGAACCGCGCGGCGTTCGCCTCGGGCCGGAACGTCCACACGGAGCCGTCCGCGTGACGGTAGGCCTTCATCCCCTCAAAGATCTCCTGCGCGTAGTGCAGCACAGCGGCGGCTGGGTCGAGCAACAGGGGACCGTATGCGGTCACCTCGGCGTCGTGCCACCCGGCACCCAAGGTCCAGGTGGCGCGCACCATGTGGTCGGTGAAGGTCTTGCCGAACCCCGGGTCGCTGAGGACGATCTCGCGCTCGAGGTCGCCGAGCCGGTCGTCGCGCTCGGTGATGCTGAAGGCGAGGGCCGGGTGCGGGTGGGCGTGGAGGCCCTGCTGGTGCTGGTCGGCGGTCCGCCGGTCCGTCGTCTGCGTCATGGGGTCCTCCGAAAGGTCGGGTGGTTCGTGCGCGTCGGCACCGCCTGTCCGGGTGCCTTTCCGGATAGGTGTCCGGATAGGTGTCCGGATACTGAGACTACGCGGCTGTCCCGCGCGGCCGATCTCGGGGTCGTGAGCTCAGGCCAGGCGGGCGGCAATGGCGTCGCCGACGGCGTGGGTTGTGCGCGACGCTGACGGAGCGGTCCCCCGCTCGGCGAGGTCCGCGGCAACCGCCTCCTCGACACGACGTGCCTCTTCATGCCGGCCCAGATGCTGCAAGAGCATCGCTACGGACAGGATCGTCGCCGTCGGGTCGGCCTTGGCCTGGCCGGCAATGTCAGGCGCCGAGCCGTGGACCGGCTCGAACATGCTGGGCGTGGTGCGCTCGGGGTTGATGTTCCCGCTTGCTGCCAGCCCGATACCGCCCGCGATGGCGGCGGCGATGTCGGTGATGATGTCCCCGAACAGGTTGTCCGTGACGATGACGTCGAACCGTCCCGGGTCGGTGGTGAGGAAGATGGTCGCCGCGTCGACGTGCTGGTAGGCCGTCTCCACGTCCGGGAACCCCGCCCCGACCTCTTCGACCGTGCGGCGCCACAGGTGCCCGGCATACGTCAGCACGTTGTGCTTGTGCACGAGCGTGAGGTGCCGCCGTGGCCGGGCCTGGGCGCGGGCGAAGGCGTCGCGCACCACCCGCTCGACGCCGAACCGGGTGTTGATGCTGACTTCGGTCGCGACCTCGTTCGGCGTGCCGGTACGCAGCGACCCGCCGTTTCCGACGTAAGGCCCCTCGGTTCCCTCCCGGACGACGACAAAGTCAATCCCGCCGGGTGCCACCCGGGCGACGTCGAGTGGCGACGTGACGCCTGGGTAGAGCTTGGCGGGTCGCAGGTTGACGTACTGCTCCAACCCGAACCGGATGGCGAGCAGCACGCCGCGTTCGAGGACCCCGCTGGGGACGCTGGGGTCGCCGATCGCGCCCAGCAGGATGGCGTCGTGCCCGCGCAGCTCATCGAGAACGCTGGCTGGAAGCGTCTCGCCCGTGGCCTGCCAACGACGAGCGCCGAGGTCATATGCGGTGGTAGCAATTGTCAGACCGGTCGGGCCGGTCACCGCCTCGAGGACCTTCAGCCCCTCGGCGACGACCTCCGGACCGATGCCGTCGCCACCGATGACCGCGAGGTCGAGCGTGGTCGCGGCGTCAGCCTGGTCGTCGGCGTGGTCGTCGGCGGCCGGGCGGAGCGTGGTGGTCGTCATGAAACCTCAGGGTAGGTCGCGGCGACACCGGTCGGCGGATGCCAGACTCGTTCGGTCGTGTTCAGTCGTCGGAGTGGCCCTGGTCGCGCAGGTCCATCGACTCCTGCAGCGCTTGGCGGGCCTTCTGAGCCTCTTCGCTCATGGTCGTTCACGTCCTTCGGATCATGACTGTGGAATTGACCTGGCTCTTTCGAGCGGGTCGCAAGGTTGACAGCGGGTGCCAGCAGGGGCACGCGGGTTCTCCGCGGCGAGAGCGCTGACTAACGGAGTTCGGCGCGGCAGGCAATGAGTACGAGCCACCGCGTCATGGGTGTCAGATTACGTGGACGTCCAACTAAATGACAGTACGGTTCCACCATCCGGACCACCATCGAGCCGGCTGCCCACGCCCCTCCCCCGTTACGCCGAGAGGCCAGGTTCTGCTCTCGGGAGGCCGCCAGATGCGCAGAAAGTGACCTTCCGTGTTGGCCGATCGTGGCCCCTGTGGATGACGGAGGCCGTCGCGATCACGACTGCGCGAGCCTTTGCGTATGCGTCCCGCTCGCGCCCTTCCCCCCGCGCTGGCGGGCGGGCCGTTTCGCGTGGGAGACGCGCTGGCGGCTGGGGTCACCCCGGGTCGCGTCCGTGGTCGCGACCTCGTCGCGCCGCTGTGGGGCGTCCGTTCACACGCGGACGAGGAGCCCGACTTCCTCGCTCGACTCAGGGCGACCGAGCAGGTTCGGCCCGACGGGACCGCATACTCGCACGAGACGGCGGCCCGGCTGCAGCGGCTGCCGCTCCCTGACCAGTGGGACCCGGCCGAGCCCGTCCACCTCTGCGGACCGACGGACCTCCCGAGAGCTCGACGTCGCGGCGTCGTCTCCCATCGCGGCCTCGAGCGACGAGGCCTGCTGACCGTCGGCGGTATGGCGTGCACCGACCCTTGTACCACCTGGGCCGACCTGGCCGAGAGGCTGACCCTGGATGATCTCGTGGCGCTCGGAGATGCCGTCGTGCGCCGAAGTGGAGGCACTCCACTCGCCCGTCTCATCGCCACGGTCGAGAGCCGAGGAGGCGACCGGGCAGTCACGCGGATGCGGGCGGCCGCTGCACTCGTGCGGGTCGGCAGCGAGTCGCCCATGGAGACCCGCGCCCGGCTGCTCGTCGTCCGCAGTGGGCTGCCCGAGCCGGAGCTCAACGTCGCGGTGCTCGACGCTGACGGCGGGTGGCTGGCTACCGGCGACCTCGTATGGAAGGCGCGTCGGGTGGTGGCCGAGTTCGACGGCGACCACCACCGAGTCGACCGACGTCAGTGGCAGGTAGACGTGGCCCGGCGAGAAGCCGTCGTCGAGGCAGGCTGGACCTACGTCCAGCTCACGGCTCGGTCGGTCACCGACCCCACGTGGGTGGCCCGTACGTTGAGCCGCCTCCGCCGACTGCTGGTGCCAAGGGGTCAGCTTCTGTCGTCGGGAGGCACCCACGGCTACAGAAGCTGACCAGTCGCCGAGGCCGGCTGGGTGGGCGTTGTGCCCGGACGTCAGAGGTTGACGACCGAGAACGACTCGGCACCGATCGCGTCGGCGATCCGGGCGGCGACGGACTGCGGCATCGCGGTGTCGACGTTGAGCAGCACCAGAGCCATACCCTTCGCCTGGCTGCGAGCCACCTGCATACCGCCGATGTTGATCCCCTCGGCTCCGAGAATCTGGCCCATCTGGCCCACGACGCCGGGACGGTCGGTATAGGTGAAGACCGCCAGGTGGTCGGTCAACAGCACCTCGAGGTCGAACCCGTTGACGCCGACGATCTTCTCGATCATCCGGGGTCCGGTCAGCGTGCCCGCGACCGACACCTCCGAGCCGTCCGACATCGTCCCCCGCAGCGTGGTCACGTTGCGGAAGTCGCCGCTCGCCGGGTCGGTCACCAGCCGCGTCTCGCAACCGCGCTGCTCGGCGATGGCCGGGGCGTTGACGTAAGAGACCTGCTCTTCGACGACGTCCTGGAACAGGCCTTTCAGGGCAGACAGCTTCCACACCGAGACGTCGTGCTCGGTGATCTCGCCGCGCACGTCGATGTCGAGCTGGACGGGTACCTGCCCGGCGACGGCCGTGAAGATCCGGCCGAGCTTCTCGACCAGGGCGATACCGGGCCGGACCTCCTCGTCGATGGCCCCTCCGGAGACGTTCACGGCATCGGGCACCAGGTCGCCACCGAGGGCGAGACGCACCGACTTAGCGACCGAGACACCCGCTTTCTCTTGCGCCTCGTCGGTGGAGGCGCCGAGGTGCGGCGTGACGACGACCGACTCGAACTCGAAGAGCGGTGACTGCGTGGTCGGCTCCGCCGCGAACACGTCGATGCCCGCACCGCCGACCCGGCCCTCGCGAATCGCGTCGGCAAGCGCGGTCTCGTCGACGATTCCTCCGCGGGCAGCGTTGATGATGCGCACCGTCGGCTTGACCTTGGTCAGCGCCTCCGCACCGATCAGTCCGACGGTCTCAGGCGTCTTCGGCAGGTGCACCGTGATGAAGTCCGACTCGGCGAGCAGCTCGTCCAGACCCACGAGGCGGGCGCCGAGCTGGGCCGCCTTGGCGGGCGAGGTATAGGGGTCATAGGCCAGCAGGGTCATCCCGAACCCCTTGAGCCGCTCCGCGACCAGTGCGCCGATCCGACCGAGCCCGACGATGCCGACGGTCTTGTCGAGCAGCTCGACGCCGCCGTACGCGCTCCGCTTCCACGCACCCGCCTTGAGTGCGGCGTTGGCCGGCGCGATGTTGCGCGCGCTGGCCAGCAGCAGGCCGATGGCGAGCTCGGCCGCGGAGGTGATGTTGGACGTGGGAGCGTTCACGACCATGACACCGGCCCGCGTCGATGCCGGGACGTCCACGTTGTCGAGCCCGACCCCGGCGCGCGCGATCACCTTGAGCCGGGGCGCGACGGCAATGGCCTCGGCGTCCATCTTCGTGGCGGACCGGATGAGGATGGCGTCGACGTCGGCGAGCGCGGGGAGCAGCTGTGCACGGTCGGCACCGTCCGTGTGACGGATCTCGAAGTCCGGCCCCAAGGCGTCGATCGTGGCGGGTGAGAGCTCCTCGGCAATGAGGACGACGGGCTTGGTCACGTGCGGGTCCAATCAGCTGGGTCCGGGTCGATGCACTGCCGGTGCCGAAGTGTCACACCGAGTCTGCCGCCGGGATTCTAGGCGGTATGCCGGCACGCCCCTCCGACCGTCTCACGGCCTCTCCGGTGGAATGACTCGCGCCGGGGCGCCGACGAGGAACACCCAGAAGGTCAGGCCGAACGGCCCGTCGTCAGCGGGCAGCTGAGCCCTCGACGTAGTCGGAGTCGGAGTCCTTGATCCAGCTCATCAGCCCGCGTAGCTCCTTGCCGGTTGCTTCGATCGGGTGCTGAGCACCCTTCTCGCGCAACGCCTTGAACTCCGGACCGCCGGCGTCCTGGTCGTCGATGAACCGCTGGGCGAACGCGCCACTCTTGATGTCGGCGAGCACGGCCTGCATGTTCTCCTTCACGTGCGGGTCGATCACGCGGGGACCGGAGACGTAGTCACCGTACTCCGCGGTGTCCGACACCGACCAGCGCTGCTTCGCGATGCCGCCCTCGATCATCAGGTCGACGATCAGCTTGAGTTCGTGCAGGCACTCGAAGTAGGCGACCTCCGGCTGATAACCCGCCTCGGTCAGCGTCTCGAACCCGTACATCACCAGCTGCGACGCACCCCCGCACAGCACGGACTGCTCGCCGAACAGGTCGGTCTCGGTCTCCTCCGTGAACGTCGTCTTGATCCCGCCGGCGCGCAGCCCGCCGATCGCCTTGGCGTACGAGGCGGTCAGGTCCCACGCCGTGCCGGACGGGTCCTGCTCGACCGCCAGCAGGACGGGAACCCCGCGTCCGTCGACGAACTCGCGGCGGACCAGGTGTCCGGGACCTTTCGGCGCCACCATGAGAACGTCGGATCCGGGCTCCGGCTTGATATAGCCGAACCGGATGTTGAACCCGTGGCCGAACAGCAGGCCCGCACCATCCTTGAGGTTCGGCTGGATCTCCTGCGCGTAGACCGTGCGCTGCACCTGGTCGGGAGTGAGGATGACGACGAGGTCGGCCTCCTTGACCGCGTCGGCCACCGACTTCACCGTCAGGCCTTCCGCTTCGGCCTTGGCCTTGGACCGGCTCCCCTCGGCGAGACCGACGCGGACGTCGACACCGGAGTCGCGCAGGTTGAGGGCGTGTGCATGGCCCTGGCTTCCATAACCGACGACGGCGACCTTCGTGGCCTGGATGAGCGACAGGTCGGCGTCGTCGTCGTAGAACATCTCGGCCATGGTGGACAGCTCCTTGGGGTTTGACTTCGGTTGCGGGACAGCAGTTTTCAGTAGAGCGACAACACAGTATGCCGCGAGGCACCTCAGGCCGTGCGGAGGCTCCGATCGGTGATCGAGCGAGGACCGCGGCCCACGCCGACCATGCCCGACTGCACCAGCTCGCGCACACCGTAGGGCTCGAGCTGGTGCAGGAGGGCCTGGACCTTTTCGGACTTGCCGGTGCACTCGATCGTCAGGCTGTCATGGGCGACGTCGATGACCTTGGCCCGGAACAGCTCGACCGTCTCCAGGATCGCCGACCGGCTGGCGGGGTCGGCCCGCACCTTGATCAGGACGACCTGGCGCTGGACCGAGGCGTGGGGGTCGAGCTCGACCACCTTGAGCACCTCGACCAGCTTGTTCAGCTGTTTGGTCACCTGCTCGAGCGGCAGCTCGTCGACGTCGACAACCACCGTCATCCGCGAGATATCGGAGTGTTCGGTCGGTCCCACCGCGAGGGAGTCGATGTTGAAGCCCCGTCGGGAGAACAGCCCGGCGATGCGGGCGAGGACGCCGGGTTTGTCCTCGACGAGGACGGAGAGGGTGTGCTTGGGCATCGGTTCGTTCCTGCCGTCAGTCTTCGCGGTCCCACAGGGGAGCTTCACCACGCGCGTTGAGAATCTTGTCGTTGCTCACGCCCGAGGGGACCATCGGCCACACCATCGCGTCGCGGTGGACGACGAAGTCGATGACGACCGGACGGTCGTTGATGGCGAGCGCCTGACGGATCACCTCGTCGACCTCGGCCTCTGTCTCCGCCCGCAGCCCGACGCAGCCATAGGCGTCGGCAAGCTTGACGAAGTCGGGGATGCGCCGTTGGATGCCGTTGTCCTGGCTGCTGGTGTGCAGGTCGGTGTTCGAGTACCGCTGGTTGTAGAAGAGCGTCTGCCACTGCCGCACCATGCCCAGGCTGGAGTTGTTGATGATGGCGACCTTGATCGGGATGTCGTTGATGACGCAGGTGGCCAGCTCCTGGTTGGTCATCTGGAAGCACCCGTCGCCGTCGATCGCCCAGACCACCCGGTCTGGCTGACCGACCTGCGCGCCCATCGCCGCGGGCACCGAGTAGCCCATCGTCCCCAGCCCACCCGAGTTGAGCCACGCGTTCGGCCGCTCGTACTGGATGAACTGGGCGGCCCACATCTGGTGCTGGCCGACCCCGGCGACGTAGGTCGCCTCCGGGCCGGTGAGCTTGCCGATCCGCTCGATGACGAACTGCGGGGACAGCCCCTGCTCGTCGTTGGTGTACCCGAGCGGGAAGGTCGACTTCCACTCGGACGTGGTCGCCCGCCACTCGGCGTAGTCGCCCAGCGGCAGTGCGTCGTCTCCGCTCAGCACCGCGACGAGGTCGCGGATCACCTCGGTCGCGTCGCCCACGATCGGTACGTCGGCGAGCCGGTTCTTGGAGATCTCCGCCGGGTCGATGTCCGCGTGGATCACCTTGGCGCCCACCGCGAACGTCGACAGCTGGCCGGTCACCCGGTCGTCGAACCGGGCGCCCAGCGCGATCAGCAGGTCCGACTTCTGCAGGGCCGTCACCGCTGCCACGGTGCCGTGCATGCCCGGCATACCGAGGTTGAGCGGGTGGGTGTCGGGGACGGCGCCCCGGGCCATCAAGGTCGTCACCACCGGGATCTGGGTGAGGTCCACCAGCTTGCGCAGCTCCTCGCTGGCGCCCGAGCGGATCACACCGCCGCCGACGTAGAGCACCGGGCGACGCGCCGCAGCGATCAGCCGCGCGGCCTCCCGGATCTGCTTGCTGTGCGGTCGGATCACCGGTCGGTACCCAGGCAGGTCGATCTGCGGCGGCCAGGAGAAGGACGTGGTCCCTTGCAACGCGTCCTTGCTGATGTCGACGAGAACCGGCCCGGGGCGCCCGGTGGAGGCCACGTGGAACGCCTCGGCCAGCGCCCGCGGGATCTCCGCGGGGTCGGTGACGAGGTAGTTGTGCTTGGTGATCGGCATGGTGATGCCCCGGATGTCGGCCTCCTGGAAGGCGTCCGTGCCGATGGACTTGCTGGAGACCTGCCCGGTGATCGCCACGACCGGCATGGAGTCCATGTAAGCGTCCGCGAGCGGGGTCACGAGGTTGGTCGCTCCCGGGCCCGAGGTGGCCATACACACCCCGACGCGACCGGTGGCAGCGGCATACCCCTCGGCGGCATGGCCTGCTCCCTGCTCGTGGCGCACGAGGATGTGGCGCACCGAGGTGGAGTCCATCAGCGGGTCGTAGGCGGGCAGGATCGCGCCGCCGGGGATTCCGAAAACGGTGTCGACGCCGAGCGCCTCGAGCGACATCACGAGAGCCTGGGCCCCGGTCACCTGGGTCGGGGCTGGTAGGGGCGGGGAGCTGACCGGCGAGACCGGCCGGGGCTCGGGGCCGGCGGGCCGGGCCCGCGCGTGCGCGAGGTCAGCCGGGGAGGGTCGCACCGGTGTCGCTCCGTTGGCCACGGTCCACCACTTCTTTCCTGTTCGTCTCGCTCGATCGTGCGTCATCCGACAAAAAAACCCCTCGGTCCCAGGGGACGGAAGGGGCAGCGCGCTGAGGGTGGCTGGTCGCCGGCTCAGACGCGCTGATCGAGTACGAGTGTCTTACGCACCATGCCACCGTGCCCCGCCCGGTGCCACCTGTCAATCACGGCCCGTCCCCGTCTCATCATCTGGAACACACGTCCGCCCAGTGGACGGTCCGCCGTCACCCGATGTTCATTCGGGCCTTGAGGGTTTCGCGCTTGTCCTCGAACCGCGCAGCCTGCTTGTCCAGACCGTCCATGAAGTTCGCCAGCTCGGTGCGCGCCGCCTCTCCCTCCTTTGACAGCCCCTCGATCTCGAAGACCTTCCAGTAGCGCAGAACCGGCATGACGACCTCGTCACGGTGCGAGCGCAGGTCGTAGATCCCGGCGACCGCCATCTCGACCGCCTTGCGCTGGAAGCCGGGGATGTCGGACCCGGGCATGTGGAAGCCGGTGACGACATCGAGGATCGCCTGCATCGCCTGGTCGGGGTCGAGCGCGATGGCCGCCTGCATGAGGTTGCGGTAGAAGACCATGTGAAGGTTCTCGTCGGCGGCGATGCGGGCGAGCAGCCGTTCGGCCATCGGGTCATCGGTGTACTTGCCCGTGTTGCGGTGGCTGACCCGCGTCGCGAGCTCCTGGAACGAGACATAGGCGAGCGAGTGCATCATCGAGTCGCCGTGGTCGGCGGCATAGCCCTGAGACATGTGGGTCATCCGGAACCGCTCCAGCGCCACCGGGTCGACGGACCGCTTGACCAGCAGGTAGTCCCGCATCGCGATCCCGTGCCGACCCTCTTCGGCGGTCCACCGGTGCACCCACGAGCCCCACGCATCGTCGCGCCCGAAGATCGTCGCGATCTCGTGGTGGTAGCTCGGCAGGTTGTCCTCGGTCAGCAGGTTGACGATGAGGGCGGAACGGGCGACGTCGCTCATCGGCGAGTCGTCGGGGCTCCACGCGTCACCTCCCATCAGGCCGTCGAAGTTGCGGCCCTCGCTCCACGGGATGTAGTCGTGCGGGAACCACTCCTTGGCGACCGCCAGGTGCCGGTTCAGCTCCGTCTCGACCACCGGGTTGAGCTCCTTGAGGAGCGCGGTCTGGGTCCACGTGTCGGGCATGACCCGAAGGCTACGCCTGCGTCGGGTTGTCGGGGCCGAGCGCTGAACCCAGCAGGCAGCCCGGTGCAGGGTGGAACGGTCGTGAGTATGCCCGTGCCGCAGGACGGCGACGGGACCGGTTGCTCGCGGCGCTGGGCTGTCACGTCGCCCAGTCCTCATGAGAGCTGGGGCGACCCGGCGCAGGCGTGGTCGAATGAGAGAGTGCTCTACGCCGATGCGTCACGACGAACCTTGGCCTCTGCGGCAGCGGTCGAGGGGTTTTTCGCATTCGTGTGGTTCGGTTGGGGCCAGGAGGGTCCGCCTCCTGGAGTGCCATCCGTCCTCGGGGCCGGCGCCGTCTTGGCCGTGCTGGTCGTGGTGGGTGGGGTGCTGGCCGCACGTCGCGCGCGCAACCAGCCGTCCCCGGTTGACGGGGCGGCCGCCGGAAAGCGTTTTGGGATTGTCGTTGGGGTCGAGTTCGCACTTGTCGGTCTAGGCGCGGCGATCTTGGGTTTCACTAGCCACCCCGAGTTCATTGCCGCCTGGACCTGTCTGGTGGTCGGCGTCCACTTCCTGCCTCTGGCACGACTCTTCGTGGGCATCGGGATGGCGCCTCTGGCAGGCGCGGTCTCCGTCGTGGGTGTTGCAGCATTCGTGGTCGGTGCAACGACGACGGTTCTCCCGAGTACCGTCGCCGGGTTGGGCGCCGGAGCGTGCTTGCTCGGACATAGCGCGTCAATGCTGCTAGCCAGACATCCCGCTGCGGGTTGAGCGCAATGCCTGGCCGACCTCAGATGGTCCGCTCGACGCAAGACGGTACGGCACTGACCAGTCCGTCTCCGGGTGGCCGATGGAGGCGGTAATCGTCAACACCCCGCACCCTCGGCCTGGTGAGCGAGTCGGCTCTGGAACTGCGCGGGTCGGGTGTGTCTGGTGCACGCCCAACACCACGGCTCAGTCGAGGAGCCCGCGCTTGCGAGCCACAGCCACCGCGGCGGTGCGCGAGTCGACACCCAGCTTCTCGAAGAGGTGGCTCAGATGGGTCTTGACTGTGGCTCGACTGACGAACAGCCCCTTGGCGATATCGTTGTTGGACAACCCATCTGCGACGAGGACAAGTACCTCGTGCTCGCGTTCGCTCAGTTGGCGGTGTCCGTCGCGCATGGTCTCGACCGCACGTCGGGTGAGGTCCGCCGACAGTACGGTCTCCCCCGCGGCGGCCGCGCGGATGGCTGCGACGATCTCCGCCGCAGCGGCATCCTTGAGGAGGTAGCCGGCCGCGCCGGCCTCGACAGCCCGCACGATATCGGTGCCGTGGTCGAAGGTCGTGAGGATGAGCACGGCGACGTCGGGGTGCCTAGCACGGACGGCGCGGGCGACTGCGACGCCGTCGAGGCCGGCACCGAGACGGAGGTCGCTGAGCACGACATCCGGCAGCGAGGACCCCACCAAGGTCAGGGCCTCTTCGCCGTCACCGGCCTCGCCGACGACGACGACGGCCGGGGAGGCCGCGAGGAGCGTACGCATGCCGGAGCGGACGACAGGGTGGTCGTCGACGATGAGGACGCGGATGGGTCCGCCGGCTCGGTCGGGCCCGGTCATCGCCGGTACGCCTCGCCGAGGGGGAGGTGGGCCGAGAGTGCGGTGCCTTCCGCGGGCGCCGACTCGAGCTCGAGGTCTCCGCCGAGCTCGCGCAGCCGCGCCTTGGTCGAGGGGAGTCCGTAACCGCCCTGGCTGTAGACGCCCGCTCGACCCTCCAACGCATCAGGGACGAACCCCCTGCCGTCGTCGACGACGTCGAGCCGCACCGTGCGCTCCAGACCCGACAGCGTGACAACGACCCGAGTCGCCTGCGAATGAACCCGGACGTTGGCCAGCGCGCCTTGAGCGGTTCGGAGCAAGGCGACTTCGACGGGTGTCGGCAAACGCTCGAGGTCCCCCTCGACCCGTAGGTCGGTGCGGATGCCGGTCTCGTCGGCCAGCGTGTCGAGCAGACGGTGCAGTGCCTGCGTCAGGCCGTTCTCCGACAACAGCGGGGGCGCGAGCGCGCTGACGACGCTGCGCGCCTCGGCGAGGTTGGCTCCGGCCGTGGACTCGATCTGGGCGAGCAGGTCGGCGAGGGCAGCGTCGCCCTCGATGACCGAACGGCCCCGCGCGAGCAGCAGGATGGAGGAGAACCCCTGGGCGAGGGTGTCGTGGATGTCCCGGGACAGCCGGGTCCGTTCCTCTGAGGCCCCGGCCTCACGCTGGACGGCGGCGAGCTCGTCGTGCAGAACCGCCGTCTCGTGCTGGGCACGGACCAGAGACTCCACGAGCTGTTGTCGTTCGAGGCCGTCTCGAACGAGCTGGTACTGCCCCCTCGCCAAGGCCACTGCGAACAACGCACCGACCGCGGGACCCAGCACCGCCGCCAGAGTCAGCTCTCCCGTGGCCGCCCACGGTCGCCAGACCACAAGCGCAAGGACACCGAGGCTGACCGCCAGGGCCCAGCGCAGCCGGAAAAAGTGCGGGATGAGCAGCCACAGGCTGAAGGCCAACCAGACGTTCTCAGCAGACACCAGCACGAGGGCGACCCAGCCCGCGAGCAACCCGACCATCCACCACTGTGAGGCTGCAGCATACGGTTGGGGCCTGGTCGTAGCGGTCGGCGTCGCGCCGTCGCCGCCGACCGTAGGACCCTCACCGGGGTGCCGCCCGGAGACCGACTGTCTGGAGCGCTGGACCCCGACGGCGTACCACCCGGCGAACGCCAGGACAGCCACGACCAGGGCCGCCCGGGGCGCTCCGCTCGACCACGCTCGGGTGACGCACACGGCTGTGAGCACGCCGAAGAGGGTGTGCTGCATCGCCGTCAGCGCGCGGATCGCCGTCACCACCTTCGCGACGCTACTTGACGCTGGCCGTCACCGTGCCGGCCGCGACCCGACTCTGCGCTGTAGGCGCCGTCGGTGTCGTGTCTGGGACCCGACCCGGCCACCAGACTCGGTCGCCATGCAAGCCGAAGATCGCGGGGACCAGCACGGTGCGCACCACCAGGGTGTCCAGAACGACCCCCAGCCCGACGATCAGGCCGAGCTGACCGAGCGTGACCAGCGGAAGCACCCCGAGGGCAGCGAACACCGCGGCGAGCACGATGCCTGCGCTGGTGATCACGGCCCCGGTGCCCGCCACCGCGCGGACCATCCCCTCGCGGGTCCCGTGCACGCCGGCTTCGACCCGAGCCCGGTGGACCAGGAAGATCGTGTAGTCGATGCCCAGTGCGACGAGGAAGACGAAGGCGAGCAGTGGCACCTGTAGGTCGAGCGCCGGCCAGCCGAACAGGTGGCGTCCGATCCACGCCCCGGCGCCGATCGTCGCCAGCGCGCTCAGAGCGTTGACGCCGAGAAGCAGCCCTGCGGCGACAAGCGACCGGGTGAGGGCGAGCAGGACGAGGGCAGTGACGACCAGGATGATCGGCGCGATGAGCCACAGGTCGCGGCTGTTGCCGACTCGTGCGTCGAGGTCGGTCGCCTGCTGGCCACCGACGAGGGCTTCGGCCCCGGTTACACCGTGGGTGGCGTCGCGTACGGCCTCCACGAGGTCACGGGCACGCGGCGAGCCGGGGTCGGCATCGGTCACGACACTGATACCGGCGAGGTCGGGTTGACCACCGGCTGTCTGTCCGCCGGGGAGGGTCGACGTGACGCCCGGAACTGCCGTCACGGCCTTCACCACCTGCTCGAGATGGTCGGCGCGCGTCACAACGAGCAGCGGCTGGGCCGCTCCAGCCGGGAAGTGTGCGGCGAGGACCTGCAGACCCGTGGCCGACTCCGAGGCGACCCGGAACTTGGCCGTCTGCGAGAGTCCGACCTGCGTCCCGATCAGGCCGCCGGTGAGGACGACCAGCAGGGCGAGCACCGCGACGACGACCGCTGCCGGACGGTGCATGACGCGATGGGCAAGGCGGCCCCAGACCGACGCATCGCCGGGGTCCGCCGTGCCAACCTGCGGGACGAACGGCCAAAAGACCCGAGGACCGCATACGGCCAGTGCGGCGGGGAGCACGACCAGCACCGCGGCGAGGGCGACGACGAGGCCGACGGCGGAGGCGATGCCAAGCCCGTGGGTACCGGGGACCACGGCCAACGCCAAGGTGGCGAGACTGACGACGACGGTGGCATTGCTGGCGAGGATCGCGGGGACCGTGGCCCGCCACGCGGTGGCCAGCGCCGACCGGTGTTCGGTGGTGTGACGCAGCTCCTCGCGGTACCGCGAGATGAGCAGCAGCGCGTAGTTCGCCCCGGCCCCGAAGACGAGAACGCTGACGATCCCCGTGTCGAACTGGAGGCCCAGGGCGGAGCCGACTGCGGTGGTGAGCACGCCAGCCACCTGGTCGGCGAGGCCGACGACGGTCAGGGGGATCAGCCATAGGACGGGCGACCGATAGGTCAGCAGGAGCAACAGCGCGACGACGCCGACGGTCACGAGCAGGAGCGTGATGTTGGCTCCGTCGAAGGACGAAGCGATGTCCGCACCGAAGGCGGGACCGCCCGTCACCTGCACCGTGAGGTCGCTCGGCGCCTTCTCTCGCACGAGCTCGCGGATCGACGCGACCGTTGCGACATTCGTGGCGTTGTCGGCGGAGGCCTGGATCGGCACCTGGACCATCGCGGCCAACCCGTCCTGCGCCGTCACGGGAGGACTGGGCCGGTGACCCAGCGCGGTGGGCATCGTGGCCCCGAGAGCGGCCGCGGCGCCCTCGTCGGCAGGCGTCAACGACGAGCCGTCGGCGCGGGTGATGACCAGGAGCACGTTCTGGACCTGGCTGTCGGGGAACTGGGTCGCCAGCTGGGCGACACGGGCCGACTCCGAGGCCGCGGGAGCGGTGTCCGCCCGCGCTGAGGCGGTGGCACCCCGGAGGCCGCCGAGGGCCCCAAGGGTGAGGAACACCCCGAGCGCGAGGGTGAGCCATGCGCCGCGGCGGGAGGTGAGGTGGGAGATCATCAGAGTCCTTTCCGGATGGCGCGAGCCGGGGCTGGCATCGGGGTGATTTTGGGCGCGTCGGGACCGGCCTTGGCTCGACCGGGACCGGCCTTGGCTCGACCGGGCTCGGTCAGGCACAGCGAGGTATGCGCGATGAACGGCACACGCCTACGAGGGGTTGTCTGGTGGGCCGCCTCAGCCGGAGGAAGCAGCTGTGGCTCGGGCGGCCCGGGCCACTCGAAGCGCACCGAGGAGGCCGAGGAGCAGGAAGACGACCGCGACCGATACCGATACTCGGGCGGCGTCGGCGAACCCGCCGGCCAACGCGTGGGTGACCTGAGGGCCGAGGGCGCCGAGCTGACCGTGGGTGCCCTCGGCCTGGAGCGCCTGGATCGCGCCGCCGGCACTCGTGCTGGTGCTCGTCGCGAGGGTGCCGGCCATGGTGGCCGGCAGGCCGTCGACCGCAGCCAGGCGTCCCGGGAGCACGGCGCCGAGGCCGACGGCGAGTGCGCTTCCGGCGAGGGCGCTACCGAGGGCCGCCCCTACCTGGCGCACGGTCGACTGGGTGGCCGAGGCGGAGCCGGACCGGTCGATCGGGATGTCGGCGAGGACGGTGGAGGTCAGCTGGGCGGACGCGAGACCGAGGCCGATCCCGTAGACGGTCATCGGCAGGGCGACGGCCCAGGGGTTCAGAGACGCGGAGAGCAGGAGCGCGACGGCGCCAGCACCGACGATCTCGAGGACGAGCCCGATGATGACCACCACCACGGGAGACCAGCGCTCGGCGAGGTGGCGGGCCTGGGCGCCTGAGATGAAGGCTCCGACCGCCATTGCCGCGAGGACCAGGCCGGCCCCCATGATCGTGAGGCCGAGGGCGTTGACGAGGTAGAGCGGCAGGACGAAGACGAGAGCGAACTCACCGGCCGCGACCGCGGTCGCCGTGAGGTTCCCCCACGTGAAGGTCGGAACGGTGAAGAGGGTGAGCTCGAGGATCGCGTCGCGGTGGACCCGGGCCCGGTGCCGCTCCCAGAGAATGAACAGGCCCAGAAAGATGACACCCAGGATCAATGAGACGGGCACGATGGAGATGGCGGCCGTCCCGGGCCAGCTGAGCCCAAGCGCCTGGAAGTCGGCCATCGGCCGCCACCAGCCGAGCCGCGACCCCTCGATCAGCCCGAAGACGATGAGGGCCAGCCCGATGCCGCTGGTGAGCAGGCCGTCGACATCGAGACCCCGAGCCGACACCGCGCTTTTGGTCGCGGGAACCCATCTGAGGGTGCCGACGATGACCAGCACCCCGATCGGGACGTTGACCAGGAAGATCCAACGCCAGTCGAACGAGGTCGTCAGCCAGCCCCCGAGCAGTGGCCCGACGGCCGCCATCCCCGCCATCACCGCCCCCCAGACACCGAAGGCGGTCGCGCGGTCCCGGCCGCGGAACGTGGCGTTGACGGTGGCGAGGGTGGAGGGCAGGACCATGGCCCCGCCGAGGCCTTGGACCGCCCGCGCGGCGATGAGTGTCCCCGCCCCGCCCGACATTGCGGCGGCCACCGAGCCGAGGACGAAGATGGCCACCCCCACGACGAACAGCGTCCGCCGACCGATGCGATCCCCGATCCGGCCGAAGAACAGCAGGAGCGCAGCGAAGACCATCGAGTAGAGGCTGTTCACCCACTGCGCCTCGGTGAGGTCGAGGTGAAGGACGTCGATGATCCGGGGCAGGGCGACGCCGACGATGGTGCCGTCGAGGACGATCATCGACAATCCGCCCGCGAGCACGGCGAGGGCGAACCATCGCCGCGGGTCGTTGGTCGTCGTGGGGTCCTCGCTCCCCAGCCTCCCCTCGGGGGCGAGTACGCCGTCTGGCTTGCTCCCGGATGCGGTGGACTCGACGCTGGTCACCCCGGTCACACCGCCAGCTGCTGCTCGCCGGCCTGGGCTGGGGTGTCGGTGAGCGTCTTGGCCCGGGCGCCGATCGCGAGGAAGATGAGGACGAAGGCCAGGGTGAGGACGATGTGCCCCAGTCCCGAGACACCGGCGATCGCCGGGCTGTCGGCCGCAGCGTTCTGCAGGACCTGGAACACGCCCTTCACGAGCATGCCGCCGGCGGTCAAGGTGAGGCCGATGTTCCAGGTGAGGATGCCCCACCGGAAGCGGCGGTCCAGGTCGAGCCGGAGCATGGCGTTGAGGCCGAGCAGAAGCAGCAGCATCACCGTGCCGAGCACGAGCGTATGCGTGTGAACGACGGAGAGCTGGGTCTGTCCGGTGAAGGCGTTGTGCTTGGTGAGCTCGCGGTAGAACAGGCCGCTCGCTAGACCTACTCCGGTCCAGGCGGCGGCGCTTCGGTACAAGGTGGTGAACATGTTGACCACGCTACGAGCGACCGCGGCGCGGCGACAGCGGCGCACATCGGCCTAAAGGTTGAGCCCGTTGAGCACCACGTCAGATCGGATCGACATGCAGCGCCCTAGTCGCAGACGGCGCCCTTGCTGGCGCTGCCGACCAGCTTGCGGTACTTCGCCAGCACGCCACGCGGGTATCGCGACTCCGGTGGGACGAACCCTTCCGCCCGACGGGCCAGCTCCTCGGCCGGCACGTCGATGTCGAGGGTCGCGGAGGCCACGTCGAGGACGATCGTGTCGCCGTCCTGCACGAACGCGATCGGTCCCCCGTCGACCGCCTCCGGGGCGACGTGGCCGACGCACAGGCCGGTCGTGCCTCCGGAGAAGCGGCCGTCCGTGAGCAGCAGCACGTCCTTGCCCAGCCCGGCGCCCTTGATCGCGCCGGTGACGGCGAGCATCTCGCGCATGCCCGGGCCGCCTTTCGGGCCTTCGTAGCGGATGACGACGACGTCGCCCTTGTGCAACGAGCCGTCCTCGACTGCATCCATGGCCGCACGTTCGCCGTCGAACACCCGCGCCGTGCCCGTGAAGACGTCGGAGTCGAAGCCGGCGGACTTCACCACTGCTCCATCCGGCGCGAGCGACCCGGTGAGGATGGTCAGGCCGCCGGTCTTGTGGATCGGGTTCTGCAGCGCGCGCAGGACCTTGCCGTCCGGGTCCGGCGGGTTGACGCCCTCGAGGTTCTCGGCAACGGTCTTCCCGGTCACCGTGAGGCAGTCACCGTGGAGCAGCCCGGCGTCGAGCAGGGTCTTCATCACGACGGGGACCCCGCCGACCCGGTCGATGTCGGTCATGACGTACTGCCCGAACGGTTTGACGTCGGCCAGGTGAGGTACCCGCGCACCGACGCGTTTGAAGTCGTCGATGCTCAGCTCGACGTCCGCCTCGTGCGCCATCGCGAGCAGGTGCAGGACTGCGTTGGTCGAGCCGCCGAACGCCATCACGACAGCGATCGCGTTCTCGAACGCCGGCCGCGTCATGATGTCGCGGGCCGTGATGCCCTGGCGCAGGAGCTCCACGACGGCCTCGCCCGACTTGCGGGCGAACCCGTCACGTCGACGGTCGGTGGCGGGCGGCGCCGCCGATCCCGGGATGGACATACCTATCGCCTCGGCCACGGAGGCCATGGTGTTGGCGGTGTACATCCCGCCGCAGGCGCCTTCTCCGGGACAGATGGCTCGCTCGATCGCGTCGACGTCGGCGCGCGACATCTTCCCCGCCGCGCACGCACCGACCGCCTCGAAGGCGTCGATGATCGTCACGGTGCGTTCGGACCCGTCGGAGAGCTTCGCGATACCCGGGAGGATCGTCCCGGCATAAAGGAACACCGAGGCGAGGTCGAGACGTGCGGCGGCCATGAGCATCCCCGGGAGCGACTTGTCGCAGCCGGCGAGCAGCACCGACCCGTCGAGCCGCTCGGCCATCATCACCGTCTCGACAGAGTCAGCGATGATCTCGCGGGAGACCAGGGAGAAGTGCATCCCCTCGTGGCCCATGGAGATGCCGTCGGAGACGGAGATGGTGCCGAACTCCAACGGATAACCGCCGGCGGCAAAGACGCCGTCCTTCACGGACCCCGCGAGCCGGTCCAATGAGAGGTTGCACGGCGTGATCTCGTTCCACGAGCTCGCGACCCCGATCTGGGGCTTGGCGAAGTCCTCGTCCCCCATGCCGACCGCCCGCAGCATCCCGCGAGCCGCCGCCTTCTCGAGCCCGTCGGTGACGTCGCGGCTACGCGGCTTGATGTCGGGACGGTCGTGCGTCGTCGTCATGGTGCCGAGCATAGGTCCGCCTCGGACGACACGACGGCGGCCGCCGAGTGGTGAGAACGGGCGGCCGGGCGTTCAGATCTCGGGCTCGGGGACCGTGGCTCCGGTCGGGTCCGTGTCGCCAGCGGGAACGGCGGTCTCGAACAAGGGCGCCACCGCGGCCGCGAGGGCGGCACCCATCAGCGGCGCGACGATGAACAGCCACAGGTGGGCGAGGGAGTCGCCGCCGTTGAACAGGGCCGGGGCTCGCCGCCGTTGAACAGGGCCGGGCCGATGGAACGACCGGGCTGATCGGCACCAGGGTATGCCCTCATCCCGCAGCGTCTGAACCTCGTCCAACGCTGATCGTGGCTGCCGGCGATCTCATCGCCGCTGTCGCCGCCCACGCATCCGGCGTCACCCGCGGCAGACGTGGAAGCGTTCGAGGCTCGCCGTCCCCATCCCCAGCTCCGGC
>NZ_JBDTKA010000075.1:0-8536 GCF_039935575.1 Lapillicoccus sp.
AGCTGCGCCGGGAAGGCGACATCCTGGGAGCCCGGCAGAGCGGACGGTTCTCGTCGGTGCGGTTCCTGCGGATGAGTGACCCGCGGGACGCCGCTGTCATCCAGGACGCCCGGGAGGACGCCACGGCGGTCGTGGCTGCGGACCCGACGCTGGCCGGACACCCTGACCTCGCTGCGCGGGTGGCCGGCCGCCTGGATGCCGAGCAGGCGGCATACCTGGAGCGCGGTTGATGACGCGGATCATCAGTGGCGCCGCCGGGGGACGACGGCTGCGGACGCCCGTGGGTTCCGGGACCCGGCCGACGTCGGACCGGGTGCGTGAGGCACTGTTCTCCCGGCTCGAGCACCTCGACGCGTTGGACGGCGCTCGGGTGCTCGACCTGTATGCCGGTTCGGGGGCTCTGGGGCTCGAGGCGGCGTCGCGCGGGGCGACGTCGGTCCTGCTGGTGGAGTCGGACCGCGCGGCAGCCGCCGTGGCGAGGGGCAACGCCTCGGTGGTCGCGATGCCCGGCGTGGTCGTGCGGACGGACTCTGTCGAACGCACGCTGCTCGGCGGCCCTGGCTCGGGTGGAACGGGCGGCATGCGCGGAACGGGCGGCATGGGCGGGCAGGTCGGGCAGGTCGGTCAGGTCGACCTGGTGATGGTCGACCCGCCCTACGACCTGCCCGAGGACGGTCTCGCCGACGTGCTGCGGCTGCTCGTGCTCCACGGCTGGCTCGCGCCGGGGGCGCTGGTCGTGGTCGAGCGGTCCTCGCGGACCCCGGAGCCGCGCTGGCCCGAGGGCCTCGAGCCGTCCGAGGAGAGGCGCTATGGGGAGACGCGCGTCTGGTTCGCGGACGCGCCCGGCCCGGACGAGGTGGCCTGAGGCTCAGTGGCCACCATCAGTCCCGATGGCTGGTTGGTAGCGTGACCGCCATGGCCGACGACGTCACGAGGCGAGCGGTTTGTCCCGGGTCCTACGACCCCGTGACCAACGGGCACGTCGACGTCATCGGCCGGGCTGCCACGTTGTTCGACGAGGTGGTCGTGGCCGTGCTCTACAACCCGGCCAAGCAGGGGGCCTTCCCCGTCGACCAACGTCTCGCGTTGCTCGAGTCGTCGTTGGCGGGGGTGGACGGCGTACGGGTCGAGGCCTTCGCCGACCGGTTGTTGGTCCACGTCTGCGCCGAGCTGGGCGCGATCGCGATCGTCAAGGGTCTGCGCGGCGACACCGACTTCGCGTACGAGCTGCCGATGGCCCTGATGAACAAGCATCTGACAGGGATCGAGACGGTGTTCCTGCCGGCCGACCCACGCTTCGCGCACGTGTCGAGCTCGTTGGTCAAGGAGGTCGTCCGCTACGGCGGGGACGTGGCCGGACTGGTCCCAGACCCGGTGCTCAAGGCGCTGCATACCCTCTCCTGATCTCACCGCGGATTTGGGTGCGGGCCTGCGGCTCCGGTAACCTCATAGGTCGGTCATCGTCCGTCGTGGACGCGGCCCGACCGCTCTCTGACGCCGAAACGCCGTGGACCTCATGAATCGCCTCGACCCTCGCCAGCCCCTGGTGCTCGACACCCGGGAGCTCAGTCGGCGACCGGGAACGATGCAGGAGCTCACCCGGCAGGTCGAGGCGCCCGACGAGCTCGGCACGGACGTGATCGCCGTCCCCCAGGGTGCCCCCCTGGACCTGGAGATCAGGCTGGAGTCGGTCGTCGAGGGGATCCTCGTGAGCGGTTCGGTCCGGGGCACGGCAACCGGCGCCTGTGTACGGTGCCTCGAGCCGGCCACCTTCGAGGCGGACGCGCGGTTCCAGGAGCTGTTCGCCTATGCCGACCGGGCGGCCCACCACCACGAGGTGGGTGCCGACCGGGAGGGAAGCAGCGAGGACGAGGTGCACGAGCTGGTAGGCGACATGATCGACCTCGAGCCCGTGATCCGGGACGCCGTGGTCCCGTCCCTGCCGTTCCAGCCCGTCTGCCGGCCGGACTGCCCCGGGCTGTGCTCCGAGTGTGGGGCGCTGCTCGCGCAGGATCCGGACCACCACCACGAGATGTTCGACCCGAGATGGGCCTCCCTCACCGGCCTGCTCGAACCCAGCACCACCAACGGCACCACCGCCAGCATTCAGCAGACCGAAGAGAAGAGGAACTGACGTGGCCGTCCCCAAGCGGAAGACGTCGCGCTCCAACACCCGTTCGCGCCGGGCCAACTGGAAGGCGACCCCGGTCGCCCTCACGACCTGCCCCCAGTGCGGGGCCAACACGCAGCCGCACGTCGCCTGCCCGTCCTGCGGGACCTACAAGGGCCGGCACTACGCCGCAGCCGAGCGCACCGAGCACCAGGTCTGAACGCTTTAGCGCGGTGACGCCCCTGGGATCTGCCGCCCGATCGGCGGGAGGCATACCGCGACCCGTCGGCGCGCTGGCCGACTACCTCGACGAGGTGGTCGGTGAGCGGGTCGACGAGTCGCTGCTCGTGCGTGCCCTCACGCACCGGTCGTTTGCCTACGAGCAGGGCGGACTGCCGAACAACGAGCGGCTGGAGTTCCTCGGCGACTCCGTCCTCGGTGTGGTCGTGACCGACACGCTCTACCGCACCCACCCCGACCTCCCCGAGGGGCAGCTGGCCAAGCTACGTGCCTCCGTCGTCAACATGCGGGCGCTCGCGCAGGTGGCCCGGACCATCGGGCTAGGGGAGTACGTCTTCCTCGGCCGGGGCGAGGAGGCCACCGGCGGACGTGAGAAGGCCTCGATCCTCGCAGACACGATGGAGGCGGTCATCGGGACCATCCACCTGTCCTGCGGCATTACGGCAGCAGGCGTGTTCGTTCACCACCTGTTCGACCCGCTGATGAGCCACTCCGCGACCCTCGGCGCCGGCCTGGACTGGAAGACCAGCCTGCAGGAGCTGGTTTCGGCGTGCCTGCTCGGTAGCCCGGAGTACAACGTCACCGAGTCCGGACCCGACCACGAGAAGCACTTCGTGGCCAGCGCGCTCGTCGGCGCCGAGGTCCTCGGCCACGGCGACGGCCGCAGCAAGAAGGAGGCCGAGCAGTGCGCGGCAGAGCAGGCCTGGGCCACCCTCGACGCCCGCCGGCACCCCGCGCCCCTCCTCGAACCCCAGCTCGAGCCGACCCTCGAACCCGGTACGCCGTGACGCTCGCCGGCGCGCACCGGGGCTGAGCGTGCCCGAGCTCCCCGAGGTCGAGACGGTCCGCCGAGGCTTGGCCGACCACGTCGTCGGCCGCCGGATCGAGACCGCGGAGCTGCACGGACTGCGGGTGGCCCGCCGGCACGTCCCCGGCCCCGCCGACCTGGTCTCCCGGATCGAGGGCGACACCGTCGTCGCGGCGCGCCGGCGGGGCAAGTACCTCTGGCTGGTCCTCGACCCAGCCGACCCAGCCGAGGAACGGCGGTCGGCCGCTTCGAGCTCCGGGCGCCACGCGTTGCTGGTGCACCTGGGGATGAGCGGCCAGCTGCTCGTCGAGGCCCCTGACGCCCCACTGGAGCGTCACCTGCACGCCCGCTTCTCGTTCGCCGACGACGGTCCCGAGCTGAGGTTCGTCGACCAGCGTACGTTCGGCGGGCTCGCGCTGTCCGAGCTGCGGGCGGACGGCATACCGGAGTCGATCGCGAACATCGCGCCCGACCCGCTCGAGGACGCGTGGGACGCCGATGCCGTCGTCGCGCGGATGCGTCGTCGGGACAGCGCCGTCAAGAGGTGTCTGCTCGACCAGAGCCTGGTCAGCGGGATCGGCAACATCTATGCCGACGAGGCGCTGTGGCGCGCGGCGATCCACGGTGAGCGACCTGCCAACCGGCTCACCCGACCGGCGCTGCACCGGCTCCTGGGCCACGCCACCGAGGTCATGACCGAAGCATTGGGGCAAGGCGGGACGAGCTTCGACGCCCTCTACGTCAACGTCAACGGCGCCTCCGGCTACTTCGACCGCTCGCTCGACGCCTACGGCCAGCAGGGGCGTCCCTGTCGACGCTGCGGCACCCCGATCCGGCGCGAGGCGTTCATGAACCGGTCCTCCTTCTCCTGCCCCCGGTGTCAACCGCGACCCCGCCTCGTCAGACGCGGCGGTTAGCATTGCCGGTCGTGAGCCAGACCCCAGATCCGACCACTCCGTCCACCTCTCTCGCCGCCGTGGCCTTGCCTCCACCGGCGCAGACCGAGGAGTGGCTGGGCATGCTGACGCGTACCGAGCTCGACCTCGCTCGCCGGCTGGTGGAGCAGCTCAAGGTCGACCGACCCACCGACGCCCTCGAGGTGCTGCACCGGTGGAACGACGTCACCGTCGCGATCAGCAACGTCGCCTCGGTCGCGTCGCTGTTCTCCGAGGTCCACACTCTCGAGGCTGTCCGCTCGGGCGCGGAGTCCTCGATGCAGGAGGTCCAGAAGCTCGACACCGACCTCAGCCTCGACCGCGACCTCTACGAGGTGTTCGCCGCCCTCGAGGGACACACGGGGGGCCTCGACGACCTCGCGACCCGGCTGCTCGACAAGACGTTGCTGGACTTCCATCGCGCAGGCGTGGACAAGGACGACGCCACCCGAGGGCGGGTCAAGGAGCTGGCCGAGCGGGCCGTGCTGGTCGGGCAGGAGTTCAGCAAGAACATCCGCGACGACGTCCGCACGGTGCAGGTGCGCCCGGACCAGCTGGACGGTATGCCCCAGGACTGGGTCGACGCCCACCCCGTCGGCGTCGACGGCCTCATCACGCTCACGACCGACTACCCGGACGTCGTCCCCTTCTCGACCTACGGCCGCGACCGCGAGGTCCGCCACGCCCTGCGGATGGCGTTCCTCAACCGCGCCTACCCCGCCAACGACCCGCTGCTCACCGAGCTGCTGGAGATCCGGCGCGAGCACGCCGGCATCCTCGGGTACGCCGACTGGGCCGAGTACGACGCCGAGGTCAAGATGATCCGGACGGGGACGGCCATCCCCGAGTTCATCGACCGGATCGCGTCCGCCGCGCTCGAGTCGGGGGAGCGCGACCGACAGATCGTCCTCGACCGGCTCCGTCAGGACTACCCGGACGCGACGACGATCGACACCTCCGACCTCGCGTTCTACGCCGAGGCCGTACGCCGTGAGCAGCTCGACGTCGACGCTCAGCAGGTGCGCACCTACTTCGACTTCCCCGCGGTCCGGCAGGGCCTGCTCGACGTGACCGGCCGGCTGTTCGGGCTGACCTACGCACCCGCGACAGACGCGGTGGTCTGGCACGAGGACGTGGCGGCATACGACGTCCTGCTCGCCTCGAGCGGCGAGCGGCTGGGGCGGATCTACCTCGACCTGCACCCGCGGGAGGGCAAGTTCAAGCACGCGGCGCAGTTCGACCTGGTCCGTGGGCTCGCCGGACGGCAGCTCGCGGAGGGAACGCTGGCCTGCAACTTCCCCCGCGGTCTGATGGAGCACTCCGACGTCGTGACCCTGTTCCACGAGTTCGGCCACCTGGTGCATCACGTTCTCGCCGGTCGTGGCGAATGGGTCCGGTTCTCGGGTGTCGCGACCGAGTGGGACTTCGTCGAGGCTCCCAGCCAGATGCTCGAGGAGTGGGCGTGGGACGCCGACGTGCTGCGGACCTTCGCCCGCAACGGCGACGGGAAGGCGATCCCGGTCGAACTGGTCGACAAGATGCGTCGCGCCGACGACTTCGGCAAGGGTTATGACGCGCGCACCCAGATGTTCTATGCGGCGATGTCCTACTGGTTCCACGTCGACATCCCCACGGACCTGACCGAACGCACCAAGGAGCTGCAGGGGCGCTACAGCCTGTTCCCCTACATCGAGGGCACCCACATGCCGGCGAGCTTTGGCCACCTCGAGGGCTACGGCTCGGGGTACTACACCTATGCGTGGTCGCTCGTCATCGCCAAGGACCTGTTCAGCGCGTTCGACAGGAGCGCGCTGTTCGACCCCGAGGTCGCCGGTCGTTACCGGGACCGGGTGCTCGCGCCGGGCGGTCAGCGAGACGCTGCGGATCTCGTCGCGGACTTCCTCGGCCGGCCTTACACGTTCGACTCGTACGCCGCGTGGCTCGCGGAGTGAGCTGTCGGAGTGGCTCGCGGAGTGAGCTGTCGGAGTGGGCGGGTGGAGGTGGCTGGTGGGGTGAGCCGGCCACGCACCCCGATCAGTAGACCGGCAGGTCCTTGAGGGGGACGGCCTGGCCGGTATGCCTAGTGCTGAGGTCGGCCATCGCCTGCCGGATGGTCTTGGCGTAGAGGTGGGCTCCGGTGATGCCGGGGTGGATGCCGTCGGACTGGAGCAGGTCGAGGTGAGCCTTGATCGCGGTGTTCCAGTCGGCGACGATCACGTTGGACCGGGTGGCTGCCGCGCCGGCCAGCCGCCGGTTCGCCTCGTCGATCCAGCTCGCCTTGCCATAGAGGTTGACCAGGATGACCATCCGGTTGGTCCCGACCTTGTCGAGCACGCTCGTCAAGGTCTTCTCGCTGACCCCCGCGTTGGTGCCGAAGGCCAGCACCACCGTTCGCCGGATGTCGCTGCCGCGACCGTTGACCTCGCTCAGCCCGTCAGTCCACTGGCGGTTGGACTTCGCGTCCTGGCGCACTCCGGGGAAGTAGTAGTCGATGGCGACCTTGGTGACGACCACCAGGGAGTCACCGAACACGTCGATCTCGCTGCCCGAGGGCATCGACCAGTCCTGCGGCGGCGACGCGCCGGCGTTGGTGGTTTGTGGCGCGGGTGCACTCGGGAGCGGGCCGCCGGCTTGACCGGGGCTCGCCGTTCCGGTCGTCACGGCTGGGTTCGGCCGGTTCGGTGAGTCATCGGCGTTCTGGGCGAGGACCGTGGCCGTGTCGCTGAGCGCCGGTGCGGTGGCCACGACACCTGCGGTGAGGACGAGGGCTGCGACGCCTGCGCCGGCTGCGACCCGCGCCCAGGTCGAGACGGGAGACTGCAGGTGCTCCCACGCCATCCGTGCGCAAGCCCGGAAGCCCCATACCCGGATCGGCGCCTCGACGAAGCGGTAGGACAGGTCCGCGATCACGATGGTGACCAGGACGCACCAGATCCGCGTGACGACATACTGGAGGCTGCCCTCGACGGCGCGCATCTGCTGGTCGATGATGATGATGACGGGCCAGTGCCACAGGTAGATGCCGTACGAACGGCGACCGATCCAGGTGATCGGAGCGGTGGACATGGCGGTGCGCCAACGGGACGGCTCCTCGGCCACCGGGAGCAGACCGGCAACGAGGACAGCCGTGGCCACCGAGGCGAGCAGGATGCCGCCGCGGTAGGTGAACGGGCTGTCCTCGCGCAGGACGAGCATGAGGCCGCCGAGAAGCGCTCCGGCCGCGACGAGCGCCGGCCGTCGGACACGCAGCCAAAGACCCTCGACCCGTGCTCGCGTCGGCGAGGCCCAGGCGAACGCCAGTGCGGCGCCGAGCATCAGGCCCATCGAGTGCGTGTCGGTGCCGTAGTAGACGCGGGTGGGGTCCTCGCCCGGGGTGTAGAGGGCGGCCATCAGCCCGGCCGACGCGGCTGCGGCCATGAGGGCGACGGTCAGTCCGAGACTGCGGCGCATCCGCGATGGGACGGCCACCGAGGCGGCGATGATGACGCCGACAGCGAGCGGCCAGACGAGGTAGAACTGCTCCTCGACGGCCAGCGACCAGAAGTTCATGAACAGCAGCGGGGAGGTCCGGTCGAAGTAGCTCGACCCGGCGATCGTCTCCACCCAGTTCGTAGAGAAGGTCAGCGCCCCGACCAGCTGTCTGCCGATGCCGACCACGAGGTCGTGGTGTGCCAACCGCGCGACCAGCGTGCTGGTCAACACGCATACGACCAGAGCAGGGACGAGCCGCCGGACCCGGCGGACCCAGAAGCGCTGCAGCTGGATCCGGCCGTGCTCGACAGCCTCACGCTGCAGGAGGGTCGTGATCAGGAAGCCGGACACGACGAAGAAGACGTCCACACCGAGGAACCCGCCGGGGAGCCACGCTGGGTCGAGGTGGTAGAGCACGACCGCGGCGATGGCGAGAGCGCGCAGCCCGTCAAGGCCCTCGAGATGCCGGCCGGTCGCCTGCGGAGTCCGCTCGGGTGCTGACTCTGGTGCGGCCTCGAGGAGGACGGCTTCCGCTCGGTCCGTGCCCGTCTCGTCGAGCGTCGTCAACCTCGGTCCTCCTCGGCTGCTGGACGGTGACCCACTCGCGAGCATAGGCAGGACACGGACGTATGCCTCGTCGCCACGCGGGGTGGTGAGGACGCGGTCGCACGGCAGGGCTGGGACCGTTCTGCGGGTCGGGCGGTTTCAGTCGTCGTGTCCGGTGCCGCGGTCGGGTTCGCTCATGTCTCCCGTCTTGGGTATGCCGTCGGCGAGCCCGTAGCGCAGGTACACGGTGCCCTTCGGCCCGGCGACCGGCGGTTCGAGGAGTGTGAGGTTCGTGGGTACCGCGCCTGCGTCGAACACCTTCTTGCCGACGCCGAGCATGACCGGGTGCACCCAGAGGTCGAGACGGTCGAAGAGCTTCTCGTGCAGCAGCGTCTGCACCAGGTCCAGGCTACCGACGACCTTCAC
>NZ_JBDTKA010000076.1:0-4411 GCF_039935575.1 Lapillicoccus sp.
GACCTAGCCGGACCTAGCCGGACCTAGGCGAGCAGGAACTCGGAGAGGACCCGTTCCCAACGGGGGGTGTCCAGGTTCCACATCTTGCAGTGTCGGGCGGTGTCCCATCGTTCGAGGGTGACGACGTCCGGCCGGGCCTCCGCCAGCGCGATCGACGGACCCGCGGGGACGAACTCGTCGTCGACCGAGTGCTGGATGAGGATCCGGTGGTCGATCTCGTCGGCGCGCGCGACCCAGTTGGTCAGCGCCACGTCGACCGGGTCGTGAACGCCGACGAGCCGGCTGGCCCCGCGGCGACCCATGACCAGGGTTCCGAGTGCCCGCAACGGTGGCGGGACGTGGTGCAGCCGGGCATGGTGGACGAGTACGTCGCCCCAGTCCACGACCGGAGAGTCGAGGAAGACGGCCTCGACGTAGTCGCTCAGCGCGGTGCGGCTGAGCGACTGGAGGATCACCGCCCCACCCATCGACCACCCACCGAGGACGACCCGGTCAGCCCCGGCGGAGATGGCGTACTCGAGCGCCGCCTCGACGTCTCGCCACTCGCTGAGCCCGAGGTTGTAGCGACCATCGGGCGCGGGTGGGGCCCCGGGGTCGTTGCGGTAGGTGATGACCAGGCAGGTGTATCCCAGCCGCAACAACGTCGGGAGTGCGCGCAGGCACTCCTCACGTCGTGCGGCGCGGCCGTGGACCAGGACGGCCCACCGGCCGTTCGGTGTCGTCCCGGTGGGTGGCTGAAGGAGCCACGCGGGCATGGGACCGAGCTCGTCGTCGATGGCGACGTCCCGGTAGGCCAGCCCGAGGCTGGTCATCGGGTTGTCCCAGTAGTAGTACTGGTTCCACCGCGCGGGACCAGGCGACAGCGTTCCGCGGTCCACGCCCAGGAGCTCGCGCGTGACGCTCTCGTCGTCACGACGCACGATGCTGCCGACCCGGGCGTGACCGCTGCCACCGTCGAGCCACAGTCCGTAGCGGCCGGGCACGGTGGTCTCGGGGCTGACGGCCAGGACGACCTCGTCGCCGACGACGTCGAGGACCTCGGTGTCATCGGGTCGGCGCTGGTCGGGAGTGAGGACCTTGCGCGCGAAGTACATAGCGGCGACAAGAGATCCACTGACGGCGGCGCCCACGACGGCGGCCCCGCTCGCACCTGCGACGCGCATCGCGCGTTGCGCTGTGACGTGGTCTGGAGATGGCGGGGTCATCGGCGTGCTGCCGTCGGCTGCGTATGCCTCACGCGCCGGAGGGCGCGCCGAGGCCGGGGACGATGTCGGACAGCTTGAACGTCAGGGGTTGCTCGAGCTGCTCGTAGGTGCACGACTCGGGGGTGCGGTCCGGTCGCCACCGGTTGAACTGCGCGGTATGCCGGAACCGCTCGCCCTCCATGTGTTCGTAGCGCACCTCCACGACGCGCTCGGGGCGCAGCGGCACGAAAGACAGGTCCTTGCCGGCGTTCCAGCGGGATCCTTCACCCTTGCGTGGGGTGCGTTCGCCCGCCATGTGGGCCGCCCAGTTCCAGGGGTGGCCCTCGAACTGCGTGACCAGGGGCTGCAGCTCGGCATACAGGCCGACTCGTCTGGCCATCGGGAACGCGCCGATGACGCCGACCGAGACCAGCGTTCCGCCGTCGTTGTAGAGGCCCAGCATCAGCGAACCGATCGCCTCGTTGTTGGTCTTGTGCGTGCGATAGCCCGCGACGACGCAGTCGGCGGTCCGCTGGTGCTTGATCTTGAACATCACGCGTTTGTCGGGCTGGTAGGTCCCGGTGAGCGGCTTGGCCACGACGCCGTCGAGACCGGCGCCCTCGAACTCGGTGAACCAGCTCTGCGCGAGCTCCTGGTCCTGGGTGGCCGGGGTGACGTGGAACGACGGTCCGACTCCGGAGAGCGCATGCTCGAGGGTGGCGCGCCGTTCGGCGAAGGGTCGGCCGGTGAGGTCGTCGTCGCCCAGGGCGAGCAGGTCGAAGGCCACGAACGAGGCGGGGGTGGCCTTGCTCAGCATCCGGACCCGGGAGTCCGCCGGGTGGATTCGCTGTTGCAGTGCCTCGAAGTCGAGTCCTTGCTGGGAGGCCACGATGATCTCGCCGTCGACCACGCACCGGTCCGGCAGCTCGGTGAGCGCCGCCTGCACGAGCTCGGGAAAGTAGCGGGTCATCGGCTTCTCGTTGCGCGAGCCCAGCTCGACCTCGTCGCCGTCCTTGAATAAGATCGACCGGAACCCGTCCCACTTGGGCTCATAGGAGGCGCCCGGCGGGATGGTCGGCACGGACTTGGCCAACATCGGCGCGACGGGTGGTGTCACCGGAAGTGTCATCGGTCCTTCGTTCAGTCGTCGGCGCGGGCGGTGGCGACGGGTGGGATGGCGTCTGCGTCGAGCAGGGCGGACATCTCGGTCAGCTGGAAGTACGCCGCGGTCGCCCGGGCGTCGGGTGACCCCGCGGTGGGGTTCGCGCCGTGCGACACCAGGGCGGTCACGATGCCTGCCTGCTGCCTGAACACGGCTGCTGACAGGGCGGTCTGTCCGCGACCGTTCAGCCGTTCGGTGTCCGCGCCACGATCCAGCAGCGCTCCGACCAGGGCGGCGTGCTCGTGGTACGCAGCCAGGATCAGGAGCGTGTCGCCGTTGGGGTTCGTGAGGTTGACAGGTACGCCCGCATCGAGATAGCGAGTGACTGTCTCGGTCTGACCGTCCCGGACCAGGTCGAACACCGAGGCGAGAAAAGCCACCTGCTCGTCGGTCAGCTCCGGACGGTCGTCCGGCAGGCCCACCTCTGCGTCCGAAACCTCCGTCACGGGGCCCATCGTAGGTGCGCCGCACGCGGACGACCTCCCCGCGCCGGGCGCGCCCGAAGCCCTCACGATCATCGCCGGCGTCGGGGTGAGTCCCACCCGCCCGGGGGGTCCTGCGGGTTGTCGCGCAGGTACCCACCCTCCGACGGCAGGTACTCGTCGTCCTCGTACCGCTTCTTCGACGGCTGCACCCGAGGCGGCTCACCCGGCATCTTCGGGTAGTCGGGCGGGAAGCTGAGCTCCGGCATACCTTCGCTCGCATCCCGGTCCCACCACGCGAGGGCGGCACTGACGTCACCGACCTCGTCGTTGATCGCCGCCCACGGGTCCGGTTGCGAAGCAACGAGATCCGGCACTGTCATCACAGTGAAGTCTCTGGGGCTGACGCTGTCGAGGTCGTTCCAGTCGCACGGCATACTGACCGGCGCTCCAGGCAGTGGTCGTGGGCTGTAGGCGGACGCGATCGTCCGGTCCCGGTTGGCCTGGTTGAAGTCGACGAACACCTTGGTCCCACGCTCCTCCTTCCACCAGGCAGTGGTGACCAGGTCGGGCAGGCGGCGTTCGAGCTCGCGGGCAATCGCGATGACCCCGTGGCGGACGTCGAGGAACTCGTGGTCGGGCATGATCCGCGCGTAGACGTGGATACCCCGGTTGCCGGAGGTCTTGGCGAACCCGGTGAGTCCGGCGTCGGCCAGGACCTCGCGCAGGGCCAGCGCAGCCGTCGCGGCCTCGGCGAACCCCATGCCGGGTTGGGGGTCCAGGTCGATGCGCAGCTCGTCGGGGTTGTCGAGCGCGTCGGGCGCGTCGTTCGCGGTCACCGGCCAGGGGTGGAACGTGATGGTGTTCATCTGCACGGCCCAGACCGCGGTAGCGAGCTCGTCGATGACGAGCTGGGGGTGGCTGCGCCCGGAGGGATAGGTGACGGTGACGGTCCGGCTGAACGACGGGACGCCCCGGGGCGGGTTCTTGGAGTAGAACTCCTCGCCCTCGATACCTGTCGGGAAACGCTGGAGGGTCACCGGGCGGTGACCGTTCAGAGGCATGAAACGCTCCCCCACCGACAGCAGGTAGCGGGCCAGATCAAGCTTGGTGATCCCGCCCGGAGCTCCCGCAGCGGTGTCGGGCCACAGCACGCGGTCCGGGCTGGAGATACGCACCGGTCGCGGCCCGTCAGCGCTCGGTACCTCGAGGATGTGGCCGTCCTTGGCTGCCATGGGAACAGCGTAGGTGGGCTGTTGCCGCCCTTGTACGCGAACATCGAGCGGGCCGATCGGCTGGCCAGCTGATCGGCCCGATCAGTTCTGAGCTACCGTCGTTCTGGCTGTGACGGGGGCGGTCGAGTCGCGCTCGCGCGGTTGGCCTGTCACGCCTGACAAGGTCGACGGTGACCCCGTCGCGCATCGTCCGTCCGGTCCAGAGGAGAGTCTCGATGACAACGAAGTTCTCGGTCGGGGACCACGTGCGGTGGAACTCCGAAGCCGGCCACGTGCAGGGGACGATCACTGAAATCCACACGAAAGACGTGGACTTCAAGGGCCACACTCGGCGCTGCAGTCCCGACGAGCCGCAGTACGAGATCAAGAGCGACAAGACAGACCACGTGGCTATGCACAAGGGCGATG
>NZ_JBDTKA010000077.1:0-10090 GCF_039935575.1 Lapillicoccus sp.
TATGACGCGACTGGCCATGCTGCTGATGGACGATCCGCGAGCTCCGCTCAAGCTGTCCATCACCGATCTGGCGGCTCGGGCGGGCACGTCGGCCGCGACGGTGACCAGGTTCTGCCGGCTCATCGGGTATGCCGGGTACACCCCCTTCCGGCTGGCGGTGGCTATCGACTCGGGCTGGATTGAGTCCGAGGAAACATGGAGGGTCGACAATGGGTGCGCCCTCAACCCTTACGACACTCCGGACGAGGTTCTGGGCACCCTGGCCGTGTCGCACATGCGTGCACTGGAGGCGACGGCCGGGTCAGTCGTCTTGCCTGACATCGTGCGGATCGCGCACGCCATCGCAAGCTCCAAACGGGTGGACATCTACGGGATCGGCGGCAGCGCTCTCATGGCCGTGGAGATGCAGATGCGGCTCTGCCGGATCGGTATCAACGCCCACGCCTGGGAAGATGTTCACGACGGGCTGACCAGCGCGGCACTGCAGGACGAGAGCTCAGTCGCCATCGGCATCTCCAACACCGGCCGCACCGCGGAAACAATCGAAATGCTCGCCCAAGCCAAATCGTCTGGTTCGTTGACCCTCGCGTTGACGGGCAACCCGGACTCGCCGCTCGCCGGCCTTGCTGAGATACACCTCGCAACCTACGCGCCGGACGAATGCCTACGCCCTGGGGACCTATCCGCCAGGCACGCCCAGCTGTTTGCGATCGACCTGCTCTACCTCATCGTGGTTCAGCAGAACCTTTTGAGGATCACGTCGGCCACGCAAGCGCGGCGCCTTATCGAACCCACCCGGCCGTGACCTCCGGGCACCCGGTGGCGGTCTGTAGTAGGGGCCGATAAGACTCGGCTGAGGTCACCAGTTGAGACTACGCTCACGAGAAGGCGCGAATCAGCTGACCTGGTCAACGCGGCTCAGTTGAACCCGCGTGCAGAGTGTTTGATCGGCTGTCGCCGAGTAGGGGGCGACGCGGCTGCCGGTCGAAATCAGGCCTTTGCTGTATCGCGACTGTGCTTCGCGCTTTCCAATTCTGAGGAGCAGGATGCGCACCGGTCTGCTGAGATTTCGGCACGCTCCGAGCGGCCCCCAGAGGTATGCCTATTCGACTGCCAGCCCTTCGATCCCCAGAAGCAGACTCGCCGCGCCCTCCGCGGGCGCCTGAACATGCTGAAGCTGCGTGACCTGAACCCAGCCCGTGACCTCACCCTCGTGACCATGAACTGCGTTGACAACAGCCATCATCACCGAGGTCACGGGCCCCTCACGTGAAGTCAGGAAGCCCAGAGTGCCCGGTCAAGTTCGATGAGTCGGTAAACCGAGCTGTCTCTGCGTGCGTGACAGTCGCTTGATTGGTGCCGTGAGGTGGACCCAAGAACCGCTACGCCCTGGGCTGATCCTTGCCAAGTCTAGGGAGACTCGTCTGTCTCGCCGGCATGAGCTTCTCCGGGATTCCCGCTTTCGGTGGCTCCGCCGGTCGACTGCGTGGACGCCGCCGACTTGACGACCAGTTGGCCCCACTGTCCGCGTTCGCTACGAAAGATCCATTCTACCCGATTGATCTCGTCCGCAACGCTCGTAGCTGGCTCCCCCCAGTCCGCGGCGGCCTCCTGCAAATTTTGCTCGGCGTCGGTATACAACTTCTCCAGCTGCGGAAATCCGATAAGCGAATCGTAAGCGGTTACAGAACCTGCCAAGGAGGCGAGAACGGCTCCAACCACGGCCCACGCCGCTCGAGCCGTATCGCTAGTGGTCTGGGATACAATGCCAGTGACCGCGGCGGCGAGCAGCAGAATGTTCCGGATGATCACGACCTGGTGGTGCGCGGTGCGGTATTCGCCCGCGCGCTCCTTGTAGTACCGTCTTTGGTCTTCAATACGCAGTTGGCCGTATAGCATGCGAAACTGCTCCTGCCTTTGGTTCATTTTGGCTCGTTCCCCCTCTGGATTGCTACGACTGCTCTACGAAGTCGCCTTTTGCGGTCATCGTCAACATAGGGCCCGGTTCTGGACAGGTAGCGGAAGTAGGCCGAGCGCAACCGCTCTGCGCGCATGCGCTCATTCAAGAAGTTCTCATAGGCCCGCAATTCCCCCTCTGCCCGCCCAACCGTCGAAAGCACCAAGCCCAGGAGGATCAAGAGAACGCCTGGCCATCGCTGCTGCGGGAAAACAGCCTGTATGCCGCCCAGTCCGCTGACCAAAGCGGTGCCGAGAATGATGGTGACCTGTTGTCGTCGATACTGGTTCTGAAGCCGTTGTGCCGCGAGGTCCGACTCGTTAAAGGCCGGACCCACTGCCTCATTGGCGAACTCGATATCGTCAGCAAGGGCCGGGAACTGATGCTTGACGTCGGCTCCCGCGATTGGCTCGGAATGCCCAGCCCGAGCAAGTGTTGGGAAACGCTTGAAGAGTGCGACTCTCATCAGACTATCTCCCCTCAATGGAAGGCCCGGTGTTTCTTGCGAAGCCGCCCACTACCGCCTCCAGCGCAGCTTGAACGGCAGATCGGACCTGGTCGGCGCTGCCAACAGAAACAATCCGTGTTAAGGGGGAGCCGGCGATCGCCTGGACCCTCATATCGCCAGCTTGACCGGTAGCTGCCGCCTCCCCTATAGCGTCGGCCGCTCGACCGGTACCGGAGAGCACGATCACCGGCCGTCGGCGCTGCAAGCTGCGTTCAACGTCAGCAGAACTGACGTCGCCCCCGTTGGCAAGAAGGGTAACGGAGGGATGATCTTGAGCCACCACGTCAGCTACCGCAGCGATCCACGGAGACTCGTCCCCCCAAAGGGATCCAGGCACGAGCAGCACGTGCGTGTGGTGAGGGTCCAGACGCGCCCGGTCCGCTGGGGGTACGGCTGCAAAACTGACGGTTCCAGCCGCTGCGACGCCAATCAGCGGGAAGGATGCCCCCGCCTCCGCTCGAGCGCGACCCATCGCACGCATCACGCCCGAATCGGTCCCGCCATCGATCGCGGCAGCGTGGAGCATCTCAATGATGGGTACGACGGCAATCCGCAACACGGCTGAAAGACGTTGCACGTCATCGTCGTCCATGCCACCGGCGCCACCAACAAGAACAAGAACGGGCCGGCCCCGATGGATGGATAACGCGTCCAGAGCAGCGCCTATGTCGCCCCGTGTCCGAAGCCATACTGGCGGCGCAGGGTCCTTGGGGGATTTCAACGCCCTCAGCACCCCCTTCCCACGCGCCGACAGCGGACCTCAACAGCCTATCGTTTTGAAGACCGCGGGTGACAGGGTATTGCTGCCCACCCATCCACCCAGGGTAGTTCGGGCTGACTCATAGCCGTCTGCATTATCCACCGGGGCCGGTCAAAAATGCTGGCGGTGTCCGCTCGCCCGGCGTACGAGCAATTGTTGCCAATTCGGCTTGCTGTTCGGTGCACCCGTTGTACTCTTGCATGCAGCGGTTGATGAGGGCGCATAATCGACTCGGGCAGCTGTTTCTGACATGACCTATCGACCCATTCATAAATGATGACGACTCCCCCACATTTCACGGCGGCGTGCCCGCTATCACGAGACATTTCCGTCGGGGCCATTACGCTTTGTGCGGGTCATCGCCGGCCTAGCTTCCGAAAAGGCGTCACAGCCGGGGTCCGATTTTGAGGGCTGTGTCAGAGCCTGAGTGTGACGAAGTTGCGTGAGAAGACGTGCCATGGCGGCGATGAGTGGAGGAACATCTCGCGCTTCCATTCCCACAAGCGCGTCCCTAAAAATGGGATCACGCTGGCGTACACACCGCCGTCGAACGCTAGAACAAACCCTGGAGTAAACCCAAGCCGTTCACATCTTCATCGATCGCAATGATCTTGCGGTTGCAAATTCCTTTGGACGCCGATAAGATCGGCAGCCGAGTATTCAGACTATCTGATTGTGATGCCTGCTGAAAGAGAGCGCAAAGTCCGCTCCCCGGAACATAGAAATTGCGAAATAGAAATGGGGGTGTCACTCGAGTCACGATGATCCACGGCAAGTCATTCTCGTGCTTCTGTCAGGGAGATCTCCTGGAAGAGTGACACCCTGAAGCTGTTTGGCCACATAAGTCACTACCGCAAAGGACTAGCCGGGTTGTTTGCCGAAGAGACCGTGTGGATCGACCTACGCGAAGTTTGCTGGTGACGGAAATCCTGTCGGCGATCCACCATTCGCGGGAGCAGTCTTGCAGATCTCGGCCGTCCCAAACGGAGTGGAATTAGCCAAGTGGCCGGTTGACCTGTAGTTGGGCAAACTCGCGCCACTCGTTTGCGCCAAGCGATCAGTGCGATGCCCTGGCACTATTGCTTGGGTTTCGTCAAGTTCTTTGGCCCCACTGATCATCACGAATTGTGGACCCGCCCTGGCCTGCATCCGTCGTGACTGACCTTGTCGAGGGGGTCATCCGCGGCCGGATTAGGATCGTTTGATGCGACGGGCCACGGCGCTCTACGTGGCGGGACTGGGCTTGTTCCTCGTTTCGTTCATCTGGTCGTGGGCCGCTCTGCCGCCCGTTGTCGCATCCCATTTCGACTCCAGCGGCAACGCCAACGGGTGGATGGATCACAACTCGTTTCTGGTCTTCATCGCCGGTATGGGCCTGCTAGCCCTGGTGGTCGTCCCGGGTTTGGGGGCGCTGGCGACACGCCACCCAGGGCGGTACATCAACGTCCCGAACCGCCGATACTGGCTGCGGCCGGAGAACCAGGTCCGCTTCGGGAGCATGTTCACAGCCCTCACGATGGGAATCGGCGCCGCCATTGCGTTGCTGATCGGGGCGGCCAACCTGGCGACGATTTACGCCAACACGAAGCAACCGGCAAACATGGTGCCGCCGGGGGGTTTCGTCGTCGGCATCTGCGTCGCCATAGCCGTTGGGTTGGTGTTGCTCATCCGGCGCTTCCGGCGCTCTGAGTAGAGAAGCACGGACAAATCGCAACGTCGGTGGCGCGCTCCGCCATCGCCATCACGACACAACCTTGTCTGCCAGTTGCTGTGCTCCGCTGGCCTAACGGCGGCTGGTTTTGCTGGTGCGTAGCCGATAGGACTGGGTGCCGGTTTCGAGGATGTGGGCGTTGTAGGTGACGCGGTCGACGATGGCGGCGACCAGTCTTGGGTCGGGAAACACTGAACCCCATTCTGAGAAAGGAAGATTCGTCGCTAACGCGATGCTCGCCTTTCCTCCCTGGCAGTGATCACCTGGAACAACAGCTCGGCGCCGCGTGGGTCAACAGTGACGTATCCGACCTCGTCAACCAGGAGAAGATCCAGCCGTGCGTACCGGGCCACGATGCGGGACAGGGCTTGCTGGTCGGCGGCTTCGACGAGCTCGTTGACCAGCTGGGCGGTGGTCACGTACCGCACCCGCCGGCCTTGTTCACAGGCGGCGAGGCCGAGACCGATGAGCAGGTGGGTCTTGCCGGTACCGGAGTCCCCGAGCAGGACGACGGGTTCACCGGCGTCGAGGTAGGCCCCGGCGGCCAGGTGCGCCACGGTGGCGGGGGTGATGGTGGGGACGGCGTCGAGGTTGAAGTCGGCGAGCCGTTTCAGGCGGGGGAACTTGGCTTCGGCGACCCGGGGGGTGCGGCGGCGTTCGGTACGGTCGTCGACCTCCGCGGCAAGGACCTCGGCGAGGAACCCGAGGTGGGTGCGGCGTTCCCGGGCGGCGGTCTCAGCCAGCCGGTCAACTTCGGCCCGGACAGTGGGCAGGTGCAACTCACGGGCGGAGACATTGACCGACGCCTTGGCGGCAGCATCGGTGCTCATAGCGCCGCCGCCCGGGTCTCTGTGCGGGTGAGGAGGTTCTCGTAACCGTGCAGCGACGGTGCAGGCCGGTCGTACCGGTCCAAACCTCCGATCGGCACCACCGCGGGAACGCGCGGGGTGGCCGCCCGGCGGGCGTCGATCAGGACGAGGTCGGGGTTGAGGATCCCCGTAGCGACGGCACGGTCCATCGCCTGCGTGAGGTGGTCCGCTGGGAGGGTGCGGTGGGCTAGGAGGACCTCCACCAGTGCCCGGGTGCCCGCCCCGTCGCCGCGGTCACGCCGGACCGCGTCCCAATACCGTTGATGCGATGGGGTGAACGCGCCGGATACCTTGGCCTGGGCGAGGGCGGTCGCGCCAGGGAACGCACCCGGTTTACGGGCCAGGACCTCGAGGTAGTGGTCCAGGCACAGTACGTCGACGTACCGCCCGACCGCCCGCACGTGGCTCGCGACCAACTTCGCCCCGTCGAGGACTGTCACGGTGGTCGCGGTCAGGCGGACCGTCAGACGCCTGCCGACGTACCTGGCGGGGACGGAGTAGCAGCACTGCCGCACCGAGACCCGGGACCGGTGATCCACCCGGCGTTCCGCGATGACCGCCGGGTCGAACGCCTCCGCCGGCAACGGCGACAGGGTGGGCTGCTCGAGCGCGAAGTCGGCGCCCACGGTCGCGGTCCGGCCGGTGATCACCCGGGCATCATCAACGGCGTCGGCAGCCCCGATCGCCTCCTTCAGCTCGACCAACGAGACGACGGCTGGGACGGGGACGAGGTGTCGGCGGCGGAACCGGCCGATCTCCCCTTCGACACCACCTTTCTCGTGCGCGCCCCGCAGGCCAGGGATACAGAAGAAGGAGTCGAACCCGTACGTCGACCGCAGCGCGGTGAACCGCTCCGACTCGAGCCGGTCCCGCCCCTTCAACACCCGCACCACCGCCGGTTTCAGGTTGTCGTACCGGGATCCGGCCAGGCACCCCACCGAAGTACTCGAACGCCTGCACGTGGCCTTCCAGGAACGCCTCCTGAGCCTGCGTGCCGTACGCGGCGTGGAAGGCCCGGCCACTACTGGACAGGCGCATCACGAACATCCAGCACTTCACCGGCGCCCCGTCCAGGTTCATCTGTAGCTCGCCGAAGTCGACCTCCGCCTCAGCTCCGGGCTCGTGGACCTGCGGGATGAACACCTCCCGGTCCACGATCCCCAGCTCCACCTGGCGGCGGCGGACATACCGCGACACCGTCACCTCCGACACGGCCGCCTGGTGCTCGGCGACCAGCCGCTGCCACACCCGGCGGGCGGTGTGCCGCTGCTTCCGGGGGACGTCCTGGTCGCCGACCAGCCACCCGTCGACCAAGGCACCCCAAGGACCCATCGCCAAACACGGCCTGGACGGGTACGCCGCCTGCGGCGGTGGGACCGCCGCAGTTAACGCCTGCCGCACCGTCCGACGGTGCACCCCATGCCGGGACGCCAGCTCCCGGATCGACAAGTCCTTCAGGCGCTGGTCGCGCCGGATGTCCTCGAACAGCTCCACTCCTGACCGCACCTGACTGACCCCCACGTCGAAGAAACACCTGACGTGAGCATCCGTACCGAGGGTGGGGCCAACATTCGCGACGACACGCCAACCCACCCGCTGGCAGCCGCACCGCCCGCCGTGGAGCCAACATCCATGACGACAAAGACCTCAACCGGGGCCAGACAAGGTGACCACACCCAATTGCTTCTGGTTGCCTCTCTGGGTCTTGTTGCCTGGCAACAGATAAACACGGCCCAGACTCGCGACAGAGCCCTGACGCCAGACCATCTGGCTTCCGCTGAGACTGAGGGAGTCGACGGATCTGCCGCTCGCCGCTGGACTGGCGGTGGCCGCCTGCCAATCAGACCCGAATACCGACACGTATGCGGTCGTGCTGGGAATAGCCATGCGGCACCCACATCTAAAACGGTTCTCTCAGCTGGACGCCGTGGCGCCTACCCTCGTGAGGGCCGCAGGAAGGTCGTCGTTGTTGGTCGATACCGAAGACGTCGGGGTCCCACCTGACTTGACACGTTCCGGATCTGCTGTCAGTGGGAGGTGTTGACGCGGGTGTTCCCGGCTGCGGGGCGCACGGAGCAGCGTCATCGCCCGTTGCCGGCGCGGGTGATGGAGTACTTCTCGATTCGGCTGACGTTCCGGGGTGCGCTTTCAGGTGACGCCGACAAACGGAGGTCACTGACGAGCAAATGCCATGGCTTGCTCAGCGTCGGCCACGGTGAGTTGAGCGGAGGTGCACACGTATCTGAGCCACGGCGTTGCCGTTGTGGCCTGCCGCACTGGCTTGCCGCCCATGGTGAAGTCAGCCACGACCCCATTCGTGGCGAGCGTCTGCTGCATCTCGCCACCCGAGGACGCGTGCATGCGACTAGTCGTTGCTCCGCTGAGTTGCATTGCCACCTCTGTGCCATCTGCTGCCGTTAGAAGGAACGGGTCAGACGGGTTGTAGTCCAACTGCGCCGCGCCGTCGCGGGTCACGGTGAGGGTTGCCCCGCTGCCCCCCTGCATTGCGAACGTCACTTGGCTGACGGTAAAGGTGCCGCTGCTTGCCGTGCTTTTCCAGTGCCCAATCAGACACTCGTCACCCACGGCCGCGGCCACCACTCGCGCGGGAGTTGGTGCCGGGGTGGAGGACGGCGAGTATGACGGGGGCGGGTACGGGTTAACTGGGCCGAGTTGGCGGCCGTTCAGGGCGACCGCTCCCGTCGCAACAGCGGCGCCCCCCAAGAGGACGACGCCAAGCAGCTTCAGTCCACGTCGCTTCTTCGGCTGCGGCGGATCTACGGAGCTCGGCTGGAGAGCTGGACGTGTATAACCTTGGTTCGGTGGTGGCATGGCCGAGTTCGCAACCGCCGGTGGCTGCTGCTGAGCCTGCATCGACCTAAACCGATCGGCTTCGATGAGGACTTCGTGAAGCTTCCTCGCTGGGCCAATAAACAGATCGTCGCGCGAACGTAGCCGGTCTATCAGGATGCGCACCGAGTCGCGCTCCTTAGGGCGCTGCAATCCCGCGCTCAGTTGTCCCACAATAGCCCATTGCTGGTCAAGCGGCAGGACTGATGCTTGGATCTGTGTACCGAGGTCGGAGAGGTACGAGACTGGCGCCGGAGGGGAATCGGGTAACGGATCCGGGAGCGTCGGCGCGTCCGGCAATCGGTCGAGAGCTGCCAAAAGATCCCAGGGTGCGTCCTTGTTCGCTTCCGTCGCGTCAACAACCTGCAGCCGCGCGAGGTTCGCCGGTAGTACGTCAGCCGGGGTCTTCTTCAACATTACGGGCAAAACAGGCTTGCCCAATTGTTGCGCATACTTCACCTCCTCGAGGCTGGCGACGGATTCCAGCACGTTAGGAGTGAGGCACAAGATGAGGGCGTCCGCCTCACGGATTTGGCGTAAAACCTCCTCCCACCACTCTTGGCCACCGTCAAGACGCTGATCCATCCAGGTGCTGTTGTGGGATTTTTGAAGATTCCTGTCCAACTCTAATACGACCTCCCTATCGTCCCTGGTGTACGAGAGGAATAGACGTCTGTTCATGGCTGCTCTTCCGTATGTGTTTCCCTGCGTTCTGCGGTCCCTCGCACGTTGACGAAAACGCCCTCGAGAGCAAGAACCCGACTTCCATCGTGGTCACGCGTGGCCATCCTGCCCCGATACGTGTTGAACACCGCACCTCTCGGACTCTAGTGCGGCAGGTGATACGTGCAACTAAGTCACGGCGGTTCCTGCGTCTACGTCACCTCCCTTCAGGTTGATGCTGCATCGTCGGCTGGTCAAGGGGCGTGGTCCGTTGCTCCGGAGAGACAGAAGGCCGTTGTCGCAATCCGTTGCTCCGGCCTGTGACAGTCGCGGGCCGCATCGCCGTTGGCGGGGTGCCTGAATGCCTCAACGTCCCGCGTAAAGTGCCCATGAACACTGAGGAGAGTGGGCTTCCCGCCTCTGATACATGAGGCCGAACCTCAGCGGTGCTCGCGGGGCGGTGAGCTACCACGGGCGAGCCCGAGGCTGATATGGAGGGGGCTGTTGTCAAGAGAGGCGCGCCGAAGTTCCCTCGATTTGGTGCGAGGTTGAGGTGCGGGGGTGACGCGTGGGGCTCAGCGGCCCTGGGCCTGGGTCCACGCCTTCCCCCCGCAGTACTCGATCCCTGCCGCAGCAGCAGCTTCGAGAGCCTGTGCCGTGCTCGCATCAGGTCCGCCCGGGCCGCCTCCCGACACCGCACCAGATCCCGCGCCGACTCCTGGGCCACGGTGGGCACCCGCACCGAAGTCACCTCGTCCAGGCGCAACAACCG
>NZ_JBDTKA010000078.1:0-15751 GCF_039935575.1 Lapillicoccus sp.
GCGTCGAGCTCCACCAACCGGATCCCGCGCACGTGCTGGAGCAGTCGCATCGGACGGTCGCCGACGCCAAGCATCCGCAGCGAGTGGCAGGTCGGGTGATAGGTCACCCGGTGCGGGAAGTAGGCCCCCACGTCCTGCACGCCGAGGACGTCGACGAGGAACTCGCTCAGCTCGTAGGCCCGGGGGCTGGTCCGCTCGACGGCCGCAACCAGGCCGGGGTCGCCCGAGCGTCGGGCCACGATCGAGTGCTGGTGACGGACCGCGCCGGCGCAGGACCCCGATGGGATGACGACCGCGTCGTAGCCCTCGAACGCCTGCACATACTGCCGGACCGCCGGCACCGCCTCGTCGAAGTACCCGGTGTTGACCATCGGCTGGCTGCAACAGGTCTGTCCCGCAGGGAAGTCCACGTCGACACCGAGGCGGCGCAGCAACCGGACGACCGCCTTCCCCGTCTCCGGAACAGCGCGTCGTTGATGCAGGTGAGCATCAGCGCGACCCTCATGAACCGACCCTAACGGCAGCGACCCAGCGGATCCCCGCTTCGACCGCCACCGCCTCGATGACTAGGGGATCATCCACGACAGGAGGGGTGTCGACTGCAGGTAGACGATGACACACATGAAGACGAGGAAAACCAGCGACCAGCTGAGCACCTTCCGGAAGATGTCGCCCTCGCGCCCTCCGAGAGCCACCGCGCCTGCCGCGATGGCCAGGTTCTGGGGAGAGATCATCTTGCCCAGGACGCCTCCCGAGGAGTTGGCGGCGGCCATGAGTACCTCAGGCAGCCCGGTCTGACGGGCGGCTGAGACCTGCAGCGCCCCGAACAGCGAGTTCGACGAGGTGTCCGACCCGGTTACGGCCACCCCGAGCCACCCCAGAATGGGCGACACGATCGCAAACAGCCCACCGGAGCCGGCCAGCCAGGTCCCCAGGGTGGCCGTCTGACCCGAGGCGTTCATCACGTAGGCAAGCGCCAGTACGGCCATGACCGTGACGATGGCGGCGCCGAGCTGCCGATAGGTGTCGACGTATGAGCGCCAGGCCTTCGCGGGCGAGATGCCGATGACCGGGATCGTGATGAGGCCGGCGATGACCATCAGGGTGCCGGCTGCCGACAGGATGTTCAGCTTGAAGGTCGGGATGCTTGACGGCTTGCCGTTGGGGTTCTGCAGGTCGAGTCCCGGCCAGGTGAAGGAGGGGTTGGCCCACTTCGCGTTGAAAAAGTCCTTGATGCCGGGCAGCTGCGTGAGCACGAACAGCGCGACAATGATGAGGTACGGGGCGTAGGCCTTGGCCACGTCGGTGCTGGTGTCGTGGGCGTTCCGGTCGCGCTCGGCCAGGTCGTCGAGTGTGCCGACCCCCTGCCCTACAGGGTGGTCTCCGCCGCCACCGCCGGTGGGGCTGCCGGCCTGGACCCCGCGGTCGGCGGCCGCGGTGATGCGGGTCGAAGACCCCTGTGCCCCAGCGAGGTCCGGCGCGTCGGGGGCCTCGACGTAGCGCCCGGTGGGCTTCCACACCCGCAGCAGCAGCACGACGGAAGCAGCGGCGACGAGCGATGCCACGATGTCGGTCAGGGGTGTGGAGATGAAGTTCGAGGTGACGAACTGGGCTATGGCGAAGACGATCCCGCAGGTGAGGGTCGCCGGAAGGGTCTCGCGCACGCCCTTGCCCTTGTCCAGGATGAAGACGAGCGCCATCGGAACGAAGACGGCCAGGATCGGCGTCTGCCGTCCGACCATCTGCGACAGGCTGTGCTCCGGCAGGCCCGACACGGTCGCCAAGGTCGTGATCGGCACGGCGAGGGCGCCGAAGGCGACCGGTGCCGTGTTGGCGACCAGGGCGACGACGGCGGCCTTGAGTGGCCGCAGGCCGATGGCGATGAGCATGACGCACGTGATCGCGACCGGGGTGCCGAACCCGGCCAGGGCCTCGAGGAGCGCACCGAAGCAGAAGGCGATGATGACCGCCTGGATCCGCTGGTCGTCGCTGACCTTGGCGAAGGAGCGCCGCAGCACGTCGAAGTGACCCGTGACCACCGTCATGTTGTAGACCCAGATGGCGTTGAGCACGATCCACAGGATCGGGAAGAAGCCGAAGGCCGCCCCCTCGGTGCCGGCGAGCAGGGCCTGCGTGGTCGGCATCTGGTAGGCGAGGATGGCCACGAGCAGCGCGACGACCATGGAGACCAGGGCCGCCTTCCACGCCGTCATCCGCAGCACGCCGAGCAGTACGAAGAGCGTGACCAGCGGGATCATGGCGATAAGGGCGGTGAGGAAGAGCGAACCGCCTACCGCGTCGAGCACGGGCTTGTACACTGGACGACCTCCAAGGAGAGGTCCGGCGGTCAGCCGGACGAGGGTAGTGCGGCCGGGATCCCGAGGCTCTCGGGAGACCGGCCCTGGATCGAGGCGTCGAGCACCTCGACGGTGTGCGCGAGGGCAATAGAGCCCCCGGCACGCTGGATCGACGAGGCAACCTGCATGAGGCAGCCGGGGTTGCCCGTGACGAGCAGCTGGGCTCCCGTGGCGAGGACGTTGGCGGCCTTCTGGTCGCCCAGCTCCCGCGCCGGCTCGGGGAAGAGGATGTTGTAGATCCCTGCCGACCCGCAGCAGATCGCGGCATCCGCGATCTCGCGCAGCTCGAGCCCGGGTATGCCGCGAAGGACCTCCCGTGGTTCGGCTCGCACTCCCTGGGCGTGGGCGAGGTGGCACGCGTCGTGGTAGGCGATGGTGACCGGGAGCGGGTGCCGGACGGCGACCGGCGGGGTCCGGGCGAGGAACTCGGTGATGTCGACGACCTGCTCGCCGAAGGCGCGGGCTCGTTCGGCGTACGCGGGGTCGTCGGACAGCAGGTGCACGTAGTCCTTCATCGCCGAGCCACATCCGGCCGAGTTGACGACGACCTGGTCGACGCCGGCCGCGGTGAACTCGTCGATGAGGTCGCGGGACAGCCGGACCGCCTCCTCCTCGCGACCGTTGTGCGAGGACAGCGCCCCGCAGCAGCCCTGGCTACGGGGAGCGACGACGTCGAACCCCTCAGCGGCCAGGACGCGGGCCGTAGCCGCGTTGACTCCGGGGAAGAACTCGCGCTGCACGCAGCCGAGGAGCATACCGACGGTGCCGCGCCGGGTTCCCTGTGCCGAGACCCGTTCCGGAACCGCCTCTGCCTTGCCGAGGTTCGGGGCGAGCGACTCCATCGAGGCGAGCGTCGGCGAGAGCCGGTCGAGGACCCCGGTGCGACGCAGCACCCTGGGTAACCCAGTGAGCTGGTAGAGCCGCAGCGGCCCGCGCATGAGGTGCAGCCGCTTCGGGTACGGAAAGACGGAGAAAATGGCCGCCCGCAGGGCTCGGTCCGCAGGCTTACGGTCGTGGCGGCGCTCGACCTGAGCGCGCGTGTTCTCGATGAGTCGGTCGTACTGCACGCCCGACGGGCACGCCGTCACGCAGGCCATGCATCCGAGGCAGGCATCGAAGTGCCCGACCATGGAGTCGGTGAGCGGCTCGCCGTTCAGTCCCTCGTCCATGAGGTAGATCCGGCCCCGGGGAGAGTCCATCTCTTCGCCCCAGAGGACATAGGTCGGACAGGTCGGCAGGCAGAACCCGCAGTGCACGCAGTCCGCGACGAGCGCCGCGGCCGGCGGCCGGTGCTCGTCGAACGCGCCCTCGCTGCCCGGCGGTGGCTCGTCGACGCGCAGCGGCGCGTCGGTGCCGAGCGTTCCGGTCGTGGCGTTCACGTTGTCGTTGCTGCTCATGCGTCAGATTCCTCCCACGAAACGGCCCGGCGAGAGGAGCCGACCGGGGTCGAACTGCTGCTTGAGACTGCGCATGAGGGTGAGTCCCTCGACCGGCCCCCAGACGTCGACCTGGTCCTTGACCTTCGCTGCAGCCTCGAGGACGACGACCGCCCCTCCGAAGGACCGGGCTCGCCCCCGCAGTGAGCCGACCAGCTCGGGTATTCCCGTCGTCCCGCCTTCGACGGCGACGTAGAGCGAGCCCAGCCCGACGCTGCCGCGCACGTGAACGCGAGTGGCACCGGCAGAGGCTGCCGCGGCAACGGCCTCGAGAACAGTTCCCACGCAGGCAATCTCATGGGTCACCTTGAACAGAGCGGCATCTTCCGGTGGGTCGGCCCAGTTCCCGCCCGGTTCGGCACCCCACCACTGCGGCGGCTCGGCAGTCACCACGGTGCGGGGGCCGAGGAGCGACATTGCCGCCTCGGTGCGGGCGGCAACTCCCGGACCGAACCCTTCCAGGAGGACCGCGAGGTGGGCTTCGCTCGTCGCCGGCTGGTCCAGCTCGACCCCACTCGGCACGAGGTGCGAGTGGACGACGCGTTGGAGGAGGTCGTTCACCTCCTGGGGCGACCCGACGGGAACGGTGACCCACGATCGTGCCACCGGCCGCGGGTGCAGCCGGAAGGCGACCTGGGTGATGACACCCAAAGTGCCGAAGGAGCCGGTGAGAACCTTCCCGATGTCGTAGCCGGCGACGTTCTTGACGACCTTCCCGCCGGACTTGGCGACGACCCCGTCGGCCCGGACCATGGTCGAGCCGATGAGCAGGTCACGGACGGCGCCATGCAGGAACCTCGTGGGTCCGGTGGACGCGGTGGCGACCAGACCGCCAAGGGTCCCCGCTCGCGGTGGGTCTACGGCCAGCCACTGGCCGGCGGCAGCGAGGTCGACCTGGAGGTCGGCGATCCGCCGGCCGGCGCCGGCCACGACGACGAGGTCGCCGGCAGCGTGCTCGACGAGGCCGTCGAGCCGCGTCGTGTCGAGGACCAGGTCACACCGCTCGGGCCGGGCCCCCCAGCGCAGCTTGCTCCCGGTGCCTCGCGGCACGACGGTAATCCCTTCCTGTGAGGCGAACCGCAGGACCGCCGACGTCTGCATCGTGTCTGAGGGGCTGGCTACCCAGCGCACCGGCATACCGTCGACCGAGTCGATCCAGTCCGCGTCCTGCGCGGCGCGCGCGTGCCCACCGGTGATCTCGCTCAGCTGCTCGAGGGCGTCGGTCCTGGTCCGCGCGGTCATCAGAACAGGTCCGCCGCGCCGGCCGCGACCAGCGGGTGCACGCCCTTGTTGCGACCGGGAACCTCACCGCACAGCCGCGGGGTCGGAAAGATCTTGCCCGGGTTCGATATCGAGCCGGGATCGAAGGCGCACCGCAGCAGCTGCATGGTGTCGAGGTCGTCGTCGGTGAACATCCGCGGCATGTACTTGGCCTTGTCGGAACCGACGCCGTGCTCCCCGGTGATCGAGCCGCCGTACTCGATGCACAGGTCGATGATGGCGCCCGAGACCTCCTCGGCGCGCTCGGCCTCCCCCGGCACTGCGTCGTCGAACAGGACGAGCGGGTGCAGGTTGCCGTCGCCGGCGTGGAAGACGTTCGCGACCCGGACCCCGTGCTCCGCAGAGATCGAGCCGATCCGGCGCAGCACCTCCGGAAGGGCGGTCCGGGGGACGACCCCGTCCTGGACGATGTAGTCGGGGCTGATCCGCCCGACGGCGGCGAAGGCAGACTTGCGGCCTTTCCAGAACAGCGCCCGTTGCGTGTCGTCCTCAGCGATCCGGATCTCGAAAGCGCCTGCGGCAGTGCAGAACTGGGTGACCTGCTCAAACTGGTGCTCCACCTCGGCGGCGGAGCCGTCGAGCTCGACGATGAGCACTGCACCGGCTCCCTCGGGGTAGCCGCACTGCACCGCGGCCTCGGCCGCCTCGATGGCCAGGGCATCCATCATCTCGATGGCCGCGGGAATGACTCCGGCGCCGATGATCGTCGAGACCGCCTGCCCGGCGGCGTCGGTGTCCTCGAACGCGGCGAGGAGCGTGCTCACCGCCTCGGGGGTGTTCGTCAGCCGCACGGTGATCTCGGTGACGACGCCGAGCGTGCCTTCCGAGCCGACGACGGCTCCGAGCAGGTCGTACCCCGGGGCGTCGACGGCTTTGCCGCCGATCCGGACGAGCTCTCCGGTCGGGGTCACCATCTGGACCCCGGTCACGTGTCCCGTCGTGAAGCCGTACTTGAGGCAGTGCGCCCCGCCGGAGTTTTCCGCGAGGTTGCCCCCGATCGAGCAGATCTGCTGGCTGGAGGGGTCCGGCGCGAAGTAGTAGCCCAGCGGCTGGGCCTGCCTCGTGAGCTGGAGATTGACGACCCCGGGCTCGACGACGGCGCGCTGGTTGGCCCGGTCAAGCTGCAGAATCGAGCGCATCCGGGCCAGGACGATGAGCACCCCCTCGGCGTGCGGGAGGGCCCCGCCCGAGAGACCCGTGCCCGAGCCACGTGCGACGAACGGGACGCTGTGGCGCGAGCAGGACGCGACGACCGCGGCAACCTGCTCCGCGCTCTCCGGGAGGACGACCAGGCCCGGGGTGACCTTGTACTGCGCCAGGCCGTCGCACTCGTAGGTGCGCAACCGCTGCCGGTCGGTGATGACGGCGGCCGCGGGCAGCACCGACGCGATGTCGGCCGCGACGCGCGACACGAGGGGCGTGCCATCCGTGGAGTCCCCGCCAGCCCCGCGTCCGGCCTCCGAGCGGTCACTGTTTTTGCGGTTCTTGGTTCGCCCGCCTGCCGGTGTCACCATGCGCCGATCTCCTGTGATCGAGAGAGCAAATTCCACTATACGAAAATTATCTTCCGCAACGATGGTTGCATGCCGTGCACTTTAAGGACCATGCCCTCGGGCCTGCCGCGGGTCAGCCGGCGACGGCGGAGGCGAGGTTGCCCAACGAGTCCTCGAGCTGAGACTCGGAGACTAGCGGGAAGTGCACCTTTTGTAGCAGGGCCTTGTCAGTGACCGCGGCCCAGTCATAGGTGAGGGTGACCTCGGTCGAGTCCGGTCCGTCGGCCTTGAGCTCCCAGACCCACTCCCACCCGGGAGGCTCGGTGCCGGCCGGTGCCGTCTTCCACGCAACCAGGGTGTTCTTGTCGTACCCGACCACGTGGTTGTCGGTCTGGTAGTCGCCGCCCATGTGGTCACCGGTCATGTTCATGGTGAACACCTGCCCGACGGCGGTGATCCGGTTGGTGTGGTCGTCGGACACGATGAATCCAGACCCGTCGATCTCCTTGTGCCGGGACGGCAGGGTCAGCACGTCGAAGATCTCGGGAGCCGGTGAGTCGAAGGTGCGCGAGACGGTGATCCGGGTGTCGGTCGTGTGGTGTTCGGTAGCCATCGTTCGATCGTGTCGCGGCTCGAGGCGGAGCGCAAACCGACGAGCAGGTCCAGGGCCGGTCAGGGGTCGGCCAGGGGTCGGTCAGGGTCGGTCACTGACGAACCGGAGTACGAGCGGAGAGGGAACCGCGTAGATTGTGGACTCGTCCGGTGGAGGGGCCGGTAAGCCGTGCCCCTGCTCGGGAGGGACACGCCGCGTGAGCGAACCGATGAGCGCCCATCGATGGGAGAACCTGCACATGACCGACCAGCCTGCAGCCGCGGGAGCAGCAGCGGCGCCCCCGTCCGCCCAGTCGGCCGAGGCCGTGCAGCCGCTCGCTCCGCCTATGGCGTCCGTGCTCACCCTGGAACCGCCGGTCGCGGTCCAGGCGGTCAACGCGACGGCAGCGCCCAAGATGGCCCCCCAGGTGCCGGCGGCTGCGATCCCTGGTCTGGATGCGAAGGTCAACGGCTATCTTCAGGCGCTGTTGACGGCCCAGGCCAAGTCCCCGCAGTTCGACGCCAAGGCGACCGACGTGCGGACCATGGGCGACGACGACATCCGCCGGGCCGCCGAGTCGAGCAACCGTCTGCTGCGCTCGCCCGTCAAGGCGCTCAAGGACGGCGGCCTCAGCGAGGGAGGCAAGGTCGGCAAGACCCTGCTTGACCTGCGGCGCACCGTCGAGGACCTGGACCCGTCGCAGGCGAAGGGCGCCAAGAAGGTACTCGGGATGATCCCGTTCGGCGACCGGATCACCGACTACTTCCGCAAATACCAGTCGGCACAGTCCCACCTCGACGGGATCCTGCACTCGTTGCGCGACGGCCAGGACGAGCTGCAGAAGGACAACACCGCGCTCAACATGGAGAAGCAGAACCTCTGGGACTCCATGGGCCGGCTCAACCAGTACGTCTACATCGCGGAGCGCCTCGACGCCCGGCTGACGGCCGAGATAGCGACCCTGGAGGCCACCGACCCCGAGAAGGCGACGGCGCTCAAGCAGGACGTGTTGTTCTACGTCCGGCAGAAGCACCAAGACCTGCTCACCCAGCTCGCCGTCTCGATCCAGAACTACCTCGCCATCGACATCACCATCAAGAACAACATCGAGCTGATCAAGGGTGTCGACCGTGCCTCCACGACGACGGTCTCGGCGCTGCGCACGGCTGTGATCGTGGCGCAGGCCCTCGGCAACCAGAAGCTCGTACTCGACCAGATCACCGCTCTCAACACGACGACGAGCAACCTGATCCAGTCGACCTCGGAGATGCTGCGCGACAACTCGGTCAAGATCCAGGAGCAGGCAGCCTCGGCGACGATCGGGCTGCCGCAGCTGCAGGCGGCGTTCCAGAACATCTACCAGACCATGGACGCGATCGACACCTACAAGGTCCAGGCCCTGGATGCGATGTCGGCGACGATCGGCACCCTCGAGACCGAGGTGGCCAAGTCGCAGGCCTATCTCGACCGGGCGAACCGGCAGAACACCCAGGTCATGGCCGGGTCACTCGACCTCGGTCGCTGACCACCCACTCGACCAGCCAGCCCCAGCCGACCGCCCGACGCCAGACCACCCTACCCACGGGTACCAGCACCGGCACCCGCGCGACACCACCGACAGCACGAACAGGACAATGGAGCGATGGGCATCGGCGCGTGGTTTGGCTTCGGGACCAGGCAGGCTGTCCCCGACCCTGCCCCCACGCACCACGTCCCGACCAGCCAGGACCTGCTGGACGCGGTGGACAGGGTCGAGCAGCAGGCCCGGGACGGCAAGGCGCCGGCCATGGTCCGGTCCCGGCTGGGGCGGGTCGCCCGCACGGTCCGCGACACCGTGCCCCGGCTCGAGACCCTCGGACAGGGCAGCCCGCAGGCATACAACGTGATGGCGACCGCGACCAACTACCTTCCGGACGCCATCGGCGGCTACCTCCGACTGCCCCGCCAGTGGGCCGACTCCCGGCCGGTCGACCGGGGCAAGACGCCGCTGATGATCCTCATCGACCAGCTGGACCTGCTCGGCGCGACGATGGACAAGGTGTTCGACGCCGTGTGCCGCGCCGACGCCGAGGCGTTGGTGGTGCACGGCCGGTTCCTTCAGGAGAAGTTCGGCAGCGTCGCCGGCGGCGGTGACCTGCGGATCGGCTCGACGCCCCTGCCACCACAGCCCGGTGCGGACGGCGCGTCCGACCTGCCGTCACCGCTCACTCCCCCGCCGGGGCGGAACCCTTCGTGACGGCGCTCGAGAAGGCCCTCGACGATCTGGCCGCCGTCGCGAAGCGGCTCGGCGTCGACGCGCACGAGGCGCGTCGTGAGGGCGTGTCCCTCGCCGCGACCGTGGCCGAGCCTGCCCAGCCCACCTACCGCGCGGCCCAGGACTGGGCACGAGCAACCGGGATGGCCAACGCAGACGACATCGCAGCCGCCAACGCGGCGTTCATGAACTCGGCGTCGTCGGGCCGCAGATGGCGGGCCAGCCCCACGACCCTCGTCACCCACCTGCGCTCGACCGGCACCGGAGCAGGAGAGTATGCCGACGCGCTCGCCGCGGTCGTCGAGGCTGCCGCCACGCTGGCCGGCTCCAACGCAGCAGTGACCCAGAACGTCCTCGGCACCTCGCAGGCCCAGCGGCTGGGCGCGGGGGCGCCATTGGACCCCGGCTCCTTCGCTGGCTCCGGCGGCCTCGCACCGGGAGGCGTATCACCGGCCTACGACCCGTCGCTCAGCCCGTTGCGTGACCCGCGGATCCAGGAGTCCCTGCGGCTGATCGGGGCGCTCGGTTCGGCCAACGGGGCCGCGGGCGGGCCGCTCGAGCCGGGGACCCCCGTTGGTCCGAAGTCGGCCCCGCCCGCAGCTCCCGAGCAGCCTGCTGGTCCGGCCCCAGCCCCGCAGGCCGGCACCCAGGCGGACACCGCCACCAGTACCGCGGCCGCAGCAGCGCCCGCCGAGCCCCCCCGCAGCGTCGAGGAGCTGTTGGGCGATCTCGACGCGATGATCGGGCTGGGTCAGGTCAAGCGGGAGGTCCACCAGCAGGTCGCGATGCTCAAGGTCGAGCAGAAGCGCAAGGCTGCTGGGATGCGCAACCCCGACGTGACCCGGCATCTGGTGTTCGTCGGCAACCCGGGCACCGGCAAGACAACCGTGGCCCGGATGGTGTCGGGCATCTACCAGGCCCTCGGCCTGCTGACCGGCGGCCAGCTGGTGGAGGTCGACCGGTCCGAGCTGGTCGCGGGCTACCTCGGCCAGACCGCGATGAAGACGGTCGAGGTCTGCGGCAAGGCCGCGGGTGGGGTGCTGTTCATCGACGAGGCCTACTCCCTCGGCGGCGACCAGTACGGCAACGAGGCGATCAACACGCTGGTCAAGGAGATGGAGGACCGGCGTGACGACCTGGTCGTCATCGTGGCGGGTTACACCGAGCCGATGGTGGCGTTCATCGGCGCGAACCCCGGCCTGGCCAGCCGGTTCAAGACCACCGTTGAGTTCGACGACTACTCCGACGACGAGCTGGTCGCAATCCTGCGCAAGCTCGCTGGGGCTGCCGACTACGACGTGTCCCGCGAGACCGAGATGACCTTCCGCGGGATCCTCGCCGGCACCGCCCGAACGCAGGCGTTCGGCAACGGCCGGTTCGCCCGCAACCTGCTGGAGGAGGCCATCGGTCGACACGCCTGGCGGCTGCAGGACGTCGACGAACCCACCGTCGACCAGCTGCGCGCCCTGCTCCCCGAGGACTTCCGTGCCTCCAGCGACGATCCCGCACCGGACCCGGTCAGCGAAGTCGGCAGCCAGGCCGACGGAGCCGCGGAGACGTCACGGGAACCCCAGCACACCCCGCACTCGTCGGAAGAGGCAGGCGCGCTCGACGACGACCCCGAGCCAGCCGTGACACCCGAGACCTCGCGAGGAGGAGCGACATGACCCAGGCTCCCCTCGCGCGTTCCAGCGCGCCCCGCTCTTCCGGTCAGGTCGCCCGGGGCGCTCCACCCCCGCTTCGCGGCACGGTGGTGCAGCCCGGTGTGGAAGCTGCCCCGCCACCTGGTGCACGGGTCAGCGACGTGGCCAAGTCCGCGTTCGAGGGCACCCAGGGTCGGATGCGGATCTTCGGAGTCGTCGCCGCCCTGTTCGCGGCGTTCTTCGGAGTCATCGGAGGAGGCTCGCTCTGGTCGGCTGCGAGTGCTCTGCAAAGATCGGACCACAACACGGCGCAGGTCGTGAGGGTGCTCGGAATCTACGCCGACCTGCTCGAAGCAGACGCCGACGCGACGTCAGCGTTCCTCGTGGGGGGCCTGGAGAGCCCGCAGCAACGCGCCGACTACGACGCCAGCCTCGGCCGGGTGGCGACGAACATCGCCGTGGCAGCGCAGGAGCAGCCGGCCGATGGTGAAGCTCTGGGTGCCCTCAACCAGCAGGTCCAGACCTATGCCGCCAACGTCGAGCAGGCCCGTGCATACAACCGGCAGGGGCTGCCGGTCGGGGCGACCTACCTCAGCAACGCCAGTGCGTCACTGCGTTCGTCGGCACTGCCGATCCTCGACCGCCTCATCGCGGCCAACAAGGAGCGGGCGGCCACCGAGTTCGCCTCGGCCAGCCGCGCGGCGGGCCTGGTGGCCGTGGGGCTCATCAGCCTCGTCGCCCTGGCTTTCGTCATGGTCTGGCTGGCCAGGCGCACCCACCGCTACCTCAACGTGCCGCTGGCGGTCGGGGCGGTCCTCGTCCTCGCGGCTCTCCTGCTGGGGTCGCTGACCTTGAGGTCGGTCGGCAGCCAGGTCCAGACCGCACAGAACGGCGACTTCGCTTCGACCGTGGCCCTGGCAACGGCCCGCTCGGCTGCGTTCGACGCCAAGTCAAACGAGAGCCTGACCCTCATCGCCCGCGGCTCGGGCCAGCAGTACGAGAAGGCGTGGCAGACCAAGTCAGCCAGCGTGACGTCCCAGATCGGCCGCGCGAGCGGCCAACCGTGGGCCGGCCTGCAGAACGCCTGGTCGGCGTACACCACGGCTCACCAGGCGATCCGCAAGCTGGACGACTCGGGCCAGTGGGACCAGGCCGTCGCGGCCGCCGGATCGAGCGAGGCCACCTCGGCCAACACGACGTTCGCCGCGTTCGACACCCAGGTCACGACCGCGCTGTCGACGGCAAAGGCGAACACCGAGGCGGCCCTGTTGGCACCGGTCACCTGGGCCAACATCGCCGGATGGGTGCTGCTCGTCCTCTGCCTGGCGGCAGCCCTGCTCGCCATCCGCGGCGTCGGCCAGCGCGCGGAGGAGTACCGGTGACGCGGCTCGGCTCCCGCCTGGCCGTCGTTCCCGCGTTGGTGGGAGCGGGCCTGTTGGCTGCCTGCAGCACGGCCGGGTATGCGCAGACTCCCCTCCCGACGACCACGTCGACGACGGCCGCCCAGGGTTCGACGGCCACGGCAGCACCCGCGAGCTGTAACAACGCCACCCAGTCCTACAACCCCGTTGCGGCGCTGCCGGCCTCGGGGGCGCTCACCGGCAAGCTAGCCGCGATCCGCGATCGCGGCCTCCTCGTCGCCGGGGTGTCGGCAGACTCGCTGAAGCTCGCGTCGCGCAACCCGTTGACCAACCAGATCGAGGGTTTCGACATCGACGTCGTGCACGCGATCGCCAAGGCGATCTTCGGGGACGCGAACAAGGTCCAGCTCACCGTCATCCAGTCCGGCGACCGGATTCCGTTGCTGCAGAACAACACGGTCGACATCGTTGTGCGCAACATGACGATGACCTGTGACCGGTGGACCCAGATCGCGTTCTCGTCGGAGTACTACCAGTCGGGCCTGAAGATCCTGGTCCAGAGGGGGTCGAAGGTCACCTCCCTCGAAGGGCTCGCCGGCAAGAAGGTCTGCGCACCGAACAGCACCTCCAGCATGGACAAGGTCAAGGCGACCGCCGGGGTCGAGGCGGTCGGGGCGGCGACGCATACCGGCTGTCTTGTGCTCTTCCAGCAGGGCAAGGTGGACGCGATCGCCGGCGACGACACCGTGCTGGCCGGGCTCGCCGCACAGGACCCGTATGCGTACGTGCCCACGATCGCACCGCTGACCTCGGAGCCCTACGGGGTCGGGGTCAACAAGGACCAGGTCGACTTCGTTCGCTACATCAACAGGGTGCTCGACACCTACAAGGCCGACGGAGCATGGAAGACCAGCTACGACAAGTGGTTTGCCTCGACCCTCGGGGCAGACGCCTTGCCGCCCCAGGCCGTCTACGGACGGGGCTGAGGTCGGCGTGTCCCTCGACCTGACTCCCCCCACGCCGCCCTCGACCGGTGGCGCCCTCGAGGCGCCCGGACGGCTCGGCGGCACCGTGACGCCGCAGGAGGCCTTCGCCTTCCTGCGGGACCTCGGCGTGTGGCGGGACAGACGCAAGGACGAGCTCGACGGGCTCGACTCGGCCGCCCTCGCCTCGAGCGAGCGGGACTCGTTCAGCCGCGACATGCTCGTCTCGATGGCACTCTGGAAGGCCATCTCCGACCGCTACGACCTGCTCGAGGTGACGTTCGACAACGGCCGCGTCGGGCGCAAAGAGGCGGAACGGATCTCGGCTCTGATCTGGGGGCGGCTCGACGTGGCTCCCGACTCGGCCGCCGGCTCGCTCGCCCCCTCGACCTCGGGAGCTCTCGCCCTGTCGCTCCCCGAGGCCTGCCGGCTGTCGGACGCGATGACATCGTCGTTGCGCGCCCGACTCTCCCTCGAACCCTCGGGAGCCGAGGTCGGCACTCGCCTGCGGTCCGTGCGCGAGACCGTCGAGCGGATCCGCGACCAGATCGGGGTGGTGCCGGTGGGTGCACCCCGGGAACAGGCCCGCGACCTCCTGCACGAGCTGGACCGACGCCTCGCGGACGTCACCGAACGGGCCAAGCGCGGCGCGGACGTCGGCGGCCTGCTGGCCCCCCTCGAGTACGACGCCTCTACCCGTGAGCGCGACCTGATCGTCAGTGCGGGACGCCGCCTCGACGCCGCCCGTGACGCCGTCCGCGCCCAGCACCAGCGCGAGGAGCTCTCGGCCCGGGGGGCCGCCATCCGGCTGCTCGAGGCGCAGTGCGTCGCTGCAGTGACACCCGCCCCCCGGCTGGCGATCCCCGACGTCACCGCGCTGGGAGCGGTGCCCACGGACCCCGAGGCCCTGGAGCGTTACCTGCACCGCCTCGACGCGGTCTCGCGAGCGCTCACCGCGGCCCAGAAGGCGTATGCCGACGCGCTGGCCGAGCGAGAAGAGCTGCGCGGGCTGACAGGGGCCTACCAGGCACAGGCCCGGGCCAGCGCGGTCCCCGTCGCCGGGCGACCGGACCTCGACGACCTCGGATCCCGGTTGGACGCGTGCCTCGCCGGCGTCCCAGCCGACCTGGGACGGGCCCGGGCGCTGCTCGCGGCATACCAGGCCTATCTTCGGGTGGCCACCGCTGCGACGAAACCGGGAGGCAGCCGATGACCACAACGACCTCAGCCCCCGCCTGCACCGAGCCCGGCTGCACCGGGCACGTCGTCGACGGCTACTGCGACGTCTGCGGGACGCCTGCCTCCGCATCAGCCACCGCAACGGGTGCGAGCGCGGCGTCCCCCATCGTGACGGCGTCTGGGGCCTGCACCCAGCCCGGCTGCACCGGCACGATCGTCGACGGGTACTGCGACGTGTGCGGCAGTCCGGGGGAAGGCGGGACAGCGAGTGGCGTGCCGGGAGGCACCGTCGAGGTGGGCGAGCCGTCGACGCGTGCCAAGGCCAGAGCCAGCAACCCCAACGGCGACCCCAACGGCGACCCCAACGGCGACTCGGACGACGGCAGCGGTTTACCGCCCGCCGTCCAGCAGCAGGTCAGCTCCTCGATCCCCAACGGAACTGCGTGCAACCAGCCCGGCTGCCAGGGCCACCTCGTCGACGGCTACTGCGACCAGTGCGGCGCCTCTGGCGAGTCCACCGAACCCCTCTCTGCGGCAACGGTTCCCGCGGGGGTGTCTTCGTCGCCGTCGACGATGTCGCGGGCGAGCAACCGCTTGACCTCGACCGCGCTGGGCTCGGCGCGGGCCGGTCAGCCGGGCAGCAAGACCACTCGCCGGGTCCGCAGCGACTCGCAGCGGCTGCGGGCCGCCCGGCTGGGTGCCGGCCTCACCACGATCCCGCCGACCCCGGCCATCGACGCCCTCAAGGCGATCATGTCCGACCCGGTGGTCCCCGAGGACAAACGGTTCTGCTCCAACTGCGGAAGCCCCGTCGGCCGGGGCAAGGACGGCAAAGCCGGTCGTACGACCGGGTTCTGCGCCAAGTGCCGCCAAGCGTTCTCGTTCAACCCCAAGCTCGCTGCCGGCGACCTCGTCGCGGGCCAGTACGAGGTGGCCGGCTGCCTCGCCCACGGCGGCCTGGGCTGGATCTACCTCGCGCGCGACAAGAACGTGTCCAACCGCTGGGTGGTCCTCAAGGGCCTGCTCAACTCGGGTGACCCCGACGCGCTGGCAGCGGCCATCGCCGAGCAGCGGTTCCTCGCGCAGGTCTCGCACCCGCACATCGTCGAGATCTACAACTTCGTCACCCACGACAACGCCGGCTACATCGTCATGGAGTACGTCGGCGGCAC
>NZ_JBDTKA010000079.1:0-61504 GCF_039935575.1 Lapillicoccus sp.
GGAACATCTCCGCCGACTTCGAGGCCCACCCGTCGGTCTTGATCGAGTCCAGCCCGTCGGCAACCTTGGTGAACGCCGTCCCGCGGGTGCGCATGCCCCCCGCCTTGACCACAATCGCCGCCGGCGAGCCAGAGACGGTGTAGGACGGGGTCACTCGCTCGCCCCGAAAATCGTCAGCCCCTCGAACTCGCCCTTGAGGGGTTCCATCCTCTTGCCCGAGCTCTGCTCGTAATCGAGGTAGTTCATGGTGATCTTGGCGAGCCGGCCGCCGGCCTCGCCGACGTCCTCGACCATGTTCTTGGTGCCCCGCTCCCACCGGTCCTGGAACTCGTCGAGGGCGTCCCAGACGGTGTCGTGCCCCACATCGCCCTCCGAGGGGATCAGGTCCTCGACGTCCTTGTCCTTGAACAGCTTCGACGTGTCGTTGATCCCCTTGGCCGCGTTCGCCATCCCCTCCAGGTCGACCGCAAAGTCATGCCTGCCCATCCCCACCCCCGCATCGCCAGACCGCGCTCCACCCGCGCAGTCGCTTCTCGGCCAACCCTAGAGGAGCATCAACAGGACCTGCCAGTTCACTGACAACAGTTGAGCACGGGTGCTCAGACCCGACCGCACGATCCACGCCTCGGGGTACTCTCGCCTCGTGGGAGACACGACGACCGAGCTGGTGCTCGGTGCTCAGACCAAGGCCGCCGGAACCGCTGCGGCAGCTGTCTCGGGCTTGCAGACGACCTTGAAGAACGCGGCCGAGGGGATGAGCGGCGAGACGGCCGGGTTCACCGGGTCCGGAGCGGGGGCGTTCTACGAGGCCCTCAAGGCCTGGTATGCCGCGGGTGCGAAGATCCCGAGCGGCGTCAACGGGTATGCCGGCAAGCTCGCCACCACCGACCAGGAGACGGCGAGCAGCCAGGGTACGTCCGTGCAGGCGTACTCCAGGGCCCGCGACCGACTGAGCCCGGTGCCGCGATGAGCGGGACGACGACGCTGGTCTACAAGCAGGGCAGTGTGGCGGCCCTCAAGGCCGACCTCGACACCATGCGCACGAACCTGAAGTCCAGCCTCGACACGATGTTCGCGGCGGTGGATGCGGACCTGACAGGCTGGAGCCTCACCACCGTGTCGCGACAGGGCGAGCGGCAGTACCAGGCGGAGCTGAGGAAAAGCCTCAACGCGACGCTCGACGCACTCGACACGCTGTCCACCGCGCTCGCTGACGTGGGCGAGATGGCCGAGACCGCCGAGACCCGCAACGTCGCCGTGATGGCCTGAGGTCAGCCCAGCTCGACGGTGACCTCGATGTTGCCGCGCGTCGCTTTCGAGTAAGGACACCCGTGATGGGCCGCGTCGAGCAGCTGCTGCGCCATGTCGGGGTCCACGCCTGGAAGGTGCGCGGTAAGGGTGACGGCCAGGCCCACCCCCGTGTCGGTCTTGCCTAGTGACACGGCCGCCGTCACGCTCGAGTTGCTGACGTCGACGTCGCGCTCCTTGGCGGCCGATGTCAGAGCGCTGCCGAAGCAGGCCGCATACCCGGCCGCGAAGAGCGTCTCCGGGTTGGCGGCCGGGTTGGACTTGCTGCCCGGCCGCCGCAGCTCGAGGTCGAGGACGCCGTCGGCACTCTGGACGCGGCCGACGCGTCCTCCGGTCGCAGTGGCGGACGTGCTGTAAAGGACCTCGGTGAGGGTTTCGAGTGGCATGAGGGGAGTATGCCGCACGGCCCTGACCATCGGGTTTGACGCATGACCACCCATGGCTTATCTTCGGATAGAACGAAACAGTTTCGTTCCATCAGCTAGGGAAAGCGGTCCGTCATGGTCCTCAGCGCCACCGCCTCAGCTACCCGTCCCCGGGTGGAGGGCGAGCGCGCCACGGAGATCCACCAGGCCGTGGTCGATCTGCTCGTCGAGCTCGGCTACGACAAGCTGACCTTCGATGCCGTGGCCACCCGGGCCCGGGTCGGCAAGGCCACTCTCTACCGCAAGTGGTCGGGCAAAGCGGCTCTCGTGGTCGACGCCATCGCCGAGACGATCTGTCCGGATCGCGTGGACAGGTCGGACCTGCTCGACCGGCCCGACTCGGGCACCTTGCGTGGCGACCTGGTCTCCGTGGCCTGCCAGGACGGCGGCCTCACCTCCGGCCTGTCCGAGCTGCTCGGCGCCGTGATGCCGGCGTTGCACCGGGACGCCGAGCTGATGTCGGAGTTCACCACCCGCTTTCTCGAGCCGATGACGGCCTACGCTGTCGAGGTCTTCAGCCGAGCCCAGCGGCGCGGCGAGATCGGCCCTGACGCAGACCTTCACCAGCTAGCGAGCATCCTGCCGGCCATGTCCGTCCATCGGGCGGTGGTGTTCGGGAAGGACACCGACCTCAGCACTGTTGTCTCGATCGTCGACAAGGTCGTCCTGCCCGCCTGTCGGGCCACCCTCGTCTGACCGACCGCCCGGCACGGGCGCCTTCGAACCTTTCCTCATACCACCACAGCTCGACCCCACACCGCCGTCGACGGGGACGGCCCATCTCTCACCGGACACGCCGGCATACCGGCGTGCCCTTGCGTCTGTACCCATGAACGCTTCACGAAAGGCCCACCATGTCCACCATCACCGACCGGCCGCTGGCCCCTGAGCCCCAGCACAGCGCGCCGACCCGACCGCCGTCCAATACTGCAGGGGCGAAACGCAGCCGGCGCCTCGGACTCGCGCTCGCCGTCATCGGCAGCGCCCAGCTGATGATCGTCCTGGACGGGACGATCGTGAACATCGCGCTTCCCGCGCTGCAGAAGGACCTCGGGTTCTCCGCGGCCAACCTGTCCTGGGTCGTGAACGCCTACGCCCTGGCGCTCGGCAGCCTGCTGCTGCTCGGCGGGCGCCTCGGCGACCTGCTCGGACGGCGCCGGATGTTCATCACCGGCGTGCTGCTCTTCGCCGCAGCGTCTCTCGTCGGCGGCCTGGCCGTCAGCGAGGGCATGCTCATCGGCTCCCGGATCGTCCAGGGGATGGGCGCCGCGCTGGCCTCGCCGGCCGCGCTGGCCCTGATCACGACGACTTTCCCGGCGGGCAAGGAACGCAACCGCGCCATGGGCGTGTATGCCGCGATGTCCGGTGTGGGTGCCGCCGTCGGCCTCATCCTCGGTGGCGCCCTGACCGAGCACGACTGGCGCTGGACGTTCTTCATCAACGTGCCGATTGGCATCCTGGTCGCGTCCATGGCTCCGCGGGTGCTCGTCGAGAGTGAGCGGACGCGGGGGAGCTTCGACCTGGCCGGTGCCGTCACCGGCACCGTCGGCCTCGTCGGCATCGTCTACGGCCTGACCCACGCCGCCGACCCGGCCGGTGGTTGGGGCTCGTCGATGACCCTCACCTCGCTCGCCCTGGGTGTCGTGCTGCTGACAACCTTCGTGCTCGTCGAGAAGCGCAACCCCAACGCGCTGCTCCCGATCCGCATCCTCGCCGACCGGACTCGCGGCATCAGCCTGTTCGTCATGCTGATGGTCGGCGCCGGGATGTTCGCGATGTTCTACTTCCTCGGCCTCTACATCCAGCAGGTCCTTGGATACGGCCCGCTCGAGGCCGGGTTCGCGTTCCTCCCGTTCTCGGCCGCCATGGTGGTCGGTGCCGGGGTGGCCTCGACGCTGGCCAGCAAGATCGACCCGCGGTGGATCTCCGGCCCGGGCGCCGTCATCGGCGCGATCGGGATGTTCGGCTTCAGCCGGCTCACGGTGGACAGCTCGTATGCCGCGCACCTGCTCCCGTGGATCATCGTGCTCGCAGTGGGTCTCGGCCTGACCTTCGTGCCGCTCACACTGACGGCGGTCGCCGGTGTGCGTGACGAGGATTCGGGCGCCAGCTCGGCTGCGCTCAACACGGCGCAGCAGATCGGTGGCGCTGTGGGCCTAGCCGCCCTGACCACCGTGTTCACGCACCGGTTCGCGGACAGCTTCTCGGGGTTGGCCGGCCCGATCCAGGCTCAGGCGGCCTCCGGGGCGATCACCGCGGACCAGGCGAAGGCGGCCATGGCCCACGCGTCGCTCGTGGCCCAGACCGAGGGTTCTACGCGCGGGTTCCTGTTCGGCGCGGGGATGATCCTGGTTGCCGGTGTCGTGGTCCTCGTTGGCCTGACGGTCAAGCACGAGGAGCTTGCCGCCCGCGAAGAGGTTGCCGGCCCGCATCTCGGCTGAGCACGTCAGCATCGTCAGCATCGTCAGAACAGTGCCGGCCAGCCCGTGCCGTTCCAGCAGCGGGCCGACCCGGCACGAGCCTGATGGAATGTCTCCGTGACCGACGACGCATCACCGCTGCTGGGAGCGAAGTCATACGACGAACCGTCGTTGTTCGAGCCAGCGAACCTGCTCCGGGAGGCTCGCCGGCAGAGGCGGCTGCCCGTCGCCGACGTGCCGGAGGTGGCGCTGCTGGACCCGGACGGCGACATCGTGCGTCATCTCGCCTCCTCTGGCCGCGGCCGACTGCATCCCGGTTGGGCCTGCTACCACACGCAGATGTGGACCACGGACCTCGACGGGATCGAGGTCGGCGTGGTCGGGAGCGCTGTGGGGGCGCCCTTCGCGGTCCTGGTTGCCGAGCAGCTCGCCGCCTCGGGGTCGAGGCTGGTTCTCAGCATCACCTCTGCCGGACAGATCGGGCCGCTGCCCGAGACCCCGTGCTTCGTCCTGATCGAGCGAGCCTTGCGGGACGAGGGCACCAGCGTCCACTACCTGCCTCCCGGGCGCTGGAGCGTTCTCGACCCTCGGCTGGACGAGCGGCTCGGCACCGCGTTCACGGCGCTGCCGGAACCCGTCCTTCGGGGCAGCTCCTGGACGACCGATGCCCCTTATCGCGAGACCGCCGCGGGCATCGCGGCGGCGCAGCGAGAGGGTGTGGTCTGCGTGGAGATGGAGGCGGCAGGTCTGTATGCCTATGCCGAGGCCCTCGAGCGGAAGGTCGTCTGCCTCGCCCACGTCACCAACACCATGGCGACACAGGGTTCGGACTTCGAGAAGGGCCCTGAGAACGGTGCGCACTCGGCGCTCGCCGTGGCCCGCGCGACCGCGTTCGCTCTGGGCTGAGGCAGGGGTCTCGTCGTTCATCCGCTCGTGCCGACGCCGTCAGACCCACTGACGCCGGCCCACCACCACCAGGCGGCGACGATCGCCAGGGCGAGCGCCACGAGCAGCGCCTGTCCTGCCACGTCCAGGGCCAGCGTCGCCCGGGAGAGCGCCGCTACCCCGACCGTCGCACCGGCGACCACCGCGCACCGCCGTGCCGTCCGGGGGCCTGTCTCGGGGGCCAGCCCGCCGGCCTTCGGCCGACCGGACAGCAGCGCGAGGGCGGTGTGGGAGATCAGCAGGACGAGCGCCGCCGGCACACACCACCACGAGAACGGCCCGGGGACCAGCCCCATCCACAGGATGCCCAGCCCAAGCCAGAGCAACAGCACGACGACCGACTCGAGCCGCGAGACCAGGGCGAGGCCGGTTGGCGCCAACACGAGCCACCACCAGGACAACCCGCCGCCGGCCAGGACCATGCACGCCACGAACGCGGCCGGCGCTGCGGCGACCAGCGCAGCGAGCAGCAGCTGCGGGGGCGAGTACTCCTCGGACCACCCCAGCCTCACCAGGCGGCCGGAGGGTATGGCACCGGTGGGTGCGGACTGAGTGACAGGCATCGTCATCGGCGCGCCATCCTCGGTGCCCGCGCTCGGCGGGAGAGCTCCCTCAAGACCAGATCCAGGCTCCCCGGCCCCTTCCAGGGCACGACGGGCACCCCAGCCCCGGTCAACCTCGCGACATCCTCGCCCCGAGACAGCCGCCGGATCCGCCAGGCGAGCGAGGCATACACGTCCTCCTGCCCGGTCCAGAGGTGGTCGGGCATCGTGTCGACGACCACGACGGTCAGTCCTCGCGCGCCGAGCCGGGCCACGACGTCGACCATCCCGGGGTCGACCAACGGCGAGAGCACGAAGACCAACGCCCCGGCGCCGATCCCGGCGATCGCCCGCTCACCGTCGTCACGGCGTTCCGTCGCCGGCCGGATCCTGGCGAGAACGCCGAGGACCCGCCGCAGGTGCGGGCGTCCGGTGCCGACGGGCACCCGGGGGATGTCGGCGGAACCGACCACGCGCAACCCCACCCGGTCGCCGACCGCGAGGTGGTGCTCGGCGATCGCGGCGGCTGCGCGGACGGTCACGTCGAGGCTCGTCGGACGCCCGTCGATGCCCTCGCGTGGTCCGAGGTCACTGAACGCGTCCACGACGATCACGACCAGGGCGTCCTCGTCGCCGTAGGTCGAGGAGACGTGCAGCACCCCGGTACGCAGCGACACGGGCCAGCGGATCCGGCGCAGCCGGTCTCCGGGCTGGAACGGGCGCAGGGTGTCGAACTCGCTCCCGCTGCCGATCCGGGCGGACCGGTGCGGCCCGACCAGGCCCTCGGGTGGAGGCAGCGGAGCCGACGGGGTGAACGTCGCCGGCAGGGGGAGGGTCGTGAGCAGGACGGGGTCGACGCTCACCGGTCCCTGCCGGAACGCCCCCCACTCCGACCACGCTGCGTACTGGACCTCAGCCACCGCCCGGATCCCCCACCGGGTCGACCGGACGACGACGGACGCCGAGGCGGACCGGTCGGCGTTCACCTCGCGTGACCCCACCACCTGGATGCCCAGGGGCGGGTCGAGCTGGGCGAACAGGCTGGGCGAGACCTGGATGACGACGTCGTCCACGCCGCGGGGCACCGAGAGGACGGCCCGCATGGTCGTCGCCTCGCCCTCGCGCAGCGTCTGGTGGCCGAGCCTGGTCCTGACCTCGAGCGGCGTGTGGGGTCGCCGCACCCAGGACCAGGTAGCCACGACCAGCATCGGGGTCGCGAGGACGAGCACGTCCGGCCGATGCCACAGCACCGCCGCGAACGCACCGAGCCCGCCGAGCAACGTGGCCCGGAACAGGGCCGCGGTCGGGCGCCAGGGCGGCCCGTCCGGCGTGCTCATCTCTGACTCACCCACTCAGCTGCCGTCGCCGTGATGCGACTCGCGCGCAGCCGGCGTCGGGACGCTGCCGAGGATGGCCTCGACGACGCTGCGGCCGGTGACGTTGCTCATCCAGAGCTCGGGCTTGACGGTGATGCGGTGCGCGAGGACCGACACGGCGACCGCCTTGACGTCCTCCGGAGTGACGTAGTCCCGACCCCGCAGGACGGCATACGCCCGACCGACGAGCAGCAGCGCGAGCGAGCCGCGCGGCGACGCACCCATGAGCACGTGTGGGTGGTCGCGGCTCGCAGTCGCCAGGTTGACGCAGTATGCCGCGACGCTGTCGTCAACGGTGGTCGCCTCGACGGCCTCCTGCATGGCCAGCAGCCCCGGCCCGTCGGTGACCCGATCGAGGTCGATCTCCTCGTGCCGACGGGTCATCCGGTTGGTCAGGACCTGCAGCTCCTCGCGGGCGGTCGGGTAGCCGAACGACACCCGCAGCAGGAACCGGTCGAGCTGCGCCTCGGGCAGCGGATACGTGCCCTCGTACTCGACGGGGTTCGCGGTCGCGATGACATGGAACGGTCGGTCCAGCACGAACGTCTGGCCCTCGACGGTCACCTGCCGCTCCTGCATGGCCTCGAGCAGCGCCGACTGCGTCTTGGGCGGGGTCCGGTTGATCTCGTCCGCCAGCAGCAGTCCGGTGAACAGCGGCCCCCGACGGAAGGCGAACTCCCGCTCGCGCTGGTCGTAGACGAACGACCCGGTCAGGTCCCCCGGCAGCAGGTCCGGGGTGAACTGGGCACGCGTGAAGTCCAGCCCGAGCGTCGCCGCGAACGACCGCGCGGCCAGGGTCTTGCCGAGCCCCGGGAAGTCCTCGAGCAGCACGTGCCCGCCGGCGAGGATCGCGCTCAGCACGAGGGCCAGCGGCTGCCTCTTGCCGACCACGGCGCGTTCGACCTCGTCGAGAATGCGTCCACTCAGGGCGGACACCTCGGGCAGTGACATCCCCGACATCCCCGACATGCCCGACATGTCTGGCGTGCCCGGCGTGCTCACGTGGACTCGATTCTGTCGAGGAGGTCAGCCAGATAACGGGAGTCGGTCAGCCGTGGGTCCGGCGGCCCGGTCACCAGGGCGACCAGCTCGGTGGGAAGGACGTCGTTCGCGGCGCGCGGGTGGGAGGTCAGGTCGAACCCGCGCTCGCGACGAACCCGGTCGACGACGACCACCCGCAGCTGGCGGTGCAGCTCGCCGGCGAGGCTGGCCCGGCTGCGCGGGTCGGTCGCGGTGCTCGAGAGGCGTCGGGCGAGAGCCACGGTGAGGTGGTCCGACCCGCGCCCGAGTCCGGCCGTGGACGGCTGGCTCGTGGACCACTGGTCGTCCTGGTTCTCCGCGAACCGGTCGATCGCGAAGGCGGCTCCGGCGAACCCGGCGAGGAAGAGTGTGCCGAGCAGGATCGGCGAGACGGACAGTCCGAGCCCGACCAGGGCGAGAAGCACCACGACATATGCGACGGCGAGCCAGATCAGCCGCCGGCGGCCTCGCGGCTGGTCGGCCAGCCGCCACCGTGGACTCACCGGGGACTCACCGACCTCTCATCTGGACTCATCCGGGTGCTCACCGGTGACTCACCGGAGCCCAGCTGGGACTCGGCCACGACCCGACGCAGGTCGTCGTGGATCGCCTCGAGCCGGCTGACCGCCTCGGCCCGGTGCTGTTCGGTCAGCTGGTGGCGCGAGTGACGTGCCTCGCGGTAGAGCTCCGCGAGCCGACCCATCGCATCCGGCGCGACGTCCCAGGTGCGCAGCACGCGGACGGTGAACTCTGCCGAGGTCTCCGCCGGCCTGCGGGGCAGCCCGGCCGACGTGGCCGACTCCTCCAGGTCGACCCAGCACGCGACGATCGCGTTGCGCGGGCTGCCTTCCTGCAGGAGGCCCAGTCGGGCATCGGCGGTCTCGAGCAGATCCTCCGGCAACGAGGGCAGCGCCTCGATGGGGCTGCTCGCAACTACCCGGGTGTGCCAACGCGGGAAGTGCCGCCAGATGGCCTTCAGCAGCAGGTATACGGCCCAGGCGACCAGGGCGAAGACCAGCAGCTTCAGGGCCAGCACGATGACAGGAGGCAGGTCGGGAAGCTGGTTGGCGTTGGGGGCGAGGGAGCTGTTGCTCAGCGGTTCCGCCGTCGTCGTCGTGACCGTCGGTGAGGCCGACAACACGGACCGCGCGCTGCCTGGGGGCGGCGAGGTAGCCACCTGGACGGGGCCGGACGACGCGGCCACGGCGAGGACCACGAGGCCGAACGCGCCGGCTCCGAGCAGCCAAGGGACCGGTCCGCCCGGCGGGGAGGGGACCAGAACCTCGCGCGGGCCTGGCTCAGTCATGCAGGCACAGCTCCCGTGTGCACGCCCGGCTCCCTCATGCAGGCACGTTACCCGCAGTCACCCTCGCACCTGCGTCGGTCAGCCCCGCTGGCGCGGCTCGGGAGGCACGATCTGCGCGTCCCGGACGGTGAGGGTCGGCAACGAGTCGTCGACGGCATACTCCATCGCCTGAATGCGGCCGGCCGCGCGCAGGTCCGGTTCGGCCATCCGGACGCGGTCCAGCTGTGAGGCCGGCCCGACGAGGGTCATAGCGGTGATCTCGGCACGCATACCGACCTTGGCGTCCGACTTGGCCTTGCGCACCCCCGCGAGTGCCTCGCCGACGGCGGTCAGGACGTCCGCCTCGCCGCCGTCCGTATGCGGGGCCGCATGTGGACCGAGCTCGGCCGCGGTGGGCCAGGCTGCCTGGTGGATGGACCCGGCGGCGGGTTCGTGGAACCAGGACCAGACCTCCTCGGTCGCGAACACGACCACCGGGGCGAGTAGCCGCAGCTGCACGTCGAGGGCGAGCCGCAGCGCTGCTCGGGCCGAAGCGGCACCCTGGCTCGGCGACACCCCGTCTGCCGTGGCGTCCGTTCCGTAGCTGGACCCGTAGGCCCGGTCCTTGACCAGCTCGAGGTAGTCGTCGCAGAACGACCAGAAGAAGGACTCCGTCACCTCGAGGGCACGGGTGTAGTCCAGCGCCTCGTTGGCCCGGGTCGCGAGGTCGACGACGTCGGCGAGGGAGGCGAGCATGGCGCGGTCGAGGGGTTCGGTCACCTGCGCGGCGAGGGCAGCGAGAGCGTCTCCGGTGTCTGCGGGGGTGCCCGCATCTGCTGGGTCTCCACCCTCCCCGGACTCGCCGAAGGACAGCGCGAACTTGCTCGCGTTGAGCACCTTGATGGCCAGTCGTCGCCCGACCTTCATCTGCGCGGTGTCGAGCGACGCATCCATGCCGAGCCTGGCCGAGGCAGCCCAGTAGCGGACCGCGTCGGTGCCATTTTCGACCAGCATGTCGATCGGCGTGGTGGCGTTGCCCTTGGACTTGCTCATCTTCTTGCGGTCGGGGTCGAGGATCCAGCCGTTGATGGTCGCGTGCCGCCAGGGCAGGGTGCCGTGCTCGAAGTGCGAGCGCACGACGGTCCCGAACAGCCAGGTGCGGATGATGTCGTGACCCTGCGGCCGCTGGTCCATCGGGAAGACGACCTCCCACAGCTGCGGGTCGACGCCCCAGCCGCCGGCGATCTGCGGTGTGACCGACGAGGTGGCCCAGGTGTCCATCACGTCCGGGTCCCCGCTGAACCCACCCGGCTGGTCGCGCTGTGTGTCGTTGTATCCGGCGGGCGTCTCGGCCGCGGGGTCGACGGGCAGGCCTGCCTCGTCGGGGACGATCGGGTGGTCGTGGTCGAGCTCGCCGGATGGCAGCACGGGGTACCACACCGGGATCGGCACACCGAAGAACCGCTGCCGACTGATCAGCCAGTCACCGTTGAGCCCACCGACCCAGTTCTCATAGCGGGCGCGCATGAACGCCGGATGGAAGTCCAGCTCGCGCCCCCGCTCGATCATCGCCGCGCGGATCGTCTCGTCGCGGCCGCCGTTGCGGATGTACCACTGTCGCGAGGTGACGATCTCGAGCGGTCGCTCGCCGCGCTCGTAGAAGTTCGCCTTGCGCTGCGTGGGTGTCGGCTCGCCGTCGAGGTCACCGGAGGCCCGCAGCGCGTCGACGACGGCGGTGCGCGCCGCGAAGGTGGTCTTGCCGGCCATCTCCTCGAATGTCCTTCGGGCCAGGTCGGCGGTGAGCCAGGTCGGGGTCTCAGGCAGGATCCGCCCGTCGCGAGTGATCACCGATCGGGTGGGCAGCTGCAGCTCGCGCCACCACTGCACGTCGGTGAGGTCGCCGAAGGTGCAGCACATCGCGATGCCGGCGCCCTTGTCCATCTCCGCGAGCGGGTGCGCGACGACGGGCACCTCGACCCCGAACAGCGGGGAGGTCACCGTGGTCCCGAAGAGCGAGGCATACCGCTCGTCGTCGGGGTGGGCGATGAGCGCGACGCAGGCCGGCAGCAGCTCGGGGCGGGTCGACTCGATGAAGACCGGGGTGCCGTCGGCAGCGCGGAACGCGATGCGGTGATAGGCGCCCGGGTAGTCCCGCGCCTCGAGCTCAGCCTGCGCCACGGCAGTCTGGAACGTCACGTCCCACAGGCCCGGAGCCTCGGCCTGGTATGCCTCTGCGCGCGCGAGGTTGCGCAGGAAGAACGCCTGGGAGACCGAGCGGGAGCGCTCGTCGATGGTGCGGTAGCTGATCGCCCAGTCGCAGGCGAGTCCCAACCTGCGGAAGGTCTCCTCGAACGTCACCTCGTCCTTGACGGTGAGGATGTCGCACAGCTCGATGAAGTTGCGCCGGCTGATCGGCTGCTGGTTCGACGCCTTGGTGGAGCGGCCCTCGCCGCCCTGCTGGGTCGGGACGAACGCCGGGTCGTAGGGCAGCGAGGCGTCACCCCGGACGCCGTAGTAGTTCTGGACACGCTTCTCGGTCGGCAGCCCGTTGTCGTCCCACCCGATCGGGTAGAACACCTCGAGGCCCGCCATCCGCTTGTAGCGGGCAATGCAGTCCGCCTCGGTGAACCCGAAGACGTGACCGATGTGCAGCGACCCGCTCGCGGTGGGCGGCGGGGTGTCCATGGCCCAGACCGCGTCCCGGCCGCCGGCGAGCGCGCGCTCCCGGTCGAAGGTGTAGGTGCCGTTCTCCCGCCATACCTGCATCCACTTCTCCTCGAGGCCGTCGACGGACGGCCTGTCGGGGATGTGTGGTGCGAGGGAGATGGTGGTCATGGTCGCGATTCTCCCAGACCTGCGCACCTGTTCCGACCGGGATTCCCGCCACCCTCGCTGGGCCTGCGTCCGACGTTTCGGTAGCCAGGGCCACCACTCTGTCGGACGCAACACCGTCAAGCGGCGGCAGTTTCGGTATGCGTCGGGGTGCGGTCCGCCGCCAGGCGCGCATAACGCCCGCCTCGGTCGACCAGCTGCGCGTGAGAGCCGAGCTCGACCACCCGTCCGTGCCACAGGACGGCGATCTGGTCCGCGTCCTCGATCGTGCTGAGGCGGTGCGCGATGGTGATCGTGGTGCGGCCCCGGGCGACGACCTCGAGGGCGGCTTGTAGCTCGCGCTCCGTGTCGTTGTCGAGAGCGCTGGTCGCCTCGTCGAGGACGAGCACCCTGGGGTCGCGCAGCAGCGTGCGGGCGATGGCGAGGCGCTGCTTCTCGCCTCCGGAGAAGCGCAGCCCGCGGGCACCCACCACGGTGTCGAGGCCGCCCGGAAGCGTAGCGACCAGGTCGGCGACCTGGGCGGCCTCGAGAGCGGCCCACAGGTCGGCGTCCGTGGCGTCGGCCCGCGCGTGCAGGAGGTTGTCGCGGATCGACGCGTGCAGTAGGTAGGTCTCCTGCGACACGACCCCGACGATCCGTGCCAGGTCCTCGAAGGACAGGTCGCGCAGGTCGACCCCGTCGATGCTGACGCGACCGGACGACGGGTCGCGCAGCCGCGCCACGAGACTGGCCAGCGTCGACTTGCCGGACCCGGTCTCGCCGACCAGGGCGAGTGAGGTGCCGGCAGGCACGACCAGGTCGACGCGGTCGAGGGCCAGGCGGTCGGCGTCGGGGTAGCGGTACGACACGGCGTCGAACCGGATCTCCCCACGCAGTGCCGCGTGGTCGACCGCAACAGGGTCGAGCGACGGTTCGACGTCGGCCCGCAGGTCGAGGTAGCCGAAGATCCGACTGAACAGCGCCATCGAGCTGACGATCGACACGCCCACGTCGAGCAGGCCCATGAGAGGCCGGAAGATCCCGGTCTGCAAGGCGGTGAACGCGACGAGCGTCCCGATGGTCATGCCACCGGAGGTCGCGGGGAAGCCGGCCGCCAGGTAGATCAGGGCGGGAATGGCGGCGAAGACGATGCTCATGGTCGCCATCCGCCAGCGGCCGGCGAGCTGCGACTGGACCTCGAGGTCGACTAGCTCGCGAGACGTGGCGGCGAAGCGGGACGACATGGTCTCGCTCGCGCCGAGGGTCTTGGTCAGCTGGACGCCGCTCACGGACAGGCCCTCGTCGACCTGGATCAGCAGGTCGGCCATCCGACGTTGCTGCTTGGCGGTGACCTCTCGGCGCAGGAGGGCGACCCGCCGGGTCAGCCAGACGGCCGGCGGGATGACGAGCAGCGAGAGCAGGGACAGCCTCCAGCTGAGGGCGACCATGGCGATCGCCGTGCCGACGGCGGTGGTGACGTTGGACGCGACGGACGTGGCCGTCGAGGTGACGACGGACTGCATACCGGCGACGTCGTTGGTCAGGCGGGACTGGATCTCGCCGTTGCGGGTCCGGGTGAAGAAGGCGAGCGACTGGCGCTGCAGGTGCGCGAAGACGTCGGTACGCAGGCGGTGCATGACCTGCTGTCCCACCGTGGTGGACAGCCAGGTCTGCAGGACGCCGAGGACCGCGGTGACCACCGTGACGGCGAGCATCCCGCCGACGGCGAGGAGCAGCAGCGTGGTGTCGCGCTGGGGGAGGGCGTCGTCGATGACGAGCCGGAGCAGGAAGGGCGTCGACAGCGAGACCGCGGAGGACGCGACGATCAGTGACATCACCAGGGCGATGCGGGCCCGGTAAGGGGCGAAGAGGGCGCCGACGCGGCGCCAGCTCACGGGGGACTCGGCCAGCTGGGCACGGTCGGCTGGGTCCACCTTGCGGGCCCCTGAATGGCCGCGTGACTCGCGGCCTCCCGAGGGACCGCTCGAGCGGCTACCCCAGGGGGTGGCGGAACCGGCACCGGATGAGGGGACGGATGAGGATGGGGTGGGAGTGCCGGTCATGGGCGTCTCTCCTTTCGAAGTTCGCACTCACATGCTGAGGTTGCCAGACTATGAGGCTGGCAGGGTAACGCTAGGATCGCCATGTGCATTCCCCGCCCAACCCTCCGCTCGGCCCGCTGCCAGACCCGACGCTCGCCGACCTCGTGACGGCCGTCGCGCGCCGGTTGCGCGCCGGTTGGCGCGAACAGCTTGCGCCACTGGGGATCTCGCCCCACCAGGGACGCGCGCTGCTCGTCGTCGCAGGAGAGCCGGGACTGCGTCTCACGGACTTGGCCGGCCGCCTGCGGATCGCTCCGCGCTCGGTCACCGAGGTGGTCGACGGGCTGGTGGCACTCGACCTTGTGCAGCGTCGTCCGGACCCCCGAGACCGCCGGGCGACGACCCTCGCCTTGACTCCGACGGGCCTGCGCACGGTCGCTACCATCGAGGGCTCCCGGACGGAGGCGACCGACGCGTTGTTCGAGACCGTGTCCACTCGTGACCGGGCTCACCTGCGTCGGATCCTGACCGGACTCGTGACCGACGAGCCATAGGCGCGACGGTTGCGGTCCCGTAGGTTGTGCGCATGGAGCCGGTGTATGCGTCCGTCATCACCGCGGCGCGCGGCGTTTTCGCTGCCCAGGGGATCCACTTCACCATCGCCGGGGCGGAGCACGTGCCGCGGACGGGTGGGGCGGTGATGATCATCAACCACACGGGCTACCTGGACTTCACGTATGCCGGCTGGGCCGCTCGCCCGGCTCGCCGGTTCGTCCGGTTCATGGCCAAGGACAGCGTGTTCACCCACAAAGTGAGTGGCCCGCTGATGCGCGCGATGAAGCACATCCCCGTGGACCGCAGCGCCGGGGCCTCGTCCTACGGGCACGCGGTGCGCTACCTGCGCGAAGGCGAGATCGTCGGGGTCTTCCCCGAAGCGACGATCTCGCGCTCGTTCGAGCTCAAGGGGTTCAAGAACGGCGCCGCCCGGATGGCCCAGGAGGCCGGAGTGCCTCTGCTTCCCGTCGTCATGTGGGGGTCACAGCGGATCTGGACCAAGGGCCACCCCAGACGTCTGGGGCGCACCAACGTCCCGATCTCGATCACCGTGGGCGAGCCGGTGCCGGTTGCGCCGGGGGAGAGCATCGACGAGGCGACAGCCAAGATCCACGCCGTCATGACGTCGATGCTGCACACGCTGCAGGAGTCCTACGAACCGCTCACCGGAGACGACCTGACCTACCTCCCGGCCCGGCTCGGCGGCACGGCACCGACGCTCGAGCAGGCCAACGACATGGACGACCAGGAGCGCCGCGACGCGATCCGCAAGGCGAGCGCGGCGCGCAAGGCCGAGCGAGAGGCAGCCTCGAGAGGGGGCGGCACCACACCGCCTTCGTCCTGACCGACTGCCGACCTCACACTCAGCACACACCGCAGCGCTCAGCACACCGCATACCGTGTTCTGAGCGCACGAGCGTGTGCCGAGCGGCGTAGCCTGCCCGACATGGCTCCCCAGCGCGTTCCCGAGGGTCCGGCGCCGGCGCCGGCGGTGCAGAAGCTGCGCCTGCGGTATGCCAAGCGGGGCCGACTGCGCTTCTCGTCGACACGGGACTTCCAGCGGGCCCTCGAGCGCGCGCTGCGCCGCGCAGACGTGCCGATGGCGTTCAGCGCGGGCTTCCACCCGCACCCCAGGATCTCGTACGCCAACGCCGCACCGACCGGTACAGCGAGCGAGGCGGAGTATGTCGAGATCAGCGTGACCGAGCGGGTGGACCCCGAGGCGGTCCGCGCCGCCCTCGACGAGGCGCTCCCGGCCGGTCTCGACGTGGTCGAGGTCGTGGAGGCAGCGCCCGGTGCGCTCGCCGACCGGCTGCAGGCGAGCGACTGGGTCATCGCCTTCCGCGACGTCGGAGCCGAGCGGCTACAAGCGGCTGCGGACACGCTGCTCGCCCTGGACCGGATCGAGGTCACCCGGACGTTCAAGACGGGGCCGCGGACGTTCGACGTGCGCTCCGCCGTGGTCCGGATGACCGTGGCCGACGAGACCATGGTCGCCGCGGTGACCGAGGCCTTTCCGCAGGCATTGCCCACCTCGCTCCCGGACGACGGGGCCGGGTGTGCGATACTGCGGGTGGTCGTACGGCACACCACACCGGCTGTACGCCCCGACGACATTCTGACCGCGCTGAAGACAGCGGCCGACCTGGAGCCGCCGACACCACCCCTGGTGACCCGGCTGGCCCAAGGTCCGTTGCGAGACGCATCCGCGGAGGTGGCTGATCCACTGGCCGCCGATGAGACGGCCGGCGGCAGCTGAACCCGGTGCCGCGTCTACTCGCGAGCCGCCAGCTGTAGCAAGACGACTTTCGTCGCACCGCAACCGCGGCGTCGACGACGCACAAGCCGCCCTCGTGGCGAGCCGGGCCCGACAGGCCGGTGTGGCTCCTCGCCCAGGGTGGAGAGGGACGCCCGATGGCTTCCGAGAACGACACCACTACGCAGAGCACCGAAACCACGCAGACCAGCGGCACCAGCTTTCTCGCCGGTGACACCGGTCAGGACACCGCGTCGGGCGTCGAGCCGGCCACGGACCCGGTTCCGGCGAAGAAGGCCGCGCGCAAGCGCGCCCCGCGAAAGACCGCTTCGGCGACGGCCGTTGCCCCGAGTGAACCGGCATCTGACCAGCCCACTCTCGACCAGGCTGCTCCTGGACATCCGGCTCCTGACCAGCCGTCCGCGGCCGGCGCCGCGGACCAGTCCGTCGCCGTGACTGCCCCACGCAGGACGGCGCGCAAGGCCGCGACCACGAAGACGGCCACGAAGGCCACGGCGAGCCCGCGCTCCCGCGCCAAGGCCGCCGCTGCGACCGCCGCGGATGCCACCCCTGCGGCTGTCGTCGACGAGCGGGGCCTCCAGTTCGACGCCTTGACTGCGCCGTCTCCGAGCGCCGACGCCCCCGTCACCCACCCGGCAGCCGACACGGTCGAGGCGTCCGCCTCCGACGAGTCGCCCGCGTCCGACCACAGGCCTGAGCACACCAGCGGAGCACCGGCTGTCCTCGACCTCGGTGCGGTTTTTCGGGCGCCGGCCACCCCCCGCCGGCGGCGCGCATCCTCCCCGTCTGCGTCACCCACGGCGTCACCAGCGGCCCCATCGGCCGGTTCGACACGGCGCTCGCGTCGTGCCACGTCCACCGGCAACGCCGACCCGTCGGCGCAGGTAGGTCAGGTCGCTCCGGACGTGCCTGCGGTGCTCGCCGAGGACATTCCGGCAGACGCTGAGCTGCTCGCCGACGAGCTCGCCGTCGTCGCGGTGATGGACACCGACGCAACGGACACCGACGCAACGGACACCGACGCGACGGACACCGACGCGACGGACACCGATAGCGACGACACGAGCGACGCGCCCCGGCGGCGGCGCCGCCGCGGCGGCAAGGGCCGTCGTGGTCGCGGCTCGGCGTCATCCGAGGCCGCAGACGCTCCAGCCGACACCCCGACAGTGAGCTCGACGAGCTCGACGAGCTCGACGAGCTCGACGACCACCACCGACGACCAAGCCGCCGAGGCCAAGACGTCGACCGGGGCCGCACCCGCCTCCGACGACACGTCCTCTGAGGCGTCCGAGGACGGGGCCGGTGACGAGGCGAGCGACGGAAGCCCGTCGAGCCGCAGGCGTACCCGTCGTCGGCGCCGCAGTAGTGGCGGTGGCGAGCAGGACGACACCCCCGGTGTTACGACCCGCGTTCGTGAGCCGCGGGAGCGCGAGCCGCGAGACTCTCGTCGCGACGAGGTCACCGCACTCAAGGGCTCGACACGTCTCGAGGCGAAGAAGCAGCGTCGCCGCGAAGGTCGCGACGCCGGGCGCCGGCGGACCGTCATCACCGAGGCCGAGTTCCTCGCCCGTCGCGAGAGCGTCGAGCGGGTCATGGTCGTCCGGCACCTCGGCGACCGGACTCAGATCGGTGTCCTCGAAGACGGCGTCCTGGTCGAGCACTACATCTCCAAAGAGACCAGCGTCTCCATGGCGGGCAACATCTACCTCGGTCGCGTTCAGAACGTGCTGCCGTCGATGGAGGCGGCGTTCGTCGACATCGGCAAGGGCCGAAACGCCGTCCTGTATGCCGGTGAGGTCAACTGGGACGCGGCAGGCCTGGAGAACAACCAGGCCAAGCGCATCGAGAACGCCTTGTCCTCCGGTGAGAGCGTGCTGGTCCAGGTGACCAAGGACCCGATCGGTCACAAGGGCGCGCGGCTGACCTCGCAGATCTCCCTGCCCGGCCGCTACCTCGTCTACGTGCCCAACAGCTCGATGACCGGCATCTCCCGCAAGCTCCCCGACACCGAGCGCGCCCGGCTCAAGAAGATCCTCAAGGAGGTCGTGCCGTCCACCGCCGGTGTCATCGTGCGCACCGCCGCCGAGGGAGCCTCGGAGGAGGAGCTGCGCGCCGACGTCGAGCGGTTGACGCATACCTGGGACGAGATCATGGCCACCGCGGAGGCCGCCGGCGGCTCGGGCAAGAAGGCCAAGAAGTCCGGGAGTGCCCCCGTGCTGCTGCACGGTGAGCCTGACCTGACGGTGCGCGTCATCCGCGACATCTTCAACGAGGACTTCGCCTCCCTCGTCGTCGCCGGTGAGCTCGCCTGGCAGGAGGTGTCAGAGTACGTCGGAAGCGTCGCGCCCGACCTCGCCGAGCGCGTCACCCGCTGGACGAGCGAGGAGGACCTGTTCACGCGCTACCGGGTGGACGAGCAGATTGCCAAGGCGATGGACCGCAAGGTCTTCCTGCCGTCCGGTGGTTCCCTGGTCATCGACCGCACCGAGGCGATGACCGTCGTCGACGTCAACACCGGCAAGTTCATCGGGTCCGGGGGCAATCTCGAGGAGACGGTGACCAAGAACAACATCGAGGCTGCCGAGGAGATCGTGCGCCAGCTGCGGCTGCGCGACGTGGGCGGCATCATCGTCATCGACTTCATCGACATGGTGCTCGAGTCAAACCGCGACCTGGTCGTCCGCCGGATGCTCGAGTGCCTCGGGCGGGACCGAACGAAGCACCAGGTCGCCGAGGTGACGTCGCTCGGGCTGGTCCAGATGACCCGCAAGCGGGTGGGCTCCGGACTGATCGAGGTGTTCTCCGAGACCTGCGAGCACTGCGCCGGCCGCGGGTTCATCATCTCCAGTGATCCGGTCGACAAGAGCGATGGAAACGGGATGGGCAGCCACGAGCACTCGGGTTCGGGGTCGGGCAATGCCGGCAATGCCGGTAATGCCGGTAATGGCGGTCACACCGGCTCCCGGGTTGGCCAGTCCGCACGCGGGCGAGCGACCGAGCCGGCCGCCGCTCACCGTCCGCAGGGTCCGACACCGGCGCAGATTGCCGCGGCCGCTCACGCGGCGGCGATGAAGACGGCCGAGCTGGCGGTCTCCGAGGTGCTCGCCGACGCCGGTATGCCTGACACCCCTGGCACAGACCTGAGCGAGGCGCTCGACGCTCTCGACCCGATCACGGCAGACGTCGTGGACGTCGAGCTGGACTTGTCCGAGGTGGCGGTATTCGAGCAGACGGCCGAGCTGGAGCCGGTCCGAGCGGCATACCCGCCCCCCGTGGCCACGCCAGTCGGGGCACCACGCCGCCGCCGTGGCCGTGTCGTCGCACCGGCCGGTCCGCCACGAGCGGCCGGCCGTGACGAGGAGGCGCCCGTCAGCGACGGGTGACCTGCAGCGATTTGGGTCGGCACGTGACACCCGGTACCCTTGACCCTTGGTGCGCCCACCGATCTGTGCCCCGTGAACCCACGGGCTCTACGTGACGGTAAGGGCAGCGGATGCCGAGAGTGCGCGCCACCACGAGTGACAACGAGAGTGAGCTTGACGTGTACGCGATTGTTCGCGCTGGCGGCCGCCAGGAGAAGGTGTCGGTGGGCGATGTCCTGATCATCGACAAGGTCAAGGGCGAGGCGGGCGACAGCGTCGACCTGACGCCGCTGCTGGTCGTCGACGGTGGCACCGTCACGAGCGATGCCGACTCGCTGGCCAAGGTCAAGGTGACCGCCGAGGTGGTCAAGGCGGCCAAGGGTCCGAAGATCACGATCATGAAGTTCAAGAACAAGACGGGCTACCGCAAGCGCCAGGGCCACCGTCAGCACCTGACCCAGATCAAGGTCACCTCGATCGACGTCTGAGACGTCTCTCGGCTCATTCTCAACACGGACATTCGGAGACAGACATGGCACACAAGAAGGGTGCGTCCTCGACCCGCAACGGTCGCGACTCGAACGCACAGTTCCTCGGCGTGAAGCGGTTCGGCGGCCAGAAGGTCAACGCCGGCGAAATCATCGTCCGACAGCGCGGCACCCACTTCCACCCCGGTGACGGCGTAGGTCGCGGCAAGGACGACACCCTCTTCGCCCTCGTCGCCGGCGCAGTGAAGTTCGGCACGAAGCGTGGTCGCAAGACCGTCAACATCGAGCAGGTCGCCACACTGAGCTCAGTCAGCACAGGGAGCCCAGTCAGCACAGTGAGTTCGATGGCCCAGGTGCCCGAGAAGGCCGACGCCTGACGCGTGCCCCTGATCGCACTTTGGCGGTGCCGGACAGGAACCCAGCAGTACCAGACAGGGCGGACCACCTGGTCCGCCCTTTCTGTTTGACACAGGTGTCCGAGGACCACAAAGGAGGGCGTGATGGCGGCGAGCTTCGTCGACCGGGTCCTCCTGCACGTCAGTGCCGGCAGCGGCGGGCACGGGGTGGCGTCGGTCAAGCGGGAGAAGTTCAAGCCGCTCGGCGGTCCGGATGGCGGCAACGGGGGACGTGGCGGGTCAGTGATTGCCCGGGTCGACCCGCAGTCGACCACGCTGCTCGACTTCCACCACCACCCGCATCGGCACGCCGGCAACGGCAAGCCGGGAGCAGGGGACGAGCGCAACGGCGCCGACGGTGAGGGCCTGGTCCTCGCCGTCCCGCCCGGCACGGTCATCAAGGACACGGTCGGCCGGATCATCGTCGACCTGGTCGCGGCCGGTGAGGAGCACGTGGTCGCCCGGGGTGGGCGCGGTGGACTGGGCAACAAGGCGCTGGCATCCGCGCGGCGCAAGGCCCCCGGTTTCGCCCTGCTCGGTGAGCCCGGCGAGGCATACGACGTGGTCCTCGAGCTCAAGTCGCTCGCGGACGTCGCCCTGATCGGCTTCCCGTCGGCGGGCAAGTCGTCGCTGGTCTCGGTGTTGTCGGCCGCCCGGCCCAAGATCGCCGACTATCCGTTCACCACCCTGGTCCCGAACCTCGGTGTGGTCACCGCCGGCGACGTCCGGTTCACGATCGCGGACGTGCCCGGTCTGATCCCAGGCGCGCATCTCGGACGGGGGTTGGGGCTGGAGTTCCTGCGTCACGTCGAGCGTTGCTCGGTGCTGGCCCACGTCATCGACTGCGCCACTCTCGAACCCGGTCGCGACCCGCTCTCGGACCTCGACGTGATCGAGGAGGAGCTGTCGGCATATGTGCCCGATGCTGACCTAGGGGGCCGCCCGCTGGCCGAGCGGACCCGCATCGTCATCCTCAACAAAGCCGACGTCCCCGACGCTCGTGATCTTGTGGATCTCGTCCGGGCTGACTTGGAAGCCCGTGGGCTCGAGGTCTTCGTGGTGTCGGCCGTTGCCCGAACCGGATTGCGGGAGCTGACGTTCGCGCTGGCCCGGTATGTCGCGGCCGCGCGCGTCGAGCTCGGTGAGGTCGTCCCCCAGCGAGTTGTCCTACGGCCGCGCGCGGTCGACGACAGCGGGTTCAGGATCGTCAAGGAGCAGACCTCGGACGGGCCGGTGTTTCGCCTCGTCGGGGACCGGCCGACCCGATGGGTGCAGCAGACCGACTTCAGCAACGACGAGGCGGTGGGATATCTGGCCGACCGGCTCGGCCGGCTCGGGGTCGAGGAGGCCTTGTTCAAGGCCGGCGCGGTCACGGGTGACACCGTCCTCATCGGCGCGGCAGACGACGCGGTGGTGTTCGACTGGGAGCCCACCCTCATCGCCGGCGCCGAGCTGCTCGGCCAGCGCGGCACCGACCTGCGCCTGGACCAGCCCACCCGCCCGAACCGCGACGAGAAGCGCAGCGCCGCCCGCGACCGCTACGTCGCCCGCCAGGCGACCCAGGCCGACCTCGAGGCAGAGCGTCGGTCCGGTCACTGGGCCACCTCCCGCGACTCCGACGACGCTTGAGTGTGGGTTCTCGCAACGACTGACCAGGTGGTCGATGGCTGCGCCCCATACGCCCAGAGGCCCGCAACGACTGACCATGTGGTCGAGCCTGGTGCCGCGCCCGGTACGCGACCGTGGACCGGCGCCGCCTGCACCCGCCGGGTTTCCTAGACTCGGGCGGTGTCCTCCCGGTCGTTCGTCGCCACAGCGGGACGCCTCGTCGTCAAGGTGGGCTCCTCCTCGCTGACCGGTCCCGACGGCGGTCTCGACGCGGCCCGGCTGCAGTCGCTCGTGGATGCTCTGGCAGGGCGCCGCAACCGCGGCGACGCCGTCGTCCTCGTCTCGTCCGGCGCGATCGCCGCCGGGCTGGCTCCGCTCGGCCTGGTCCGCCGCCCCCGGGACCTCGCCACCCAGCAGGCGGCGGCCAGTGTGGGTCAGGGCGCCCTCGTGGCGGCATACCAGCAGGCTTTCGGCGCGCACGAGCTGACCGTCGGTCAGGTTCTGCTCACCGCCGACGACGTGACCAGGCGGGCGCACTACAGCAACGCCCGCCGCACACTCGAGCGTCTCCTGGACCTCGGGATCGTGCCGGTCGTCAACGAGAACGACACCGTGGCCACCCACGAGATCCGCTTTGGTGACAACGACCGGTTGGCGGCTCTGGTCGCCCACCTGATCCACGCCGACGCCCTGGTGCTGCTCTCGGACGTCGAGGCGCTCTATGACGGTCCGCCGAACCAGCCGGGAAGTCGGCGGATCCCGCTGGTCTCGGGGCCAGAGGACCTCGCTGGCGTTGTCGTGCGGGGTTCGGGGTCGACCTTCGGCACGGGTGGGATGGCCACCAAGCTGGAGGCAGCGGCAATTGCGACGACGGCCGGGGTCACCACGTTGCTCACCTCGGCGGACCATGCGGCGGCTGGGCTGGCGGGGGAGGACGTGGGAACCCTGTTCTCTCCCACCGGTTCTCGACGCGCTTCCCGCCTGCTCTGGCTGGCGCACGCGACCACGCCCCGCGGTCGCGTCGTGCTCGACGACGGCGCGGTGCGTGCTGTCGTGGACCGTCGAAAGTCCTTGTTACCGGCCGGGATCACCGGTGTCGAGGGCAGGTTCGACGAAGGTGACCCCGTCGACGTCTGTACGCCGGCCGGGGTCCCCGTGGCTCGTGGCCTCGTCAACTACTCGTCCGATGAGCTGCCTTCGATGCTCGGCCGGTCCACGCACGACCTCGCCAAAGACCTCGGTGCGCAGTACGAACGCGAGGTCATCCACCGCGACGACCTTGTCCTGCTCTGAGCGCGAGCCCAGCGTTACCCTTTCGTCGCACCGAGCGTCAGGCCGGCGACGAACTGCTTCTGCAGGACGAAGAACACGATCAGCGTCGGTAGGGCGATGAGGATGGATCCGGCGGCGACCAGGTTGTTGTCGGTGAAGAACTGCCCCCGCAGGTTGTTGAGCGAGCTGGTCACCGGGTACTTGTCGCCCGACTGGAGAAGCACCGTGGCCCAGAAGAACTCGTTGTAGATCCAGGTCACCTGCAGGGTCGCCAGGGCAGCGAGCGGGGGACGGCACAGTGGCAGAGTCAGCTGGAAGAACTGGCGCAGCACACCGGCGCCGTCGACCACCGCAGACTCGTAGAGCTCCCGGGGGAGGGTCTTCATGTAGTTGCTGAGAACGAACGCGCAGAACCCGGTCTGGAACGCGACGTTCACGGCGATGAGCCCGTAGTAGCTGTCGAGCAGGGTTCCTGAGTCGCTCAGCCAGTACGGCAGCTCGACCGCTCGGAACATCCGGTAGACCGGGATCAGCAGCGCCTGCGGAGGTAACAGGTTGGCCGCCGTGAACAGGCCCAGCAGGGCGAGGTTGAACTTGAAGGAGAACCGTGCGACGACGAACGCGATGCAGGAGGACAGGAACAGCGTGAGCACGACGGCAGGGATGGTGATGTAGGCCGAGTTGAGCAGTGTGTGGCCGAAGTTGGCCTGCTGCCAAGCGTTGACGTAGTTCGACAGGGTGAATCCACCGAACGAGACGTACCCGTGGGCCGCGGTGAACGCGTAGTCGCGGAACGAGTTGATCACCGCCCACAACAACGGGAAAAGCCAAGCCAGCGAGACCAGGATGAGGAACACCTGGAGCACGATGCGTGCTGGCCCGCGGGCGGGGCGTTCGGCGGTCACCGCCCGCTTCTCACCTGTGGCGGTCGGAGGCGTCGTGGTGACGGTCATCGTTGCTCACCTCTCATGACGATGCGCAGATAGATGACGATGAAGATCGAGGAGATGATGAGCATGAACGTCGCCAGGGCCGACCCGAAGCCGATGCGGCTCGCCTCGCCGACGATGTTGCTGGTCACGAGGGTCGAGATCAGCTCGAGGCCGTTACGTCCCTTGTTGATCACCCAGACCAGGTCGAAGGCTCGCAGCGACTCGATGACCGTCACCACCAGCACGATGATGTTGATGGGTCGCATCACCGGGAAGACGACCCGGAAAAACGCCTGGGTCTCGCTCGCCCCATCCACTCGCGCCGCCTCGCGCAGCGAGGGGTCGACCCCTTTGAGCCCTGCGAGATAGAGCAACATGATGTATCCGGTCTGCCTCCAGCTCGAGGCCAGCAGTGCAGCCCAGAGGTTGTACCTCGGGTCGCCGTACCAGTCGATCGTGCTGCCCGTGACCGCGTTGATCAGGCCCTGGTCCTTGCTGTACATCAGCTGCCAGATGAACCCGACGAGGGCGAGAGAGAGCACGACCGGCATGTAGAGAGCCGTCTGGTAGACCCGCGAGAACTTCATCTCCCGGTCGAGCAGCACGGCGAAGAAGATGCCGAGCGGGGTCACTAGGAAGAAGTTGACCGCGAACCAGATCAGGTTGTGCTGCACGGCGGGCCAGAAGGGCGGGTAGATGCTGACCACGTCGCTGTAGTTCTTCAGTCCGACGAACTTGGCTGCGCTGAGGCTGCCGATACCGTCCCAGCTGGTGAACGAGAGGAGTACCGAGGCGATCGCAGGGAACCACACCAGCCCCACCACCAAGATGGTGGGGATGATGATCATCAGCGAGACGACGACCCGGTCGACAGCGCTGAGATGGTCGATCCCTCGGTAGCGGCGTTTCCGGCCGCCCGTTGCGGTTGTCTCGGCGGCCTTCTGGGCGTTGGCGATAGTCACTGGATGCTCAGCTGGTGAAGATGCTGAGCTTCTGCTGCTGGATGCTCTTCGTGAGCCCAGCGATGTCGTCCGGCGACTTGATGAAGCTTTGGATTGCCGGGATCATCACCGTAGAGGCGAAGTCCGGGCGGGTGTCCCGGTCCATGAACTGCGCGATGGACTTGGCCGCCTTGACGAACTCGACCGACTTCTTCTGCAGGGCCGTGTACGCCGACTGGTCCGCCTTGTCGTTGGTGGCGATCACACTCGGGTCCGCCTTGACGGCGATGTTCTGCGCGTCGGGGGAGCCCAGGTAGCCCAGCAGCTTCAGTGCGCCGTCCTGGTTCTTGGGCCGCTTGGACATCATGTAGCCGTCGATCGGAGCCTCGATCGCGTCGCTGCCGATCGCGGAGTCGACCTCAGGGAAGTTGAAGAAGTCGAGGTCGTCCTGCTCGGCGCCTTTGGTGAACTGCTGCGCCACGAACGCCCCGAGGACATACATGCCAGACTTCTTCTGCTGCAACGACTGTGCGGCCTCCTGCCAGGTGCGGCCGAGGGAGTCCGTCTGGTGGATGGGCAGCAGCCCCTTCCAGGTGTCGAAGACCTTCTGGACCTTGGGCCCGCTCCAGTCCTCCTTGCCCGCCATCAGGCTGACGTGGTAGTCGTATCCGTTGATCCGCAGGTTGAGCTGGTCGAAGGTGCCCATGGCGGGCCAGCCGTCCTTGTCGCCGAACGCGATCGGGATCAGACTGTCCTTCTGCATCTGGGCGCCCAGGGTCTTCAGGTCATCGAGCGTCTTCGGGATCTGATAACCCTTGTCCGCGAAGACACTCTTGCGGTAGAAGACGGCCCACGGGTAGTAGGTGGACGGGACGAAGTACTGCTTGCCGTCGTCCGCGGTCGACGCCTTCTTGAGCGCGTCGGACATCCCGCCGAGGTTGCTCCAGACCGAGCTGACATCGCTGGCGAGGCCCTTGTCGGCGAAGAACCGCATCCGGTATCCCGAGAACCAGGTGAACACGTCGTCCGGCGAGCCCTGGAGATAGTTGTTGATGTTCTCCTGGAACGTGTTGTGGTCGATCGTGTTGATCTTCACCGACAGACCGCTGTTCGACTTCGAGAAGTTGTCCATGACGGACTGGGTTGCCGCCTTCGGCACAGCGTCGGACCCGTTCGAGCCGAGCGTCACGGTGCCGGTAGCAGCGCCGCCGCCGGTGGAGGTACCCGAGCTCGACCCACTGCTGCTGCAGGCGGCTAAGGCGCCGGGAACCGCGAGGAGCGAACCCACGCCGAGAGCACCCTTCAGCATCGAGCGCCGGGAGAACCCTGCCGCCGAGGGCGGGACGAGGCTGGCGAGATACTCAGCCTGGGTGGAGGGGCGAGGCATGTCGTGCTCCTTCGTCGTTGAATGGGAAAGCGCGCCTAGCGTGGAGTCGGCCGGAGGACAGGAACGATCAGAAACCATCACTACCGGACTGAGGATGACTCCCCACCGGGGCCGTGTCAAGACAGCGATGGTAAAGATTCGGCTCCCGAAAAAGCGCCGCCAGCAAGGACAATCGAGGCGTTGCCGGGTTGCAGCAGGTTTCATCCGCCTCGGCTGACCGCATGTTGGTTTGTGTTGACTTTGCCAGTGTGGGACCGGAGACTGGCGCCATGCGACCATGGCCGGTCAACGGTGTTGCCTTCGGCGGCGACTATAACCCCGAGCAGTGGCCGCGGTCAGTGTGGCCCGAGGACATGGAGCTCATGCGTCGGGCCGGGGTGTCGTTCGTCACCCTCGGCGTCTTCTCGTGGTCCTGGCTCGAACCGGCCAAGGGGGAGTACGAGTTCGGCTGGCTCGACGAGATCATGGACCTGCTCGACGCCAACGGCATTGCCGTCGACCTGGCGACGGCGACGGCGACACCGCCCCCGTGGTTCTCCACCGCCTTCCCCCAAACCCTGCCGGTCGACCACGACGGACACACCCTGTGGCCGGGCAGCCGGCAGGCCTGGTGTCCCTCCGACGAGACCTATCGCGAGCACGCCCTGGCACTGACCGGTGCCCTCGCCTCCAGATACCACGAGCACCCCGCCCTCGCGATGTGGCATGTCTCGAACGAGTACGCCTGCCACAACCTGCCTTGCTACTGCGACACCTGCGCGGCCGCCTTCCGTCGCTGGCTCCGACGCCGCTACGCCACGCTCGACGAGCTGAACGAGGCGTGGGGCACGGCGTTCTGGAGCCAGCGCTACACCGACTGGGAGCAGATCCTGCCGCCGCGACGGACCACGAGCTTCGCCAACCCGACTCAGCAGCTGGACTTCTCCCGCTTCGGCTCCGACACGCTGCTCGACTTCTACCAGGCCGAGAAGCAGGTCATCTCCGAGCGTTCACCCGGCGTCCCGATCACCACGAACTTCATGACGATGGCCGGGTTCCGGCTGCTCGACTACCACCAGTGGGCCTCTCACCAGGACGTCGTGAGCACCGACCACTACCTCGTGGACACCCTCCCGGACCAGCGCGCCGAGCTCGCCTTCGCCGACGACCTCACCCGCGGACTCGCGGGCGGACAGCCGTGGATGCTCATGGAGCACTCCACGAGCGCCGTCAACTGGCAACCGGTCAACCATGCGAAGTGGCCCGGACAGACGATCCGCGACAGCCTTGCCCACGTCGCCAGGGGCGCCGACACGCTCGGCTTCTTCCAGTGGCGCGCCTCGCAGTCGGGCTCGGAGAAGTTCCATTCCGGGCTCGTCCCGCATGCGGGCGCGGACAGTGACCGGTTCCGCGAGGTCTGCGAGCTCGGGGCCGTTGCCGCCCGCCTCGGCGAGCTGGTCGGCAGCGTGGTCGAGTCCGACGTCGCGCTCCTCTGGGACTATCAGGCAGGTTGGGCGGCGAGCGGCCCGGCAATGCCCTCCTCGCAGCTGGAGTACGCCGACACCGGCCTGACGATCCACCGGCTGCTGCGCGAACGTGGGGTGACCGTTGACGTGGTCCACCCCGGAGCCGACCTCACGGCATACCGGGTCGTCGTGGTCCCGACGCTCTACCTCGTGTCCGACGAGAACGCGGCAGCGATCAGCCGGGCGGCCGAGGCAGGCGCCCAGGTGGTGGTCACGTTCTTCTCCGGCATCGCGACCCCCGACGACCACGTGCGTCTGGGCGGGTACCCCGGGGCGTTCAGTGAGCTGCTCGGTGTGCGAGTCGAAGAGTTCTTCCCCCTGATGCCGGACGAGACGGTCGCCCTCGAGCACGGTGGCGCGGGCCGGCTCTGGTCCGAGGACCTGCGTGAACAGGGCGCCGAGGTGCTGGACCGGTATGCCAGTGGACCCCTCACCGGCCGCGCCGCCCTGACCCGGCGAACGGTCGGGGCTGGGGACGCCTGGTATCTCGCCACCCTGCCGGACGACGAGCGGCTCGGCCGGCTGCTCGACGACGTCCTGGCCGCCGGTGACGTGCACGCGGTGTCGGCGGCACCCGCGGGCGTCGACCGGGTGCGTCGCCGGGGCGACCGAGGGTCGTGGCTGTTCCTCGTGAACGACACGACGTCGCAGCAGCCTGTCAACGCCGACGGCTACGACCTCGTCGCCGACCGGCTGGTCGTCGGCAGCCTGACGCTGCCACCCGGTGGCGTCGCCGTCATCAGGGAAGGTTGACCGTGCTCGCCGGCCAGCGCCGGACCGCGATCCTGGCTTTGGTCGAGGAGTCGGGTGCGGTGCGGGTCGGGGACCTCGTCGACCATCTCGGGGTCTCGGACATGACCGTCCGCCGTGATATCGAGCAGCTCGCCCGCGAAGGACTGGTGGAGCGGGTCCACGGCGGCGCGCTGGCGGTCGGTCACGCGAGTGCCCACGAGCCCGGGTTCCTCGTCAAGTCCTCCCTGATGACAGCCGAGAAGCGCGCGATCGCGTCGCGGGCCGCCGAGCTGGTGGAGCCGGGTTCCTCCGTCGGCATCTCGGCGGGCACCACGACGTACGAGCTCGCCCGCCTGATGCGTGGCGTATCCGACCTGACCGTGGTCACCAACTCGGTCCCGGTCGCCCAGCTCCTCCACGAGTCCGCGACGCCGGGCCAGACGGTCGTACTCACCGGCGGAGTGCGGACCCCCTCCGACGCGCTGGTCGGACCGGTCGCAGTCAACGCGCTCCGTACGTTGCACGTCGACCGGCTCTTCCTCGGGGCGCACGGGGTCGACGTCAAGGCCGGGCTGACGACCCCCAACATCGTCGAGGCCGAGACCAACCGGGCGCTGGTCGACTCGGCCCGTCAAGTCTGCATCCTCGTCGACCACACCAAGTGGGGCGTTGTCGGGCTGAGCACCTTCGTCGACCTCTGTGACATCGACCTGCTCATCACCGACGACGGACTGTCCACGCGGGCTCGCGTGGCGCTGACCGAGCAGGTCGACTCGCTCGTCGTCGCCCATACCGGTCGGCGCCCGCGGGCCCGTCAGTCGGTCTGATCTCCCGGCGGGTCAGGACCAGCGGCGGCGGACCTGAGCCACCCCCACCACCCACACGCCGATCGCCACTGCGGCATACGTTCCGTAGCGACGTCGCACCGGTGCCCGGACGATCACCGACACGGCGCTCGCCACTACCCCGACACCGACGATGCGCCCGGTGCGTTCCACCCCCGCCGCAACCGCGAGCCGCGAGAGGGGGATGCCGGCCCGCACCGCCTCGACGGCGTAGACCTTGACCGGTATGCCGTTGAACGCCTGATGGCGGATTCCCCAGGCCCCCGTCGACAGGTGGCGGGCAGCCGACCGTCGCATCCGCGCCGTCGTGAGGGGTGCGGGCAGTGTCACGCCACGACGCGCGAGCGCGGCGTTGACGACGACACCCGACACCGAACCGGCGGCCAGCGCCATCGACCACCGAACGACCCGCCGGGGGCTGGTGATCGCGAAGAAGGCGATCGACATCTCCGCGATCACCGGCCAGCTCAACGCCTCGGCGAAGCCCCACGTGAACGCCACCACTATCCCGGCGGGGGAGTCGACGAGCTGCTTGACACGCTCTCCCAGCGGCGAGCGCGGGTCGGCAACCGGCCCGCGCTCCCGCTGGGCGACCACCGCGTCTCGCAGCCGTCCCGACCCTTCTAGGGAGCTGCTGCGGTCACGGCCCAGCCCGCTCGCATCGAACGCGTCGGCGAAGCGGATCTCGACCGGTTTAGCGCTGAACGAACCGTTCTTCGGAAGCATGTCCCGCGTCCCCAAGACTGCCGCGGGGATGACAGGTACGTGCAGGTCGTCCGCGAGTCTGACGGCACCAGAAGCGAACTCGCCTATCGCTCCGTCTTTGGTCCTGGTCCCCTCGGGGTAGACGATGACGATCCCGCCGGACGCCACCACCGGCGCGCAGGCCTCGAGCAGGGCCGCATAAGCACCGCCCTCATGGCGCTCCACCGGCACGGCAGCGGCCAGGGTGGTGACGAGGAACCGTCTCATGGGCCGGACGAACCAGTAGTCGGCTGCGGCGGCGAACACCGGTAGCCCGGCCGCGGGGATGGCGGCCATCAGGGCCGCAGTGTCGGCGTGCGAGGAGTGGTTGGCGACGAGAACGGCCGGCCCACGCGGGAGGGGGCCCGTGACGGTGAGACCTCCCGTGCTCGCGAAGACCAGGCGCCACAGATGGTGTCTACGCAACGCACCGCCGGGAGTCGCGCCGCTCATCCGAGCACCGCAGCCAGCGGCAGGACGATGAGCAGAGAGTCGATGCGGTCCAGCAAGCCCCCGAACCCGGGAAGCCACGTCCCCGCGTCCTTGACCCGCGCCTGTCGCTTGACCATCGACTCCAGCAGATCCCCGGCCACACCACCCAGCCCGACAGCCACGACGAGTCCGACCGAGATGGTCCCGAGGAGGAACAGCACGGTCAGAGCGCCGGCCAGAGCACCCACGAGGCCGCCGATCGTCTTGTTGGGCGACAGCGGAGACAGTGGCCGCCGGGCCCAACCGAACCGCCGAAGGCCTCGACCTCCGGACCAGGCCGCAACGTCCGCGGCGGCAGCCGCAAAACACACGAGGAAGGCGTTGTCACCGAGAACCACGAGGTGGGCGAGCGACCAGCAGATCCAGATCGAACCGAACGCCGCCGAGCTCGCGCGCCGCAAGCCGTGGTCGGTGTCGCCGGCCAGCAGAGCGGGTAGCGCGCACAGCAGCGCGAGCACCGGCGCGAGCGCGAGCAGGTTCGGTTCGAGCCACGCGGCGAGCGGGTAACCGACTGCGAGCACCAGCAGCATCGTGCGCTCGGGACCGGGGAGGGAGACGAGCGGGACGTACTCCCGGACCGCCTGGACGGCCAGCGCCGCGGCCAGCAAGGCGGTGGGCCCAGGGCCCAGCCAGATCGGGATGCCGACGACCGGGGCGACCAGTGCCCACGTCATCCACCGGCGGCGCAGCTCGCGCTGTCCCGACAGCAGCACAGCACCGCCGGCCAGCGCGAGCAGAACGATGGTGACCCACATGAAGAAGACCGACCGGCCCTGCGCGAACAGGTGCACCGGTCCTGCGTGCAGGTCGAGCGTCAAACCGCCGCGGTCGCCACTGAGCAGCCGGATCCAGAGCTGGGTCAGGGCGTCGTTCACTCGGCACCACGCTCTGGGTCACCGGTCAGCTCGGCGTGGGATCCGCGCAGCCGCGCGTAGGCGGTCGCGATGGAGCCCAGCACGACAAGCGCATTGACCCATGGGAGCAACACCGGCACTCCGGTTGACAGGACCGCGAGCGCACACCGCTCCGTCTTGCCCAGCGGGCCTCCGTTGCGACGGGGCGCTCCGGCTCCCGCAGCGGCGAGCGAGGCGAACGTCGGAAGGGTCGCCGCTAAGGCGGCGAGCAGCGTCCATACCACGGTGGTCGACACCCACGAACCACTGGTGCGGGCCGCGAGCGCGACCAGACCGGCATACATGAGCAGGTCGCTGGTGCGGTCTCCTACCTCGTTCAGGACGAAACCCCAGGGGCGAGATACCCCACGGGCCCGCGCCACCGCGCCGTCGAGGTTCGCACCGGCGAGTCGCGCGGCGAGCAACACCAGAGTCGGTAGCCACCAACCCTGCCAGATCGCTACGCCCGCGGCCGCGGCCGCCAGGACGCCGACGAGCGTGAACACGTCGGGTGAGAGATTCCGGTGTACAGCGGCATCGATAATCGAGGAGAGCCGCTTGGTGTACCAGGGCTTGAAGACATACAGACCGGTGACCAGGACGGGCTCCTCGATGCTCGTTTTCGGCGAGGTGGGGGAGGGCCAGTATGTCGGCCACCGGCCCGTCCGCGGTTCGGAAACCCGCGAGGCGTCAGTGCCCCCGCGACGTATCCTGGAGCATGGCCCAGATCGACCCCACCGTCGTCGAGCAGGTCTCTGAGGTCGCTCGCGGTGCCCGCGTCGCGTCCCGCCGACTCGCCCTGCTCTCCGGGGCAGCCAAAGACGAGGCACTCTTCGCCATCGCCGACGCTCTCGACGCCGCGACCGCATCGGTGGTCGAGGCGAACGCCCAGGACCTCCAGCGCGGCCGCGACCGGGGGATGCCGGAGGGTTTGCTCGACCGGCTGCTCCTGGACGAACGTCGCGTCGGCGAGATCGCCCAGGCAGTGCGTGATATCGCCGGGCTGCCGGACCCGGTCGGCGAGGTGGTACGTGGTGCGACCCTCGCCAACGGGCTCGAGATCCGGCAGGTACGTGTCCCGATGGGCGTCATAGGCATGATCTACGAGGCGCGTCCCAACGTCACGGTCGACGCCGCCGCGCTCGCACTCAAGAGCGGCAACGCCGTCATCCTGCGCGGCGGCTCGGCGGCCACCTCCAGCAACCACGCCTTCGTCGAGGTGATGCGCGGCGCGCTCGCCGACCAGGGGCTCGACCCGGCTGCGGTGCAGCTGCTCGAGCAGGGCGGCCACGATGCAGCCCGGGCCCTGATGACCGCTCGTGGTCTGGTCGACCTCGTGATCCCCCGCGGTGGCGCCGACCTGATCCAGACGGTCGTCCGTGAGTCCACGGTGCCCGTCATCGAGACCGGGATCGGCGTCAACCACGTCTACGTCGACGCCGCGGCCGACCTCGACCGGGCCCTCCCGATCGTGCTCAACTCCAAGACCCACCGGCCCAGCGTGTGCAACGCCGCTGAGTCACTTCTCGTGCACGCCGACGTCGCGGAGGCCTTCCTGCCCAAGGTGCTCGCCGAGCTCGGGTCCGCGGGGGTCACCCTGCACGTCGCCGCCGAGGTGGAGCCATACGCGCAGGCGGCTGGCGCGGCATACTCCCTGGCCTCGGACGCCGACTTCGGGACCGAGTGGAACGCGTTGGAGATGAGCGTGCGGATCGTTCCCGACCTGGACACGGCGCTCGACCACATCCGCGAGAACGGCACGCAGCACACCGAGGTGATCGTCACCGAGAACCGAGCGGCGGCACGCCGGTTCACGGCCGAGGTCGATGCCGCGGTGGTCATGGTCAACGCGTCGAGCCGGTTCACCGACGGTGGTCAGTTCGGGTTCGGGGCCGAGATCGGGATCTCTACCCAGAAGCTGCACGCCCGCGGCCCGATGGCACTCCCCGAGCTGACGACGACCAAGTGGGTAGTCGAGGGGGACGGCCAGATCCGCGCCTGAGCGGTGCGGCCCTCTGCCTGCACCGCCGACGTTGGATTAGTCGCGGATTAGTCGTGAATGAGTTGTGGATTAGTCCCCCCTCGCCGGCGGCTGGCATGATCACCGACCGTGGAGGGTACCGAGGTACGCAAGCTGGCTGCGCTGGAAGACACTCACTGGTGGTACCGGGAGCGTCGTCACCTGCTCGGCAAGGCGCTCGCAGGAATGACGCCCGGTCGGGCGCTCGACATCGGGGCGGCCGGAGGCGGCAACACCCGCGTCCTTCGTGATCTCGGGTGGACGCCGGTCGCCATGGAGTTCGGCCCGGAGGGAGCCGAGGTTGCCCACGAGCGGGGGCTCTCGACCGTGCGCGCGGATGCGCGCCGGCTGCCCCTGGACGACCGGAGCATCGACCTCGTCGTGGCGTTCGACATCCTCGAGCACATCGAGGAGGACGACGTCGCGGTCACGGAGATCCGCCGGGCGCTGCGCCCGGACGGCACGTTCCTCGTGGCGGTGCCAGCGGACCCCAGACTGTGGTCGGCGCACGACGACGCCGTGGACCACGTCCGCCGCTACACCCGAGAGACGCTCTCGAGCGTCCTGCACCGCGGCGGGTTCGACATCGCCTCGATGACCTCGTGGAACGTGCTGCTGCGACCCGTCGTGGCCCTGCGTCGGCGCAGCTCGTCCGGCAGCGACCTCGACGACGTGCACCCCGTGGTCAACACGGCGCTGCGCGCAATCATCACCGCCGAGCGTTACCTACCGGTCAAGCAGCTGCCCGGTGTCAGCCTGCTCGTCACCGCGCACCCGCGCGGCTGAGCGGGTCGCGCCCGGTACCGTCCGGCGGTCCGGACTCGCGGCGACCGGCAGGTGCTTCCCTACGCTGACCCGCGCCTCGGGGGGCAGCGGGGTGTCGGTCGGCCCGTGGCCCTTGCGCGCCGCCGTCCACGAGTCGTACGCGACGAAGTAGGTCGGTCGACCCTGCATCTGCGTGTACATCCGGCCGATGTACTCGCCGAGCAGACCCAGGCAGATCAGCTGGACCGCGCCGACCGAGGCCACGATCAGGACGGTCGACGTCCACCCCGCGACCGTCCGGCCGCTGAGGCTGGCGACGATGGCATACAGGGCGAGCAGCACGGCGAGCGCGCCGCCGCCGAGCCCGAGGAACGTGGCGAGCCGTAGTGGTGCCATCGAGAACCCGGTGATCGAGTCGATCGAGAGCTTGAGCATCTTCAGTAGCGGGTACTTCGAGCTGCCGGCCGCCCGCTCCTCGCGCCGGTACGCGACGACGTCGGACGGGAAGCCGAGGGCGGGGACGATGAACCGCAGCACCCGATTGTGCTCGGGCAGGTCGTTGATGGCGTCGACCGTCGCGCGCGACATCAGCCGGAAGTCCCCGGCGTCGCTGATCGCCGCGGTGCCCGAGATGGTCTGGATGGTGCGGTAGAAGACGTGAGCGGTGGTGCGTTTGAAGACCGAGTCGCTGGACCGGTCGGTGCGCACGCCGTAGACCACGTCGACGCCTTCGTCGCGCGCCTTTGTCAGCATCTGCACGATGACCTCGGGCGGGTCCTGCAGGTCCGCGTCGATCGTCACGACATAGTCGCCGCGGGCCGCCTTGACGCCGGCCGAGATAGCGGCCTGGTGCCCGGCGTTCGCACGCAACCGCACGACGCGCAGCTGGTCCCACTCGCGCCGCACCCGCTGCAGCACGGCGGGGGTCAGGTCGGTGCTTCCGTCGTCGACGGCGACCACCTCGTAGCCGGCGTCGCCGAGCCCGATCCCGTCGAGGACCGGCCGCAACCGCTGCACGAGCAGGGGCAGCACGTCCTCCTCGTTGAACATCGGGATGACCACCGACAGCACCGGACTCATGAGGCCAAGGTTACGGCCGTTGTCCGCGTTCGGTTGTGTGTCGACCCGGGGGTTCCCATGAACGTGACCGAGTCGATGCGGGCCGGTGCGAACCGGTCTCGCACCGACGCCGGGCTACCGTGACGCCGTGGCGACGCATGCGGGAGCGGTGGTGCGGGTCCGGTACACGAAGTACGGCGGCTCGCCGCACTGGGAGATGGACCTGCGCGACCTGGGTGAGGACGATCACGGCCGTTGGCTCGGCTCGCCGGCCGGTATGCCGATGCGTCGCCCCGGGATGGAGTCCTGGACGGAGGCCGAGTCTGCGTTCCTCGTCCCCTGGCGCGGTGACTTCGTCGCCTCGTTCAACGGTCCGGCCGCCCCCGTCGCCATCTACGTGGACGTCACCGACACCCCGTCGTGGACCACTGGGCGGGTGGGGGATGAGGTGGGGCGAGTCCAGGGCGACACGGTCCGCGCCGTCGACCTCGACCTCGACGTCGTCCAGCTCGCCGACGGGACCCTCTTCGTCGACGACGAAGACGAGTTCGAGGAGCACCAGGTGCGCTACGGCTATCCCGCCGACGTCATCTCGGCTGCCCAGGCCTCGTGCGACGCCGTCGTCGCCGCGATCGTCGCCGGAGAGGAGCCATGGGCGAGCATCGGCCATCGGTGGTCGATGGTGGCCGCCGATGTCGGGCTCGCACCGCTCCCGGACTGGGCCAACGGCGGACGCAGTTGACTCTGTCGGACTGGTTGACTCGCAGCGTTGGACCCCCTTCAAGGGGTCCAACGCTCCGATACGCCGGAGATGAGGTGCGTCACCCGATGGCGCTCCGGCTGCCGGCCGCATACCCGTCCAGCGACACGGCCAGATCAGCGGTGACTTTAAGCATGACATCCACCCTCTCCTCACGTGACGTCTGACGTTACGATGGGCGCATGTCAGCCAGCGTGATGCCGCTCCTCGTGCATGCCGAAGAGGCAAAGCGGAGCATTCCGATGAGCCCGATCGTCTACGGCATTATCGCGTTCTGCGGCTTCCTGCTCGCGCTGGCGGTGCTCTGGTCGTTCCGCAACACCGCGCAGAAGGTGCCGAAACGCCACCGGGCGAACGACAGTGAGCACCACGGGTGACGCACTGAGCAAGCGCCTCGGCGTGATGGGTGGCACCTTCGACCCCATCCATCACGGCCACCTCGTCGCTGCCAGCGAGGTCCAGGCGCGGTTCGACCTCGACGAGGTCGTCTTCGTGCCGACCGGCCGACCTTGGCAGAAAGGCGACCGCGAAGTCAGCCCGCCCGAGCACCGCTACCTCATGACGGTGATCGCCACCGCGTCGAACCCCCGGTTCATGGTCAGCCGGGTCGACGTCGACCGGGACGGCCTCACCTTCACGATCGACACGCTGCGGGAGCTGCGCTCCGCCGAACCCGACGCCGAGCTGTTCTTCATCACCGGCGCCGACGCCCTCGCGCAGATCCTCACCTGGAAGGACGTCGAGGAGCTCTGGACCCTGGCCCACTTCGTCGGTGTCACCCGCCCGGGGCACGAGCTGAGCGACAAGGGCCTGCCGACCGACCGGATCAGCCTCCAGGAGGTCCCCGCCATGGCGATCAGCTCGACCGACTGCCGCGCCCGCGTCAAGGACGGCCGGCCGGTCTGGTACCTCGTGCCCGACGGGGTCGTCCAGTACATCAACAAGCACCACCTGTATGCCTCCGCCACCTCGACAGCCCCCCCCGCGCCACCGGTGCCCGCCCCGCAGCAGCGGGTCACGGCCCGCGCGGCGACCCTCACCTAGGAGCTTTGTGACCGCAACACCCCGAGCCATCGCTCTCGCCAAAGTGGCCGCGCTCGCCGCCGAGGACAAGATCGCCCAAGGCGTCATGGCGATCGACGTGAGCGACCAGCTCGCCCTGACCGATGTCTTCGTCATCGCCTCCGCGAGCAACGAACGACAGGTCGGCGCGATCGTCGACGAGATCGAGGACCGGCTGCGCGACCAGGGTTGCAAGCCGATCCGTCGCGAAGGCCAGCGCGAGGGACGCTGGGTCCTGATCGACTTCGGCGACATCGTCGTCCACGTGCAGCACGCGGAGGAGCGCGAGTTCTACCAGCTCGAGCGGCTGTGGAGGGACTGTCCCGAGGTCGACCTGGCCGCCGTCGCTGCTCCCTGAACGTCCACCTCCGTGAGTGATACCGCGAGCCGGCGGCTGGTGTTCGTGCGGCATGGACAGACTCACGACAACGCCGCAGGCATCTGGCAGGGCCACCGCGACTCTGCTCTCTCGGAGGTGGGCCTCGCCCAGGCGCACCGGGCCGCCCCGGAGGTCGCGGCATACCGGCCCCAGCTCGTTGTGTCCTCGGACCTGCAACGGGCCCGGGTGACCGCTCAGGCCATCGGCGGCGCTGCCGGCCTGCCCGTACGGGTGGACGCGCGCCTGCGGGAGATCGACGTCGGGGAGTGGCAGGGGCGGACGAGCGCCGAGGTGCGGGCCGAGGGGTCGGCCGAGCTGGAGGCCCTCGGCCGCGGGCAGGATGTGCGCCGCGGCCGGACGGGGGAAACCGTCGCCGAGACGGCCGTCCGCGTGCTGGCGGCGTTACGCGAGGTGATCGACGAGCTCGAACCGGCGCGGGTGGCCGTGGTCGTCGGCCACGGTGTGTCCAGCCGCGCCGGCGCCGCCGCGCTGGCCGGGCTGGACCAGATGCAGGCGATGCAGGTGCTGTGGGGCCTGGAGAACTGTCACTGGGCGGTCCTCGCCGAAACGGGGCTCATCGGCGGTGCCGTCGTGCCGACCCGCTGGCGGCTGGACGCCTGGAACCTGGGCGCCGACCCGATCTCGTGAACGGGCGGTCAATTTGGGTGGGTCACCCGCGGTTGGCTACACTTCCGCAGTCCCCACACGGGGATGAGGGGCTGTGGCGCAGCTGGTAGCGCACCTCCATGGCATGGAGGGGGTCAGGGGTTCGAGTCCCCTCAGCTCCACCAGACGACAAGGGTCGGCCGCTTCGCGGCGCGGCCCTTCGTCGTCTCGCGGACCTGTGTGGGCCCACCCTCAGCTCCACCAGACGACAAGGGTCGGCCGCTTCGCGGCGCGGCCCTTCGTCGTCTGGCGGACCTGTGTGGGCCCCACCCTCAGCGCAGCCCGGACAGGGTGCCGGTGACGGTGGCGAACACGGGTTCGTCCACGGTGACTCCGGCGTGCCGCAGCGCTAGCACTGCGGCACCGACCGTCCCGTCCGACACCGTCAGCACCTGCGGACCGTCCGACTCGCCGAGTGCCGACCCGACCAGGCGGGCCAGGTCACCATGCTGGGAGATCGTGCCGCCACCGAGGACGACCGGACCGCTGACCTCGGGGACCACGACCGCTCGCAAGGTGACGAGCAGGCCCTGGGCGGCCTCGTCGACGATGCGCCGAGCGACGAGGTCGTCGGGAGCGGCGAACGCCAGCGGGGCAAACCGGGCGAGCTGGACCGGACGCAACGCATACAGCCGGGTGACCGCCTCCTGCAGCAACTCGTCCCGGCGCGCGCCGGGCTGCTCCCACGGGCGAGACGACCGGTCCGGCGACGAGAGACCCAGCGACTCGAGCAGCATGCTCGACAGGGCGGTCTGCCCGGCTCGCCCGTCCAGCGCCGCCAACGCGTCCACGACCACCCGGTGCCCGATCCAGTAGCCCGACCCGACATCACCGAGCAGCCAGCCGAGACCGTCCGAGACGGCGGCGGCAGTACCCTGCTCGACGCGCACGGCCGACGCGCCGGTGCCGGCGACCAGCGCGTAGCCGGCGTCGGCGGGTGTGCCCGCGCAGAACGTCGCGAGCAGGTCCGACTCGAACGTCACCAGCGCGGTGAGGCCGAGCTGGGCCAGCGGTTCGGTCAGCCAGCGAGTATCCGGCTGCACGCTCGAGCCGGCCATCGCCACCACGACGTGGGCGACGCCATCGGCGCGAGTTTCGGCGCGTCTCAACGCCTCTCGGGTAGCCGACCGGACGGCGCCTGCGGCCTGGTCAGCACCCGACGAGACGGGGTTTCCGGCGCCGCTCGAGGCATACCCCAGCGCGCGGCCACCACCGTCGACGACGACGACGCGGGTCGAGGTGCCTCCTGCATCCACTCCCAGAACGGTCAACATCGTTACCTACGCGACACCTTCCAGCCCCCTCGATATGGTGAGAATAGTTTTCAGCAACGTCGCGCCGACATGAGATGGATTTTCAGCACCCGTGAACTCGATGAGACTGACGGCCCCGCCGGCACCCGCTCGGGAGCACACGCCTGTCGGTGTCCGCAGCCGCATCGAGGCCAATGTGTCACAGATGTCGGGGGCCATGACGAAGCTCGCCACGCTGCTGCTGGAGGAGCCCCTCGCCCCGCTCGAGCTGTCGATCACCGAGCTGGCCGCCCGGGCCGGGACCTCCGCGGCGACCGTGACCCGGTTCTGCCGGATGATCGGGTATGCCGGGTACGTCCCGTTCCGCGTCGGGGTGGCCGCGGATGCGGGTCGGCTCCGGGCCGAGGCAACCTGGCGCGCGGACATCGGCCGGGCCTTCGACCCGCTCGACGCTCCCGACGTGGTCCTCCAGACGCTCACCCGGTCGCATCTGGCGGCGCTCCAGGCGACCGCGGGCTCGATCCACCTGGGCGACGTGCAGCGGGTCGCGGAAGCGATCGCCACCCGAGACCGGGTGGACATCTACGGCATCGGTGGCAGCGCCGTCATGGCGAACGAGATGCAGCTGCGCCTCTACCGCATCGGGATCAACGCCCATGTCTGGCGCGAGGTGCACGACGGCCTGACGAGTGCAGCGCTGCTCGGCGACGACTCGGTGGCGATCGGGATCTCCAACACCGGCCGCACGATCGAGACCATCGAGATGCTGACGCAAGCCCGGTCGTCGGGCGCCCTCACGCTTGCGTTGACCAGCAACCCCGACTCGCCGTTGGCGGCCATCGCCGACGTGCACATCGTCACGGTGGCTCCGGACGAGTACCTTCGCCCCGACGACCTGTCGGCCAAGCACGCCCAGCTGTTCGCCATCGACCTGCTCTACCTCATCGTGGCGCAGCAGAACTTCGCCCGGACGACGACCACGCTGGCCGCGTCGGCCGCGGCCGTCGCCCCTCATCGACGCGCCTCGATGACGCAGACGCCGCCGCCCCGCGCGACCAGGGCCAGACCCCGACCCAGGAGTGCGGTGTGACCGACGACGAGATGACCGGTGCTGCCGCGCCTCCGCGGACCGACTCCACCGTGACCACGCACTTCGCACAGTTCTACCGCGAGGTGAGCTCCCGGCTGCAGGCGATCGCCGACGATGCTGCCAGCGGCGCGTTCGACCCCGCCATCGACCTTGTCGTGGCGGGCCTCGAGAGCGGTGGTGTCCTGCAGGCGTTCGGCACCGGCCACTCCCAGGCATTCGCGATGGAGGTCGCAGGTCGGGCGGGTGGCTTTGTCCCGACCAGCCAGATCGCCCTGCGCGACGTGGTGGTGCGAGGTTCGCGCGAAGCGTCCCAGCTGAGCGGGGGCGGCCTCGAGCGCGATGCCACGGTCGTCGACGAGCTGTTCGCACTCTCGGTCATCGACCCCGCCGACGTCTTCCTGATCGCCTCCAACTCCGGCGTGAACGGGTCGATCGTCGGGGTTGCCCTGCGCGCCAAGGCCGACGGGCACCGCGTCATCGCCGTCACCAGCCTCGAGCACACGAACGCCGTCACCCCCAAGCACCCGAGCGGCCTCCGCCTGAGCGAGATCGCCGACGTCACTATCGACAACCGAGCGCCATACGGAGACACCACGATCGAGCTGCCGTCCGGCATCGGGGTCGGCGCCGTCTCGTCGATGACCGCCGCCTACATCGCCCAGCTCCTCACCATCGGCGCCGCCACACGCATCGCGGAGACTGGTGCGACACCACCTGTCTACATCTCCGCCAACATCCCGGGAGGTGACGAGCACAACCATGTCCTCGAGGCACGTTACGGCGATCGGATCCGGCGCTCCGCCTAGGTCCTCGACCCGTACCCGCACACCTTTCAGCAGCACTGCACCATCCCACCCCCCGAAAGGCTGACTCCCACGATGACCAGCGACAGCACGCCTCTTGACCCGGCTTCACGCTCGACCCGCCTCGGTGCGGAGGGCCTCGCTTCGAGGGCCCTGGACAGACGCACCTTCATGCGCGGCGCGCTCGCCGCCACCGCTCTCGTGCCCCTCGGCGGAGCGCTTGCCTCGTGCGCCTCCTCCGGCACGACCACCAGCACCGGCGGAGGGGCCGCGACCACGGCGGCCGGCTCGGCGAACAACCCGTTCGGAGTCGCCTCGGGATCCACCGTCGACGCGGTGATCTTTAATGGCGGCTATGGCTATGACTATGTGACGTTCGCGGCCGACATCGTCCAGAAGGAACAGAGCGGTGTGACGGTGAAGGTCTCGCCGTCGACGCAGATCGCCCAGCAGCTGCAGCCGCGGTTCGTCGGTGGGAACCCGCCGGACCTGATCGACAACTCGGGTGCGGGGTCGATCGGCTTCAACACCATCCTCGACCAGCTGACGCCGTTGGACGATGTGTTGGCGGCGAACAACCTGGAGGGGCAGCCGATCTCGTCGACGTTGTACGACGGGGTGAAGGAGCCGGGGACGTTCAGTGGCAAGTTCGTCGCGTTGAACTACGTGTTGACGATCTACGCGATCTGGTACTCGCAGAGCCTGTTCGACGCGAACGGGTGGACGCCGCCGAAGACGTGGGACGAGGCGAAGGACCTCGGCGCGAAGGCGAAAGCCAAAGGTAAGTACCTGTTTGTATGGGGCAAGGAGGCCGCGACCTACTACTCGACCTTGGCGATGGACTCGGCCATCAAGGAGGGCGGTCCGGAGGTGCGGATCGCGTTGGAGAACCTCGAGCCGAACTGCTGGTCGCAGCCGGCGATGCAGTCGGTGTTCACCGCGATGCACGACTGTGTGGCGGCGGGCTACTTCGTGCCCGGTGGTGCGGGGACCCAGTTCACCGCGGCGCAGGCGCAGTGGAGCAACGACCAGCAGGCGTTGCTCTACCCGTCGGGCTCGTGGATCGAGAACGAGATGAAGAAGGCCACCAAGACCGACTTCAAGATGACCGGCATCCCGGAGATGACCGTGACGGCGAGCCCGAAGATGGCGTACGAGTCGCTGCGCAGTGCCGCCGGCGAGCCGTTCATCATCCCCTCGGCGGGCAAGAACGCGGCGGGGGCGAAGGAGGTGCTGCGGGCGATGCTGTCCAAGGATGCGGCGACGAACTTCGCGAAGACGCGGCTGGCGCCGACCATCGTCAAGGGTCTGGTTCCGGCCGACGGGTTCGGCTCGAGCGCCCTGGTGTCCCAGTCGAAGATGCTGGATGCTGCCGGCAAGAACGTCTTCAACTACCAGTTCGTCGACCTCTATGGCATCAACAAGGAGCAGCTCGTCGTCTGGAACTCGTTCCTGTCCGGTGGCACGGACGTGGCCGGCCTGACCACGGGGTTGCAGCAGATCTCCGATCGGGTCCGGGGCGACTCCTCGATCAAGAAGCAGACGGTCACCTCCTGATGGCCGGCACCTTCGCATGACCGGGACGGTCGCACCGTGACCGCGCCGGTTGCGTCGGCTGGACCGGGCTCTGCCCCCTTGGGGGGCAGGGTCCGGCGGCGGCGCCGTCTGACGTTCGACCGGGTCAGCTTCATGGTGGTCTTCCTCGGTGTGCCGGTGGCGCTGTTCATCGTGTTCGTCATCTCGCCGTTCGTGCAGGCGCTCTACTTCGGGATGACCGACTGGTCCGGCTTCACGCCCACGATGAACTTCATCGGGTTCGCCAACTATCAGAAGCTGCTCTCCGACGACGCGTTCCGTCGGTCGGTACTCAACAACATCCTGTTGGCCATCGTCGTCCCGTTCGTGACGATCGCGCTCTCGCTGTTGTTCGCCAGCCTGGTCACGGTGGCCGGGTCCGCGAGCGGCAATGTCCGGGGGCTTCGCGGTTCGGGCTTCTACCGGGTGGTCTCGTTCTTTCCCTACACCGTTCCGGCCATCGTCATCGGCATCATCTGGGCGCAGGTGTACGACCCGTCGGCCGGGATGCTGAACGGGATGCTCACGGGGATCGGTCTCAAACAGTTCGCCTCGTTCGCGTGGCTCGGCAACGTCGCCACCGCCATGCCCGCGACGATGTTCGTCATCATCTGGAGCTTCGTCGGGTTCTACACGGTGCTGTTCGTCGCGGCCATCAAGGGCGTGCCCGCCGAGATCTACGAGGCAGCGCGGCTCGACGGTGCCGGCCGGCTCCGGACGATCTGGTCGGTCACCATCCCGCTGATCCGCGACACCGTGCAGACGGCATACATCTATCTCGGCATCGCCGCGCTCGACGCGTTCGTCTACATGCAAGCGCTCAACCCGTTCGGCGGACCCAACAACAGCACCCTGGTCATGCCCCAAGAGCTGTTCAACACTGCCTTCACCAAGGGGCAGTTCGGGTATGCCACCGCGATGGGCGTCGTGATGGCGCTCGTCACGTTGCTGTTCGCCGCGATCGTCTTCGGCGTCAACCGGGTGACTGGCGGCCGCGACTCGGGAGGCCAGGTATGAGCGCCGATACTGCTGACACCGCCTGGCAGCAGACGGCGCCGGTCGACCGCAGCCCCGCCGGGGCCCAGAGAGGAACCGGTCCTGCCACGGCGCTCTCACACGCAGTGCTGATCCTGTGGTCGATCGTCGTGATCCTGCCGCTGCTCTGGACGGTGCTGTCGTCCTTCAAGACGACCACGGAGATCCTCGGGTCGCCCTTCGGCCTGCCGTCCAGCCTGACGTTCTCGAACTACTCGTCTGCGTGGGACACGGCTGGGATCGGTCAGTCCTACATCAACACGATCATCGTCGTGGGCTTCTCGCTGACGATCGTGATGGTGCTCGGAGCGATGTGCGCCTACGTGTTGGCGCGGTTCGAGTTCTTCGGGAACCGGGCCATCTACTATGCGATGCTCGCCGGACTGACCTTCCCGGTCTTCCTCGCGATCGTCCCGTTGTTCTTCATCCTGCGAAGCCTCAACGTCCTCAACACTTATCAGGGCCTGATCGTCACCTACGTCTCCTTCGCCCTGCCGTTCACGGTCTTCTTCCTGTTCGCGTTCTTCAAGGCGCTCCCCGACGAGATCTACGAGGCGGCCGAGCTCGACGGGGCAGGGGAGTGGCGGACCTTCTTCCAGGTGATGCTGCCGATGGCCAGACCCGGTCTCGCCTCGGTGGCGATCTTCAACTTCCTCGGGCTCTGGAACCAGTTCCTGCTGCCGGTGGCCCTGAACTCCAACGAGGCGAAATACGTGCTCTCGCAACGGATGGCATCGTTCGCCTCACAAGCCGGCTACTCCGTGGACTACGGGGCGCTGTTCGCGGCCGTCGTCATCACCGTCCTGCCGGTCCTCGTCGTCTACATCATCTTCCAACGCCAGCTGCAAGGTTCGGTAGCGCAGGGGACCTCCCGGTAACCGGCCTCGACCTCGCTGAAAACGGCCGGATATGCCGGGATCAGCCGGTCAGCCGGCGTCCGACGAAGCCTCGGGTGCCAGGCCGACCTTGGCGAGGAAGCGGGCCCGGTCCACGACAGCACGCTGGAACTCGCCGACGGCGACCTCGTCGCCGTGGTCGTCGAGGACCCGGACGTGGAAGATCAACCTGCGTCCGTCGCTCACCGGCCGGGAGCTCGTGACCCGCACCGTGGTCCCCACCGGCGCCGGCTTGATGTGCTCGACTTTCACCATCACCCCGACCGTCGTGTGGTCATCGTCCAGGCTCTCGGCCGCCGCTGCGAACGCAGCACGCTCGATCCAGTTGATCAGGCGAGGTGTCGCGAGCACCGGCATGTCGCCGCTTCCCAGTCGGACCGCGGTGTCGGCATCGGTCACGGTGTGCTCGCTGGCCTCCATTCTCGAAGCATACGGGCCCGAGCCCCAGGCGAGCCGTGAGTTGGTGACGCTGCGGTTCTGTCACAGTTCGGCCGTGAACACGTATGCCTGGCTTCTGCTGGCGGTCACGGCGGCGGCCGCCGCGGTCGACTGGTGCGTCGTCGGGCGTGGCCTTCGCGAGGTCGAACAGGTCGCGGGGCCTGCGGTGCCGACGTTTCTGGCCGCGTTCGCGTGGCTGTTGCACGCCGACCTCACGACGAGCGGACGGTGGCTGCTGGTGGCGCTCGGCTTCTGTCTGCTCGGTGATGTGCTTCTGCTCCGTCGGTCCGACCGGTTGCTGGGCATCGGTCTGGTCAGCTTCCTCTGCGCGCAGGTCGCCTTCGCGGGGTCGGTGTTGACGATGTCCCATCGCCAGCCGTTCTGGGTCGGCGTGGTCATCACGGTGCTGCTGGTGCTGGCGGTGGTCTCGGTCGCGCTGGTCCCGCTGGCCCGCCGCGACCCGGTCGAAGGGGTGCCCCCACTGGCATACGGGTTGGTCATTGGTGCGGTCGGATGCGTCGCCTGGTGGTCCGGGCATCTGCTGGTCGCGGTGGGGGCGTCGCTGTTCATCGTCAGCGACGCGACACTGGCGTCCTCGCGCTTCGGGAGGGACTTCCGAGGAAGTGCCCTGGTCGTGATGGTGACCTACCACCTGGCGCTCGGTCTGCTCACCGTCGGGTTGCTGAGGCCCGACCTCGTGGCCTGATCGGCTCGAGGTGGGCTGCGGTAGCCTGTCGAACATGACCCGGCAGCTCCTCCTTCTCCAGCCGCGCTGACCTCCACGCAGCGCGGCGCCCCTCCTGTGCGAGGGGCTTTTCCATGTCCGGAGCAGGAGACCCCATGACCGAGCAGAAGAGCAGGCAGACCTAGATGAGCAGCGAGACGACAAGCGGGACCGGTGACCCGAGCGGCACGGCGTTCCGCTACACGGCGATCCTGGCCGGCGAGATCGAGCAGGCCTGGCAGGACCGGTGGGAGGAGCGCGGGACGTTCCACGCACCGAACCCGGCAGGCCCGTGGGCCGAGCCTGACAAGGTCGCCGAGCTGGGCGAGAAGCTCGTGGTGCTCGATATGTTCCCGTACCCGAGCGGTGCGGGTCTGCACGTCGGTCATCCGTTGGGTTACATCGGGACCGACGTCTACTCACGGTTCCACCGGATGCTCGGGCGCAACGTCATGCACTGCCTGGGGTATGACGCGTTCGGGCTGCCGGCGGAGCAGTATGCCGTGCAGACCGGCCAGCACCCGCGCAAAACGACCGAGGCAAACATGGTCGTGATGCGTCGCCAGCTGCGGCGGCTCGGGCTGGGGTTCGACGACCGGCGCAGCTATGCGACGTTCGACGAGGACTACTACCGATGGACGCAGTGGATCTTCCTGAAGATCTACGACTCCTGGTACGACTCGCAGGCCGTCCGACCCGACGGACAACGCGGAGCGGCCCGGCCGATCGCGGAGCTCGAAGCCGAGTTCATATCTGGTGCGCGCGCCGTCCCAGGTGCAGACGGTGGGGCCTGGTCCGACCTCAGCGGCGCCGAGCGAGAGGCAGTGTTGGGGGAGTTCCGCCTGGCCTACACCTCCGAGGCGTCGGTGAACTGGTGCCCCGGGTTGGGGACCGTGCTGTCCAACGAGGAGGTCACCAACGAGGGTCGCTCGGAACGCGGCAACTTCCCCGTGTTCCGGCGCAACCTGCGTCAGTGGATGATGCGGATCACTGCGTATGCCGACCGCCTCGCGGACGACCTGGACCGGGTCGACTGGCCGGAGAACGTGAAAGTCATCCAGCGCAACTGGATCGGGCGGTCGAACGGTGCGCGAGTCGTCTTCCCGGCACCGACCGCGCGCGGCTCCGCCTCGGGGACCAACTCGGGGATCGAGGTCTTTACCACGAGGCCGGACACGGTGTTCGGTGCCACGTTCATGGTCCTGGCGCCGGAGCACCCAATTGTCGACGAGATCGTCCCGACCGATGGATGGCCGGAGGGAACCAAGGAGGTCTGGAAGGGCTCGGACCGGGTGGCCGCCGCCTCTCCCCGTGAGGCCGTCGCGGCATACCGGCTGTCGACCTCGCGCAAGAGCGAGGTGGATCGACAGATGGACGACCGGTCCAAGACCGGTGTCTTCACCGGCGCGTTCGCAACGAACCCGTTGACGGGACAGCCCATTCCGGTGTTCGTCGCCGACTACGTCTTGATGGGGTACGGCACCGGCGCGATCATGGCCGTGCCGGGCCAGGACGAGCGCGACTGGGCGTACGCGGTGGCGTACGACCTGCCTGTCGTCCGCACGGTGCAGCCGAGCGAGAACCACCCCGAGAGCGAGGCCTTCACCGGTGACGGCCCGGCGATCAACTCGGCCAACGAGGACATCTCCCTCGACGGGCTCGGGGTATCCGAGGCCAAGGCCGTGATCATCGGCTACCTGCAGGACCACGGGATCGGGCGTGGGACGGTCAACTTCCGGTTGCGGGACTGGCTATTCAGCCGCCAGCGGTACTGGGGGGAGCCGTTCCCGATCGTCTTCGACGAGGCCGGCACGCCACATCGGCTGCCCGACTCGATGCTGCCGTTGACGTTGCCCGAGGTTCCGGACTACACGCCGAAGACCTACGACCCTGAGGACGCGCAGAGTATGCCTGAGCCGCCCTTGTCCCGGGTGCCGGAATGGGTCGAGGTCGAGCTCGACCTGGGCGCCGGCAGCGGGGTGCGCACCTATCGCAGGGAGACCAACACGATGCCCAACTGGGCCGGATCCTGTTGGTATTACCTGCGTTACCTCGACCCAGCCAACCACGAGACATTCTGCGACCCGGAGAATGAACGTTACTGGCTGGGGGCCTACCCGACGCCGGTGACGGGCGCCCCCGCGGGCACGGTCGACCCGGGCGGTGTCGATCTCTACATCGGTGGCGTCGAGCACGCCGTGCTGCACCTCCTCTACGCGCGCTTCTGGCACAAGGTGCTGTTCGACCTGGGTTACGTCTCGAGCGAGGAGCCGTTCCGCAGGTACTACTCGCAAGGGATGATCCAGGCATACGCCTACACCGACTCCCGCGGCCAGTACGTGCCCGCCGAGGAGGTGGAGGAGGTCCCCGGGACGCACGGGCGGGAGCCGACCTTCCGCTGGCAGGGCGACCCGGTCAACCGCGAGTACGGCAAGATCGGCAAGTCGCTGAAGAACTCCGTCAGCCCGGACGACATGTATGCCGCCTACGGCGCGGACACGTTCCGGGTCTACGAGATGTCGATGGGTCCGTTGGATCTGGGCCGGCCATGGGAGACACGGGCCGTCGTCGGGAGCCAACGGTTCCTGCAGCGGTTGTGGCGCAACGTGATCGACGAGTCGACCGGATCAGTCCGCGTTGACGACGCAGTTCCCGCGGTGACGACGAGAGTGACGGTGCATCGCACCATCGCCGGGGTACGTGAGGACTACGAGCACCTGCGGTTCAACACGGCGATCGCCAAGCTGATCGAGCTGAACAACCACCTGACGAAGCTCGATGCGGTCCCACGCGAGGCCGTGGAGGCGCTCGTGCTCATGGTCGCGCCGGTCGCCCCGCACATCGCAGAGGAGCTGTGGGCACGGCTCGGCCACGACACCGGCGTCTCGCACTGGCCGTTCCCGGTCGCCGACCCGGACCTGCTCGTGGAGGAGGAGGTGACCTGCGTCATCCAGATCCGAGGCAAGGTCCGGGACCGGGTCGAGGTCCCTTCCGACATCGACGAGTCAGCACTACGTGACCTGGTGCTGGCGCGGGACAAGGTCGTGGCTGCAACGCCCGGCGGTGTCCGCACCGTGATCGTGCGGGCTCCTCGCTTGGTCAACGTGGTTCCGGTCTGACGGGAGCTGTGACCTGGCGAGGCGCTAGCGTGGCTCAGGTGAACGTTGCCATCGTCACCGACTCCACGGCATACCTGCCGGCGGAGCTGGTCCGCAGCGGCTCTGTTCCGATCACGGTGGTTCCGCTGCACATCGTCATGGGCGGTAAGCAGCATCGTGAAGGGGTCGACGTGACCGTCGAGGACCTGTCGGCTGCGTTGCGCACCTTCACGCCGCTGAGCACGTCGCGGCCGCCGCCTCAGGCGTTCCTCGACGCCTACGAGGCGGCAGCCGCCTCTGGGGCCTCGCACATCGTGTCGATCCACATCTCCTCGGCGATGTCGGGGACGTGTGAGTCGGCCCGGCTGGCGGCGGCCGACTCTCCCGTGCCGGTGGACGTCGTCGACTCGAGGTCGCTCGGTATGGCGATGGGCTTTGCGGTCCTCTCCGCAGCCGAGGCAGCAGCCTCCGGGGCGGATCCCGCAACCATCGCGAGGATCGCCCGGACTCGCGCAGCCGCCGCGAAGGTGGCCTTCTACGTCGACACGCTAGAGTACCTGCGACGCGGCGGCCGTATCGCGGCGGCGTCGGCGCTGGTCGGGTCGGCCTTCTCGATCAAGCCCATCCTCACCCTGGTCGACGGGACCATCCGGCCACTCGAGAAGGTGCGCACCGCGAGCCGAGCACTCGCCCGGGTCACCGAGCTGATCTCCTCCGCCGCGAACGACGTGATCGCGAGCGGTGGGCAGGTCGACATCGCGGTGCAGCACCTCGACGCACAGGTACGCGCCGAAGCTCTGGCGCAGACGCTGCGCGAGCGGGTTCCGGGTGTCGGTGAGGTGGTCGTGGCCGAGCTCGGGGCTGTTGTCGGCTCGCATGCGGGTCCGGGCACGCTGGCGGCTGTGGCCTCGCCACGGCCCCGGCCCTGACCGGGTCGCCCGCCCTTCCCTGATCTCCACACCCCCCGGACCGTTCGTCCCATGATCCACAGGGCCCGTCCGGCGGTTCGACCGGCACGGATCTGCTTCTTACCGTCGTCGTATGCCGCGTCACCCACCACCGGAGCCCGACCTCACCCGCGTGCGGGCGTTGCTGGCCCGGTCGCGCTCGCCCGGACCGACCGAGCGTCGCTCGCGTCAGGCCGAGGCGGAAGCGTCGCGCGGCTGGGTGCCGCACGGGTGGGACCTTCCCGAGCTCACTGACGCCGACGAGGACGAGGCGTGGTTCTCGGGAGGTCCCGACGCAAGCGCAGAGGCGGGAGGGGACGAGGGCCGCGCGGCAGGCGCGGCCCGCGGCCGTGGCACCGGCGACGCCCGTGACACCGGTGGGCGACATCGCCGAACGGCAGCCGACCGACCCCGCATCGTGACGCTGCCGGCGATCCTGCGGGGAGCCCGGCTGCGGGTGTCCTGGCGGGCCGTTATCGCCTTCACCGTGGTGCTCGTGTGCGCCGTGGCGGTTTTCGCCGTGCGCGTGGCCTGGGCAGAGCAGAGCTCCACGCCACAGGCAGTGCCCCGGTCGGGAGCTGCGGACGCCAGCAGGGCTTCCGGCGCGAGAAGCGTGCCCGCGGCCTTCGCGACCAGCGGCACTGGTCCGGCTGCGACCGCGACGGGTGCGACACAGTCGCGCAGGCTGGTTGTCGACGTCGTGGGGCAGGTGGCCCATCCGGGCATCGTCTCGGTCGACGACGGGTCCCGGGTCGTCGACGTCCTCACTGCGGCGGGCGGTGCGCTACCCGAGGCGGACCTGCGCCGGCTCAACCTCGCCCGGGCGGTGTCCGACGGCGAGCAGGTGTTCGTCCCACGACCCGGTGAGAACCCTCCCCAGACCCTCGGTCCGGTTGGGGCCACAGGAGTGGGCGGCGGATCCGGAACCGCCGGCAGCTCCAACGGCGTTGCTGCAGTGGTCGACCTCAACACTGCCGACGTGGGCGCGCTGGACGGCCTCCCCGGTGTCGGACCGGTGCTTGCCCAGCGGATATTCGACTGGCGGCGGCAGCACGGCCGTTTCAGCACGGTCGACGAGCTGGGCGAGGTGAGCGGCATCGGCGACAAGCTCCTGGAGCAGCTGCGGCTACGCGTACGCGTGTGAGCAACGCGGCGGCGGGTGGCACTGGTGGTCCGAACGCTCGTCCCGAAGGCGTCCCCGGACGTCCCGCGGCCTTTGCCGCAGCTCCCCCCGCCACCCCAGCCGCCATCCCAGCCGAAAACCCCCTCTCTGCGCCTCCGGCCGACAGGACCGTCCATCGGCTCGCCGACCTTCGACTCCTCCTGCCCGCAGTTCTGGCCTGGGCGCTCGTGGCCGCCCTGCTCGGGTCAGGTCCGTCGACGACTGCGGCCGGGGCCGGTGTCTGCGCGATGCTCACGGCCGCCCTCTCCCTCTGGTGGCGGCAGCGGCGGCGCAGTGCTCGTGAGCCTTCGGCGTGGCTCACCCTGGTCCTGCTGTGTCTCGTGGCGACCACCGTCGCGCTCGTGGCCCTGTCCGCTCAACGGGCGGTTCGCGACGCCGGACCCGTTCTCGACCTCGCTCGCGAACAAGCCACGGTGACGGTGGTTGCGCGGGTAGCGTCCGACCCCCGGGCGCTCGCCCCACCGTCCGGTAGGCCCGAGAGCGACCCGATGGTCCTTGTGACCCTCGACCTGGAACGGGTCACCGGACGTGGTTTCGTCGCCGCGGTCCACACCCCGGTGCTGGTGTTCGGCGACCGGTCGTGGCTGGCCGTGGGCTGGCACGACGAGGTAGAGGTGGGTGGTCGCCTGGCGCCCACTGACGACCCGGCCGACGACGTCGCGGCGGTACTCACGGCGCGTGGGTCGCCGAGGGTCCTCGCCGATGCGGGCCGGGTGGAGGGCGTGGCTGCGACCGTGCGGGAACGCTTCGCCACCGCGACCGACTCGCTCCCCGCCGATGCCCGCGGCCTCTTGCCCGGTCTGGTGATCGGCGATACCTCGCGAACGCCCGCCGAGCTCGACGACGCGATGCTGGTGACGGGGATGACCCATCTGTCCGCCGTCAGTGGCTCCAACGTCGCGATCGTCCTTGCGGCGGCGTTGGCGCTGTGCCGCCTGCTGGGTCTGCGTCGTCGATGGCGTCCTGTCGTCGCGGCCGGGCTACTGGTCGCGTTCGTCGTCCTCGTGCGGCCCGAGCCGAGTGTTCTCAGAGCGGCCGCCATGGGGGCGGTCGGACTGTTGGGGATGGGGACGTCGAGGCGACGAGCAGGCATACCGGCGTTGGCGGCCGCCATCCTCGCGCTCCTGTGCTGGGACCCGTGGCTGGCCCGGTCCGCCGGGTTCGTCCTTTCCTCTCTGGCCACGCTCGGCCTGTTGCTCTTCGCCTCCAGCTGGGGCGCCGTCATCGGCCGGTTCCTACCGGCTCGGATCCGCTCCTGGGGTACCGCCCTCGCCGTCCCGTGTGCCGCCCAGCTCATGTGCGCGCCGGTGATCGTGCTTCTCCAGGGCTCGGTGTCGGTGGTGGGAGTATTCGCGAACCTCGCGGCTGCACCGCTCGTCGCGCCTGCGACCGTGATCGGCGTCGCGACAGCGCTGACGTCCGTGGTCTGGCTGTGGGGAGCCACCTGGCTGGGCTGGCTGGCGGCCCTCCCCACGCTGGGTATCGCCTGGGTCGCTCGCACCGGCGCCGACGCACCGCTTGCGGTACTGCCATGGCCGGCCACCTGGTGGGGTGCGGCCCTGCTCGCCGCGCTCAGCGGGGGGATCCTGCTCTCCGGGCCGTGGCTGGTGCACCGCGCCCGCCGGGCACCGGTCGTGGTCGCCGCCGTGGGGGTGCTGGGCGTCGGAGCCGTGCTCCCTACCCATCTGATGACCTGGCCGCTGCCCGGCTGGCAGTTCGTCGCCTGCGATGTGGGACAGGGCGACGCACTGGTTCTGTCGTCGGGACCGGGACGGGCAGTCGTCGTCGATGCTGGACCGGACCCGACCCTGGTCGATGCCTGCCTGTCCCGCCTGCACGTCGAGGTCGTCGACGCCGTCGTCCTCACCCACTTCCACGCTGACCACGTCGACGGGCTCCCAGGCGTCCTGCGAGGTCGAGTGGTCCGGCAGGTGATCACCACTCCCGTCCGCGACCCACCCTTCCAGGCGCAGGAGGTGCAGTCGTGGGCTGCTGCCGCAGCGGTGCCGGTCACTCCGGCGTACGCTGGAGACGACCTGGCCTGGGACGGCATCGCCGCCCACGTCTGGTGGCCCGAGCGCGTGATCCACGCCGGATCGGTCCCCAACAACGCATCGCTTGTGCTCTCGATCGACGTCGCCGGGCTGCACCTGCTGCTCCTCGGGGACGTCGAACGGGAGGCTGCGCACGCGGTGCTCCTGGAGATGCAGCAGGCCCTCGCCGGGGCCGGGCCGCCGGTGCCCCCCTTCGACCTCGTCAAGGTCGCCCATCACGGGTCCGCGAACCGCGACGACGCGCTGCTCGAACTGGTCCGCGCGCCGGTGGCAGTGATCAGCGTCGGTCGCGACAACGACTACGGGCACCCGGCACCGTCGACAGTGGCCACCCTGGTGGCCGACGGTTACCGAGTGTTTCGGACCGACCAGGACGGTGACGTGGCGGTGGAGAGGACGAGCGCGCAAGCCGCCGTCGAAGTCGCCACGCAGCGCTGACTGGTCAGATGTGGGTGACGGCCTCGTCGAGCATCCGGTCGAGGGCGTCGATGGCGATCGACAGATGCCCTTCGCCGACTTCTAGGTGGGGGATCGCCCTCGGGAGGCGCTCGCTCAGCCATTGTCCGTGGGCGAAGGGGACCATGAGGTCTGCCGACCCCTGCCAGACGTAGGTCGGGACCGTCCCCTCGTCGAGGTCGAAACCCCAGTCTTCGACGAAGGCCAGATCGTCGTCGAGCCAGCCGTCCACCCCGTTGCGCAGACCCTCGTGGAAGGCCGCCGCGAGCTCGTCACCGAACTCGTCGGTGAGAGCAGCGCGGTCGACGGGAGGAAGGAGGGATGCCATGTTCGCCATGATCTGATGCGGGTCGGCTTCGCGCAGGTCGGCGGCCTGTCCGTCGAGGTACGCCCGCAACGGCTCCTCACCCCGTGCGGCACAACCGAACTCGTCCAGGTTGTCGTCGCCCATCCCCAACAGCCAGACGTCCCAAGGAATCCCCGCGTCGCCGCACGGGGCCACCGAGGCGATCAGCACGGTCGCGGCGACCCGGTCGGTGAGCCGGGCTGAGGTTGCCAGCGCATGCGGACCTCCTCCCGACCAACCTGCGACGACCGCGCGTTCGGCACCGAGGTGGTCGAGGACGATCTCCACATCGGCGGCGACATCCACGACCCGCCGTCCAGGCAGACGTGACGACGCCCCGTACCCGGGACGGGCGAACGTGACCAGACGCATACCGTGCTCGAGCGTCGCCGCGCGCATGACCCTCGTCTGGAGGACGGAACCCGGCGTCCCGTGGTGGAAGACGAAGGGGACCGCGTGGTCGGGCCCGGACACGAGGACGTCCAGCTGCCGCCCGTCTGGGAGGTCCAGCAGCATCAGGCCGGCGCGAACGACTGGTGCCGTGCGCTGTCGGTGAGGGCGTCGAGCGTGGCCTTCACCGCCGGGACCCGTTGCAGATCCTTGGTCGTCACGGCGTGGATCTCTCGCCGCGAAGCCGGTCGCAGAGACAGGGTGGCGACGTCGGTGGTGTGGGCCGCTGCCAGGATCAGGTCGGGAACCAACGCGACTCCGAGCCCGGAGCTGACCAGCCCGAGGACGGCGATGTAGTCCTCGGTCTCGAATGAGACCGTCGGGCTGAAGCCGGCCTGACGGGTCAGCGCCAGCAGGTGGCCGCGACAGCGGGGACACCCGGCGATCCACTCCTCGTCGGCGAACTCTGAGAGGTCGACCTGCTGGCGGTCGGCGAGTGGATGACCCAGGGGTACGGCCAGCCGCACCTCGTCGTCGAGCAGGTGGTGGGTGACGAAGTAGTCGAGGTCCTCGCCACGCCCGATATCGGTGCCCTCGTAGGCGAAGGCCACCGCGATGTCGCACTCACCGGCCCGCAGTGCGGCCAGGGACTCCGGCGGTTCGCCTTCGCTGAATGTCACACTGATGTCGGGAAAACGCTCCTTGACCAGGGCCAGCGCCCGCGGGACCAGCGACGCGGACGAGGACGGGAAGGCCATCAGGCGCACCCGACCGGCACGCAGTCCAGCAATCGCGGCGACCTCCTCCTCGGCGGCGTCGAGGGCCGCCAGGACGCCGACGGCGTGTCTGGCCAGCACCTCGCCTGCCTCGGTGAGGCGGACGTTGCGACCGAACCGCTCGACGAGCACGGTGCCAGTGCGTTGCTCGAGACGCCGCACCATCTGTGAGACGGCGGGCTGCGAGAATCCGAGCGCGACGGCGGCTCCGGTAAAACTGCCCTCGTCGGCGATGGCTTTCATGACCCGCAGGCCGGCGGCGTCGATCATGACCACATTCTATAACGAGCGGTTATCGAAGCCAGCCACTCCATCACCTGCTGTTCTGCGGCCGGCTGAGACACATACTGGTCACATGACCAGCGCACCTGCCTCGGGTCGGTCGGGGGGCGCCGGTCAGCAGGGAGTCTCCGAGGCGCCGCGACAGGGGTTGTTCGATCTGGTACGCCAGGGCGGCGTCCTCGTTCTCACGGGGGCGGGTCTGTCCACCGAGTCGGGCATCCCCGACTATCGCGGCCCGGACGGCACCCGGCGGGTGACGCCGATGCAGTATGCCGAGTTCGCCGGCTCCAGCGACGCCCGTCGCCGCTACTGGGCACGTAGCCACATCGGGTGGCAACGGTTCTCCAGGGCGGAACCCAATGACGGTCATCGCGCGGTGACTGTCCTGCAGCGGGGTGGGCTGCTGGACGGCCTCATCACGCAGAACGTCGACGGCCTCCACCAGGCCAGCGGAGCGACGGACGTCGTGGAGCTGCACGGCAGCCTGGACCGCGTCGTCTGCCTGACCTGCGGCGACCTGAGTGGGCGCGAGGAGCTGCACGAGCGGCTGCGCGCAGCCAACCCCGGCTTCACCGAGCGGGCTCTGGGCCTGGCCGCGGACGGTTCGCGCGTCTCGAGCCAGATCAGGCCGGACGGCGACATCGTGCTGGACGACGAGGTCACCGACCGATTCCACCTGCCGTGCTGTCTGGTCTGCCGCGCCGACACCCTCAAGCCCGACGTCGTCTTCTTCGGTGAGTCCGTCCCCAAACCGACTGTGGAGCGCTGCTTCTCGCTCGTGGAGAGCGCTCGCTCCCTTCTGGTGCTCGGCTCGTCGCTCGCGGTGATGAGCGGTTACCGCTTCGTTCGGCGGGCCGCGCGCGGCGGCATACCGGTCGCCATCGTCACCGCGAGTGCGAGCCGAGGCGACCCGGAAGCCACGCTGCGTCTGCACGCTCCGCTCGGTGAGACGCTGCACGACCTCGTCGCCCAGTTGTCGCTCGGCTGATCCGCGAGGCCGCCTGAGCGTTGCCGGCCTGAGCACCGATGGGCCAACGGCCGGCATGCCGGTCGCCCAGGTGCGTGTGTCAAACCCTCAGATGCGCCGCAGGACGGCGGTCACCTTGCCCAGGATGGTCGCATCGTCGCCGTCGATGGGGGAGTAGTCCGCGTTGTGCGGCATCAGCCACACGTGGCCGTCGCGCCGCTTGAAGGTCTTCACCGTGGCCTCGTTGTCGAGCATCGCCGCCACGATGTCACCGTTGTCGGCGGTGGGCTGCTGGCGAACGACCACCCAGTCTCCGTTGCAGATCGCCGCGTCGATCATCGAGTCGCCGACGACTTTGAGCAGGAACAGCGACCCCTCGCCGACGATCTGGCGGGGAAGTGGGAACACGTCCTCGATGACCTCGTCGGCCAGGATCGGACCGCCGGCTGCGATCCGTCCGACCACCGGGACGTAGGACGGTTCCGGCCGCGCGTCGCCGGCACCGGTCTCGTCGTAGAGGGTGGTGTTGATCTCGCTGGCGTGGCTGTCGCCCGCGCGGTAACCGCGAGCGTCGGGCTCGGTGTCGGGTGAGACGATCTCGATCGCCCGAGGGCGGTTGGGGTCGCGGCGCAGATATCCCTTGCGCTCGAGGGCAGCGAGCTGGTGCGCGACGCTGCTCGGGCTGGTCAGCCCCACCCACTCACCGATCTCGCGCAGGCTGGGCGGGTATCCGCGCCGGTCGACCGAGTTTCGGATCACCTCGAGCACCCGGCGCTGTCGAACCGTGAGCCCGGACCCGAGCTTGCCCTCGGGACCGAGGTCAGGCATCTCATGGACGTCGGCCATGTTCACCACTTCCTCGTCGTGTTCGCGTGAGGGAATCGTCGCAGGTCAACTGGCCTGTCGGTGGCCAATGCTGGACTACATCCCATGCAGACAGCCTATGAGGTTCGAACGTCAGTGCCAAACACCTGTTCGAGGCGTGTCTCGACTTTCTCGAACAACCGTGCTACAAATCGCACAGAGGTTCGATCGCACAGACGTTCGACCCCGACCCGGTCGGGGCCAGTCGCCCGTCGTTCATCCACCCCAACGGAGGTCAACATGAGCGCAGCACTTGCCTGGGACGTCGAGTCACTCGGTGGCCTCGAGGCGCCGATCGTCCATGGTCGCCCGCGGCTGCAGCTGGTGCCCACCGGTTCCGAGGTCGTCGCGCCGGCGCTGGTTCCAGTCCGGATGACCCGAGCCGGCCGGCTGGTCCGCACGGTCGTCGTCACCAGCATCGCGCTCGCCATCACGTGGACCCTGCTCGGCGCGTTGACGGCCGCAGCAGCTGGTCATCACATCGCGACGGTCGTGCCGGGGCAGACGCTCTCGCAGATTGCCGCCCGCGAGCTGCCCGCACTGCCGATCCGCGAGGGCGTCGCCCAGATCCAGCTGGCCAACGGGCTGAGCTCGAGCGAGATCCACGCGGGCCAGGTGCTTCAGATCCCGACCATCGGCTGACCCAGACTTCCGCTGCCGCTCCACGTTCAGGCACGTTCCGGCGTGAGCAGGGCGGACACAGACGGCGCCAGGCCTCGACCCCCTGGTCGCCGACCTCACCAGAGGCGGATGCCGTCCACCCCACCGGGTGGACGGCGTTCGTGATGGAGGTATGGGTCTGCTGCAGGCTCTGGCGTTGCCCTGGTGGTTTCGCCTCTCCGAAGGCTGTGGACAACGTCGGCGGCTGTCGCCAACGCGCTCCTAATCTCGTCGTCATAGGACGAACGAGGAGGAGCGTTGAGACTGGTCGTCGACGAGGAGCACGTCAGCGCGTTAGCGCGGCCGACGTTCATGGCGGGGGACTCGCTTGCCCCGCAACTCGCGAGGGAGCTGTTGGCGGCGATCGCCGCCGGTATGCCGGGCAGCCAAAGTGCCCGTGTCGCAGCGAATCTCGCGCATCTTCTCGCTGCCGAGACGGGAGGACTACGGGCAGAGCTTGTCGTCCAGAGCGAGCGCCTGACGGCCGCATCTCGTTCGTACACTTCTGGTGAGCTGATGGTCCGATCGTTGTCCTACGAGCCGCGTGCGGCGTTCGGCGATCAGTGGTGAGCGGCAGTGTGCTCGGGATCGGGCAGTGGCGGTCGGCGCCGCTCGAGTCCGGTCATGCTGTCGCGGTCCGCGCGCGCAGCGGCTTGGCGCACGCCCACGCTGATCTCCTTCAGGCCCAGCCCAGGGGTGACTGGTGGACCGGCGAGGCGGCCGCCGAAGCGAGCGTGAGGCATACCGTCGCGGTGTCGCGCCTCGCCGCTCTCGACGAAGCCTGGGGGGTTGCGATGGCTGCTCTCGGCTTGAGTGTCGACGTATTGGCATCGACGGAGCGGGCGCTGCAGCAGGCCGATTCGTTGGCGCACGCGCACGGGTTGGTGGTGTCGCCTGACGGCGAGGTCATCGATCCCGCAGGCGTGTCACCGGCCGCCGCCGAGGTCAGAGCGCTGTTGGGACATGCGTCGCAGCTGGCGCAGGAGGCCGACGTGACCTTGGCCGCAGCGCTGTCGCGCGCGATGGCCCACCTTGCGTCGACCCATGGGAGCGCGGTCGGCGCATCCTGTGTCGGTGTTGGTGTCGGTCTCGAGTGGGCGGCATCACCGGTTTCCGTGATGCTGCTGACGGCGCCGAGCCGAGGAACCGCGCTGAGCTCGTCGTCGCCGTCACCCGCAGCCGCAGCCGCAGCCGACGTGGTGGCCTGGTGGGGCGAGCTCACGTCAGCCGAGCGTGCTCAGGCAGTAGCCGAGTGCCCAAACCTGGTGGGGGCGACCGATGGGCTGCCCGCCTGGGCCAGGGACCAGGCCAACCGAGTACTGCTCGACCGTGAGGAGCGGTTGCTCGTCGGCCGCGAGATCGCCCTGCGACCAAGTCCGGACGGTCTGCTGACCGGGTTGGCCGAAGCGGCCACGATCGGCACATTCGGTGGTGGTGCCCGACGGGTCGAATACACCGAAGTCGTGAGCAAGCTGGCCGCCATCCAGGCTGTCCGGCAGGTTCTCGGCTCCACCGACGGCCAGGTGCGTCAGCTGCTGCTCGTGGACATGTCCGGACGCGACGCGAAGGTCGCGGTGTCCGTCGGGGACCTCGACCGGGCCGACCATGTCGCGGTGCTGGTGGACGGTTTCACGACCACCGCAGGTCGCGACCTTGTCGGTGCAGACGCTGCCGCGACGCAGCTGACGACACTCGCGCGACGCGAGTCGATGGGGTGGGGCGACCGAGGCGATGTCGCGACGGTGACCTGGATGGGTTATGACGCACCACAGTTGGCGGACACATTGCTCTCCTCACACTCGGTCGTGCTCCGTTCGAGCGCGGAGGCCGGCTCCGTTGCGCTGGCGGCTTTTCTCGCGAGTGTGGGTGGCGGCCGTCATCTCACCCTCATCGGTCACTCCTACGGATCAACTACAGCCGGGGTGGCGGTGGCGCGGGGAAACACTGCGGTGGACGACCTCGTGGTCATGGGGTCACCGGGTCTGGGCGTACCCACCGATCGCCTGGGGCTACCGCTGCCCAGGGTGCATGTCCTCGAAGCCGACGAGGACCTGGTCGCCGACCTGGGCTGGTTCGGGCCCGACCCGGACCGGATCTCCGGTGTTGACCTTCTGGGTACCTCAGGTGAGCGCCTTCCAGACGGTTCGACGGGACTGCCGTCAGTGGGGCACAGCGAATACCTTGCACCCGGCAGCACGAGTCAGTGGAACGTGGCGGCGGTTGTCGCCGGCAGCGGCACTCGAGTTCGACGGGCCTCCTGAGGGGCTGGCAACCACTGCGTGGCGGCGTTGGCGTCTCGCGTGTCAGTAGTCGACTCAGTAGTCGAATCAGTGTCAACTCAGTGGTCGACGAGCTGGGCGGCGGCGGTTCGGACGGTGACGGTGGTCGCTGGTCCGGGCACGGTGACCGTGTCGGGGATGGGGGCCCAGTCGCCTCCGTTGATGCGGAACTCGCCGCCGAACGTCGTGTTGACGTTGGAGGGGTAGGCGCCGCCGCTGAGATATTGGTGGGTGATGTCGCCTGATGGGTAGACACCCCCGGTCGAGGTGGTGGGGCCGAAGGCTTTGCCGTCGCCGAACTGGTAGGTGAAGTGGTCGAGCTTGACGCGCACGTCGACCTGGTAGCCGTTCATCCGTGCGGGGTCGATCGCGTCGATCTCCTCCGGCTGGAATCCAGCCGGCGTCCAGTTCACCTTGTAGAAGGTGTCGAGGCCGACCAACGTGGTGTTCCCCGCAGGCTGGGTGGTGATCTGGGGCGTCGACCACGGCGTCAGGTTGAACGCGTTCTGGATCATCGCCATGGTGACGGTCGGCCGGCTACCGGGCACGACATCAGCCCAGCACGTGGTGCCGAT